>JAYTGN010000352.1:0-22096 GCA_043733485.1 Gemmataceae bacterium
TGCTCGGCAGGGTCCGCTCTGAAGCGGGTTATGGGCTGAAGGAGTCTGGCACTTTCCTTGATTGGTGGCACATGGATTCAGCCAGGGTGATCTAGCAAGTAGATGGGCGTTATTGAGAAGGCGGTTATCCGTTTGGTGCAGTTATAGCCTGCAATAGTTGTTTGCATCCCTGCCGTTCGAAACTGCCATAGCGCGACGATAGGATAGAAGACCAATGTTAAGCTATACTGAATAGCCCTGTCTCTCCGGCCGAATAAATAGAAACCGATTACGACAGCGATGGGAATGAGAGCGAAAACGAAATAGTCTTGCGCTTTTCCATATCCGGACATCAACTTGACCACAGCGATGCAGAGCCAAAGCCATAGTAAGGCCGGCAGTATTCGCCAAACAATTGTGTTCATCTCTTCTCCTCGCTAATTGACTCCGAAAAACTCAACTAAAAGCAACTTGACTAATGTGTTACAGTAACCATTTGGCTACGTCAAGTGCGTGGTAGGTCAGAATCATGTCCGCTCCGGCCCGGCGGATGCTCGTCAGGATTTCCATCGTCACGCGCTTCTCGTCGATCCAGCCGTTCAGCGCCGCGGCCTTCACCATCGCGAATTCACCGCTCACGTTGTACGCCGCCACCGGTACGCGGAATCGCTCTTTCACCCGCCGGATGATGTCCAAGTACGCAAGTGCCGGCTTCACCATGATCATGTCGGCGCCCTCGGCCAGATCGAGAGCCACTTCCTTCATCGCCTCGTCGCCATTGGCCGGGTCCATCTGATAGGTGTTGCGGTCGCCGAACTGCGGCGGGCTCTCGGCGGCATCGCGGAAGGGGCCGTAGAAGCCGCTCGCGTACTTCGCGGCGTAGCTCAGGATCGGGATGTGCTCGAAGCCCGCGGCATCGAGGCCGCGGCGAATCGCCCCGACCATGCCGTCCATCATACCGCTCGGCGCAATCACGTCCGCTCCGGCCCGCGCGTGGCTCACGCACTGCTCGGCGAGGATGGCGAGCGTGGCGTCGTTGTCCACGTCTTGCGTGTTTCCACGAGTGTGGAGGATGCCGCAGTGGCCGTGATCCGTGTATTCGCAGAAGCATTCGTCGGTGAGCAGGAGCACGCTGGTGCCGTGGGCCTTGCGGAGGGCACGGAGTGATTCTTGAACGATGCCGAGGTCTTCGAGGGCGCTGGAGCCGCGAGCGTCTTTCGTGGCGGGGATGCCGAAGAGGAGGAACGACTTGATGCCGAGATCGCGGGCGGCACCGACGTCTTCGACCAGCGTATCGACGCTGAGTTGGAAGTTGCCGGGCATGGACGCGATCTCTTGCCGGAGGCCTTTGCCGGGCTTCACGAAGAGCGGCAGGATGAGGTCGTTCGGCGAGACTTCGGTTTCGCGAACGAGGTCGCGAACGAGCGGGTTGTAGCGCAGGCGGCGCGGGCGCGAAGTGGGGAAGCCAGGCAATTGGTCGTGCATGTGAGTTCTCAGTTTAGCCGCGACGCGGAGTCTTCGGAGCGGAGCGTGCCCTCTCAGTCTACCGGTTCGGGTAGACAGATTCCGCCCTGCGCGGCATAGCAGTTTCCACCACAGCGGGGAGGGGAGTTCATGCGTGCGGGAGCGTTCGCCATAGCGTTGGTGTTGATGGTGGGCCTACGTGCAAGTGCCCAGCCCGGCGTGCCTGCGATCCCGCCGGCACCGCTCGCGACCATGCTGCCGCCCGCGGATCAAATCCTTCCCGGAGGTGCCTCGGTTTCTCAACCGCTGCAACCGGTGGACCTTCCCCCAGCCGTACTGGCACCCATCGAGAATCCCACGCCCAGCGTTCGACCGGTGGAGATTTGTCGCGATGCCAAAACGGGCAAAGTGCTCGGCAACTGGTGGGACAACGACGAACTGCTGATCTGGTGGCCGAAGGCTCACACGCTGCCGCCGCTGGTCACCGGGAGCCGCGGCGCCTACCCCGTACTCGGGCCGTCCACAACCACCCTGCTCGTGGGAAATCGCTCCATCGATTCGCAAGACGTCGCCGGCTACCGCCTCACCCTCGGTTGGTCCCTGAATCACGAGGACACCGTCGGCTTCGAGGGCCGCTATTTCTTCCTCGGCACTCGCACGCTCTCGAGTTCCGTCACCGATCTGGGCAACGACCGCACCCGGTCGATCGGCCTGCCGTTTCTGAATGCGGTCACGGGGCAGGAAGACGTACTCGCCCTTGCGAAGCCTGGGCAGAGCAGTGCGCTGGTCTCGGTTTCCACGAGTACTCGCGTGCAAGGTGCCGAGGCGAACGTGATCGGGAACCTGTACGCCTCGGGCGGGTTGAAGATTCACGCGATTGCCGGCTACCGCTTCTTCCAGGTGAACGAAGGCCTTCGCGTCGAGAGCCAGTGGCTCCAATATCCGACGCCGGAATCGGCGAACTACAAGACGCTCGGCATGATCGCCGACCAGATCGACGCCCACAACGAGTTCCACGGCGGGCAGGTCGGACTCATGGCGGACGTGCATCGCGGCATGTTCTACTTCGAGTTCACGGGAAAGGCGGCGTTCGGTACGAACTTCGAAATGGTCCGCCTCGACGGTGCCACGCACCTCATCACGGCGGCTTCCCCCGTACCGCTGCTCCAGTCGTATCACGGCGGCGTCTATACACAGGGTTCGAACATCGGGCAGTACTCGCGATCCGTGTTCGCGGTGGTGCCGGAGGGCACGTTCAAGGTGGGTTTGAAGGTGGGCGAGTACGGGCGCATCTACGTCGGTTACAACTTCCTCTACATCAGCGACGCGGTGCGGCCCGGCGATCAGGTGGACCGCACCCTCAACCCGATGCAGATTCCATTGGTCGGCCGCGGGCAGCCTTTCACCGGGCCGGAGCGCCCGACGCCGCTCCTCACGCGAACGGATTTCTGGACGCAAGGGCTCGTGATCGGGTTCGAGGCGCGGTTTTGAACTACTGACAGTCAGAAAAGTAGAAGCACTGGCCTGTCGCCGCGGATGCGGCGTCCGATGGTAGCCAGGGGTGAAGCGAGGCTTTGCGAGCGCAACCCCTGGAAGTGATTCGCTGCAAGAACGGTACTCCCCACACCTCTCCAGGGGTTCCGCTTCGCTCCACCCCTGGCTACCCTCGGACGCCGCATCCGCGGCGAGCACCATTATGGATGCCTTTCTCCTCTCCGCCGTTCGCACGCCGATCGGGAAGTTTCTGGGCGAACTCGCCGAGCTTCCCGCGCCGAGGCTCGGGGCCGTTGCCATTGCCGCAGCCATTCAACGCGCGAACGTGAAGCCGGATCAGGTCGATGAAGTGATCCTGGGGAACGTCGTGTCGGCGGGAGTGGGTCAGGCCCCGGCCCGGCAGGCGGCGATCTTCGCGGGTCTTCCGGACACCATCGCCGCGTATGCCGTGAACAAGGTCTGCGGGTCGGGGCTGAAAGCCGTCATGCTCGCGGCCCAGGCCATCAAGGCGGGCGATGCGAACGTCGTGGTGGCCGGCGGCATGGAGAGCATGAGCAACGCCCCGCACCTGCTTCTGGGTTCCCGCAAGGGGTACAAGTACGGCGACCAGACGATGGCCGATTCGCTCATCCGCGACGGGCTTTGGTGTGCGTTCGAGAACTGCGCGATGGGCGATTCCGCCGAGTACATCGCTGCGAAGTGCGGCATCTCGCGGGCGGAGCAAGATCGCTTCGCGGCGCAGAGCCACCAACGTGCTGCCGCGGCCTGGGAACGAGGCGACTTCGACACCGAGATCGTGCCCGTGAACATCGGCACCGGCGCGAAGGCGCGAACCGTTTCGCGCGACGAAGGCATTCGCGCCGACTCCACGGCCGCGGGATTGGCGAAGCTTCGCCCCGCGTTCAGACCGGATGGCACCGTGAGCGCGGGCAACGCCTCGCAGCTTTCGGATGGTGCCGCGGCGTGCGTCGTGGCCTCGGCTTCCGCCGTCAAACGCCTCGGGGCGAAACCGCTGGCGCGGATCGTTTCCTACGCTACGAGTGGCGTCGCGCCCAAGGACATCTTCATCGCACCGGTGAGTGCCATGAAGTTGGCCATCGAGAAGGCCGAGCTCAAGCTCGCGGACATCGACCTGATCGAATTGAACGAGGCCTTCGCGGCGCAGATGCTGGCTTGCGGCCAAGGTCTCGGCTGGGACGAAGCGAAGGTGAACGTGAACGGCGGCGGCATCGCGCTGGGCCATCCGATCGGGGCCAGCGGTGCCCGCGTGCTCGCCACGCTGGTTCACGCGCTGCACCAACGCAAGCTGCGCTACGGCCTCGCCAGCCTCTGCCTCGGGGGCGGTAACGCCGTCGCCATGGTCGTGGAACGTGTGTGATCCCACTTTTCGTACGATTCAAACTCTCGTGGTGGCCCATGCCGTTCGAACAATTTTCGCATCGAATCCGGTCGAAGGAAGAACTCGCGGCGCTCGTCGGCACGCCTTCGGCGTTCTCCCTCAAAAAAGAATTGCCGGCGCTCGACGAACACATGCGGCGATTCATCGCCCACTCGCCGTTCGTGGCGATCAGCACGTACTCGGCCGAGGGAAGGGCCGACGTCTCTCCGCGCGGCGACGCACCCGGATTCGTCCACGTCGTGGACGAACGCACGCTGCTGATTCCGGATCGACCGGGCAATCGACGAACGGATAGCCTGCGCAACATTCTCGAGACGGGGCGCATCGGCCTCTTGTTCTTGGTCCCGGGCGTCGGTGAAACTTTGCGCGCGAATGGTCGGGCGGCGATCGTCCGCGATGAAGCCTGGCTCGCGCCGTTGATGGCACAAGGCAAGGTGCCGCTCCTGGCGATTGCGGTCGAGGTCGACGAGTGCTTCTTGCAGTGTGCGAAGGCACTGTTGCGATCGAAGTTGTGGGAACTGCACGAACGACCGCAACTGCAGAGTCTTCCCTGCGCGGCCGAGATGTTCCACGATCACGTCCAGATGCCCGAGTTCGACGCGGCCAAAATTCAAACGCTCCTCGATGCGGCCTACGCGAACAACCTGTACTGAGATGAGTGTGCGCGTCAGCAGCTCCGTTAAAACCTCCGTTTGATTCGACTGAGGCAGGCAATTCGAGAAGGAGTCGCCGGGTGTGAGAATTACCCGGCGACTGACGTCGGTTCGCCAAAAGCAGAAATCACTCCTTCGCCTTCGGCGCGGGTGCCGTCTCGACGGGCTTCGCCGGTACGGCGGGTTCCTTGGCCTTGGGCTCGGTCGCCTTCGGATCGGTGGGCTTCACTTCCATCGGCGTCGGCTCGGCCTTCAACTCGACCGCCTTGCCGGTGCCGGGCATCCTCGGTGCAATCGCATCGAGACTACCGGAAAGCTTCTCCCCTCCAGCACGCGTGGCCAAGGCCAGCAGGTCCGCGGGCTTGATGTCGGCGGAGATCCACCGGATTGCACCATCGCCCATGATGGCGTAGGTGCCCCACTTCCCATCGGGCCGTTGGCTCTTGAAGTCGGCCATCGGGTCTTCGGCATTGATTCCGAGTGCGGTTGCGCCACCGCCCGCGGCCCAGGGTCTCGTGAGTTCCGGCGGAACTTGCATCAAATAGATCGTGTTCGCGGGACCGTCGGTCACTTCCTCCACGGTGGAGCCGAAATCGTAGCCGCTGATGCCGACGAACTTTTGATGGGCGGGATTCTTGGGGTTGAAGCGTGCGGCATCGCGGCCCACGCCGGCAATGGCGACGAAGTTCGTGCCGCCGAGTACGCGGCCAGGAGCGAAGGGCGACGTGGCTCGCCACGCCGACTGATCGTAGTAGGGAACGAGGAACTCGGGCACCCACGATTCCGCGGCAGTTGCGTTCGCCGCGTCGAACCAGGCCGATCCCGGTTCGATTCCGCTCCGCAAATTCCCGCGACCGAGGTAAGGAAGCAACTCGGCGAAGAAGCTGACGCGCTGGATCGGAGGATACATGAGCCCCAGCCGCGAGGGGTCGCTCGGCGGACGCGGCAGCGTCGCCGCCGGGAACTTCTTGTTCTGCTCCACGTATTTTTCGACGGCCTGGGCCAAGCCGGTCCAGCTACTGCTGCCCGCGTAAACCGTGGTCTTCCCCTTCAATTGATTGGCGAGGCCGAACAGTCGTGGGAAGACGAGCTGCCCGTAAACCTCGTCCGTCCAGTTGATGGTGACGGAAATGGTGACGACGAGATCGGTGAAGCGAAGATCGATCTGGGAGGTCGGGTTCGCGGTTGGCGGCGGGGTGGGTCCTCCCGGAGGCGGGCCACCGGGGAAACCGCCGGGACCGGGGAAACCGCCCGGACCGGGGAAACCGCCCGGACCAGGAAGTGGGCCGCCGGGAAAGCCTCCAGGCCCTGGGCCGCCGGGAGGTCCGCCAGCAGAAGAGCCTCCTCCAGGCGTCGGCAGGCCGGGTGCGCCACCCGGACCGCCCGCGCCGAGGCCAGGAGGCGGGCCACCCGACGAACCACCCGCTTTCGCACCGATCGGACCGATTGGCCCACCGGCCCCCATCGGGCCAGGACCACCTGGGACACCCGGCCCAGGACCGCCGGGGAAACCGAATCCACTGCCCGGATTCTCGCCGCCCGGCACCTTCGCGTTCGGATCGGCGAAGTTCCGCAGCAGAATTTGCGTGTCCAGCAAAAGCGACAGCAACGGCACGGCGTCGTTCAGGCTCGGCGTCAGATATTCGAGCGCGATCTGCTTCGCGGCATCCGCCGACTTCCCGACGAGGCGAATGGTCAGCGAACACTTCCGGTGCGATAAGCTCATCAGGTTCAAGCCGAAGTAGGCCGTGCGGTCCAGCACCGGGTCGATCATCGCCGCGATCGGCTGGTAAGTCTTTTTCACACCCTTGCGGCTATACAGCTCGTTGTTGAACTTCTCGGCCATCACGACGGCAGGCAACCCGTTCGGGTCTTCCTCGAGCGCGTTGAGCATCTTCTTGAGTTCGGTCGGAATCGACAGGTAGCTCGGGTTGCTCGTGTAGTCTTTGTTGGTGGGTGCAGCCGGTGCCACTGGGGGCAACGCTCCCGGCAGGGGAGCACCGGGAGGCATCAACGGCGCGCCCGGCAACGGGGTCGTCGGAGACGGTGCGGGTGCCACGTCTTTCTTGTACACCGTCAGAAATTCGGGGTAGCCGTCCTTTAAGCCCGCGAGGAATTTCTCGACCACCGCGAGGTCGCCGACCACGATGTGCTGCGTGTCGTAGATACAGGCACCGAGCATCGGTTCCTTGGCCCTGTCCGCCGTCGCGGGAACTGCTTCGTACAGATCCGCGAGAAGCGAGCGCCCGGAGAACGAGTGGCCCACGGCTTTGAAGAACGGGTTGCCCACCACGGGCAACAGGTTTTTACCGTTGACGTTCTTCGCCTTCCCCGCTCCCGCGATGCTGATGTCTTTCTCAAACATCGGATCCTTGAGGCAGATCAGTCCGAACGGTGCCCGTTCCTTCTCGCCCACCACGCAGTGGAGGTACTTCTCGACATTAGAAACCTCGAAGCCCATGGACTTGCTGAACAAGTCGGTCGTGGTTTTGTCGAAGAGCGTGGTGCCGAGCGGCGTGAGGCGAAGTTGGTCGAAATCGAAGCGATAGACGGCGACGGACTGCGCGGGCAGGAGATTGGTGGCGTCCTTGTCGCTGTAGGGCACCAACGAAACTTTCTTGGCGGGCGGCTCTTCTTTCTTGTCCTTCTTGTCGGGGTCGTCGGCACCCGGCGTGAGGATGGGAGTCGAGTTGTTCCCGGTCGTGGATCCGCCGCCGCTGGGTTTGGAGGGCTTCTTCTCGCCGCCGAAGATGGCGTACCCGCCGGCCGCGAGCAGCCCGACCGCGGCGACCGCCAACACGGCCGCGATCAATTTCTTCTTCCCCTTGGCTCCGGCCTTCTTGCTTTCGTCGGCGCCCGCCTTCGCGGCCTTGGCGTCCTCGGCCGGGGCTTGATCCTTCGGTTCCTCCACCTTGAACCGATACTTGCACTTGGGGCACTCGACCTTGGTGCCGATCAAGTTCACGTTCTTGATGAGGACCTTGGCTTCGCAACTGGGGCATGGAACCTTGAACGTCGTCATGAGAACTCCCGTGCGGGCCGACACCGGACGTGGACGAATGAAGCGATGGGACCATCTTATCGGGGCGGCAATCATTTGTGCAAAGGCAATTCGTCGCGGAATGCGGCGCGGACGGGCTGAGCGTTCGGGTTTTGCGACCCCGCTACTTCAGTTTCACCCGCACGAAGTTGGGCCAATAGAGCGTGGCATCGTCGATCACCGGTGCGAATTCGAACGCGTTCACGCAGTACGTCAGCACGATTTCGCGCTCCGTCGCCAGGTGCGGATGAGCCTTGGCCGCATAGCTGAAAAGCTTCTTATTCGCCTTCATTTCCGGGCAGCGATAGAGGAGCAGTGGCTCGCTCCAGGGTCCGACGGGGGAATCGGCGAAGCGGCCGAGTACGCGATCGCCCAAGCCGTTCTCGGTGTATACCGCTACGAATCGCTTCAAGCCCGGCACGAAGCTCACCGAATATTCCGTGGCCAGCTCACCGAACGCAGGCGACGCATCTTTCACGTCCGGCTTCCACTCGCCGTTGGAAAAGAATCGCCAGGCGTCGAAGTCCGCGATCTTGGCGACGGGCACGCGGGCTACGAGCATCTCGCGGCAGGGGAACGGCTTCGCGGGCCGCTCGTCGTAACCGTAAACGTAGAGGTGTTCGCCATCGCGGAGTACGGCAGCCCCGAACGAGATCTTGCGTTCGCTCGCCAAGTCCGCGAACGGGAGCTTCACGGACTTCGCCTTCCATTCGGTGGGCTCGGCGTCGGGGTTCGCGATGGTACCGAGCCACTGATCGACGTGTTTGAAGCCGAACGCGCCGCCGGCGTTGGTCTTCTCGATTCGCGGTAAGAAGAGGAACAACGTGCCGTCGACGTGAACGCCGGCCTGCAGCCAGAACCATCCCTTGCCGTCGGGCGGTGCGAGAATCGCCTCGGCCTTCTTGCCGGTACGCCGGATGGCGAACGCGAGCTTCGCATCGCTTCCGCGGCCGTCCTGAATCCCGATGGTGTTGTTCACCATGACCACGCCGGAACGCTTACCGTCGCGAACGGACCCGACGAAGGTATCGCTGAAGAGCCAGAGTGTTTTCGTGTCCGAGACGGGAACCGAGTAGGCACCATCGGCACCGACCCAGCCTTCGGTGCGGCGAAACTTCGCGTTGAGTTCCACGTCCGGCTTCGCGGAGATCACTTCGGGAAGTTCGGGCGGTGCGGCGAGGCCGAACGCGATCAGGGCGAGTGGGAGCATGGTGAAAGCCTCAAACGATCAGAGGTCGATGACGGGCCAGGGCGGATAGGCAGACCATTCTGAGGGGCGGATGACCCAATCCGGCAGTGTTTCTCGTGGCGTGACCAGCACGCGACGGATCGTGATACCTTCGGGCTCGCACGTGAGAAAAAACAACATTTCCAGTAGGAGGGTCCGGCCATCCGGGTAGCGAAACCACAGTCCCGATTCGAGCCCCGGCGGATGGGGAAAAGCGGTGCGGCCGGAACAGGATTCATAGTCGACGCCAATCCTCGTCAGATGCTCCAAGACACCTGGCCGAAGTTCGACCGCGAGCAATCGAATGTCGTTGGCTGCTTTCGGAGCGATGGTGACGGGAAGGGGATTCAACAGCCGAGCTCCTCGCGGAGTCGTTCGAGGGAGATTCCCGGCCCGGCATCAGTTCCATTCGACCCTCGCTGATCGCCCGTCTTGCGCTCGAACTCTTTGCCGAAGTAACTTGCCAAATCCGAGGTGGGGATCACGTTCGAACAGCGCAAGCTACCGTCGGGCGTGTAGTGTTGTTTCCAGGGCGGCTCTTCGTGCGTTTTTTCTCGCAGGCCGAGTGCTGAGAACATGCGGTAATGGGACCAAACCTGAGCGATGGCATCGCGTTCTGCATCGGGCACCGAGGAAGGACCTTGGTCGAGGATGGGATCGCGGCCTTGGCCCCAGGGAGTGGCCCAGACGGAGGGAACGACGGGCCCGTGTTTCCACGCCTCGATTTGATCTGCAAAGAGCGGTCGGCCAAACCATGCCAGATACCAGCCTTGGCAGTAATACAGCAACTTGTGGAGACGCAGCGCCGTCATCGGCTCCCCTTCGGGATCCGCTTCGGCAAAATGAATCAGAGCTTTCGCGACTTCGCTTGCAGTTGTCATTTGTAAATGTGGCGATGAACCCAACCCATTCTTGTTTTCCTACCTAAAGCCTATCCGTCTGTAAACCCCGAGTCGGTGTCCGTTGTCCAGATGCGGTCGTAATTATCTCAAAATAGCGCGATGCGAGCAATTGAAGCGTTTGCTTCCGTCAGGCCCTCATCGCTTCGTGTAAAATGCACAGAGCGTGCGGCATGTAGCACGCTCGAGTCCTACGGGGGCGATCCTCCTTCCGCATCTCCGCTACTCTTCGCAGCTTCACGTTTATAGCCTCAAATTCGCTCAAGATTGCCGAGTTCGCGCTTGACCGGGCCGCAACTGCGGTTATGGTCCCCAGCCAATCGGTGCATCGGAGTTCGAGTCTGGGGCGGCCCGCGAAGGGCTGGGGGAATTCGTATGAACCGCGCGTGCGTTCTGCTCGTGGGGCTGGCCGTCGGCCTCCTCGGCTGCACCGATTCCAAGAACGTCCAACCGCAGAATCGCGGCCAGATCGGCGGCGAAGACGCACCCGATCCCGACGCCTTCGCCACCGTCGGCATGAAGACGCTCCCCGACAACATGGGCACCATCGACGTCAGCGGCGTCGGGCTCGTCTATAAACTGCAGCCCGGCACCGGCTCCAGCGCAGTCCCGGGATCGTGGCGATCCATGCTCGAACAGAGCCTCAAGAAACAGGGCTTCTCGCACCTCAAGGAACTGCTCGACGACCCGAACAAGACCACCTCGCTCGTGCTCGTCTCGGCGACCATCCCTCCGGGTGCGCGCAAGGGCGAACCGATCGACATCCGAATCACGCTCCCGGACGACAGCAAGACCACGAGCCTCAAGGGCGGCGTGCTGCTGGCTTGCGACCTCGTGGAATACGACACGACGGGCAACTTGAAGTCGATCGTGAAGGAAAGCCGCACGAGCGCCCCGAGCGGGAGCCTGCTGTTGGGTAAGGTGTGGGCGAATGCCGAGGGTCCGGTGGTGGCCGGCGCGTTGATCGAGGAGTCGAAGGACACGACGGAGCGCCGCACGATCGACGACCTGGAAGCGCCGAGTTTGAAGGTGGGCCGCATCTGGGGCGGCGGCCGAATCAAGGATTCGCGGCCGTACTACTTCATGATGAAGCCGGGCGATCAGAGCATTCGCATGGCCGCGAACGTGGCCGAGCGGCTCAACGCCACCTTCCACGGCAACGGCGACCCGAACCTCCGCATCGCGGACGCCAAGACCCGCGAACTCGTCGTCGTCTCGGTGCCCTACGCCTACCGCCACAATCACCACCGCTACTTGCTGGTCGCCCGCCAAGTGCCGATCAATCCGATCACTCCGGAGAGCTTCTACCGTCGCCGGCTGGAAGATGAACTGCACGACCCGGCCACGACGCTCACCGCCGCGATCAAGCTCGAAGCCCTCGGCGTCAACACCCGCCAGGCCCTTCGCGTGGCGTTGAACAACTCGTCCCCTTGGGTTCGGTTCGCCGCCGCGGAATCGCTCTCGTACCTGGGCCATACGGATGGAGCGAACGAACTCGCGAAGCTCGCCGAGGACCATCCCGCCCTGCGGGCGCAGTGCCTCAAGGCACTCGCGGCCTCGGACGATGCCGCGTTCACGGATCGACTCATCGACCTCATGGCGACCAGCGACCCCGTGCTCCGCTACGGTGCGTTCATCGCCCTCCGCCTTTCCAACGAGACGAACTCGGCCGTCGGCGGGCAGCTGCTCAATCACTCGCTCTGGCTGCACCGCGTCGCTCCCGGCTCGCCCGGCCTGATCCACCTCACCGGCGATCGCCGCTCCGAGGTCGTCATCTTCGGCGACGGCGTCAAGTTCACCGGGCCGTTCACCCTCCCGGTTGGAACGGACTTTACCGTCTCGATGAGTGCCACGGAGCCCGAGGTGAAGGTGACCAAGATCGTGAGTGTGAACGGCGGGTCGGATGTGAAGGAAACCAAGTGCTCGCCGGACGTGGCCGTCGTACTCGCCACGATCGCGAAGTTGGGTGGCGGTTATTCCGAGAGTGTGGAACTGCTCAAGCGAGCCGACGCGGCCCAACGCCTGACTTCGATTCTCGCCGTGGATGCGATCCCGCGGCAAATGAGCGTGCAGCAACTGGCCGTGTTCGCGAAGAACGACCCGACCCTGTTCAAGGCGAACGTGGAAGTGGCCCGCGTGGGTACGGTGCGAACCGATCTGGAAGCGGCGGGTGTGGACTTCGTTCCCGATCAGGATCCGGATGTGAAGCCGGAAGTAGCCGTGGCGAAGCCGCCGTTGAGCCGCCAGCCGGGTCGCATCTTTGGGTCGAAGGCACCGGCCGAGGCACCGGTGGGTGAGCCGCTGACGCCCGTGTCGGGAACGGCTCCTCCGGAACCCGCGCCGGTAACTTCGCCCGACCTGGGCCGCAGCCCCGGCAAACTATTCCCGAGGAAGTAACGGCTGGCACCGCCAGTGTAGATCCCGTAGGGCGGGTCGAGGCTTTGCGAGACCCGCCGTCTTGGGCAATCTCAGAGGCGGGTCTCGCAAAGCTTCGACCCGCCCTACAAAACTGAGCCGCTTCACTCCACCCTCACATAATTCCACGTCAAGTCACCGCGCTTCGGGCAGCCGCATCGCCAGAGACAGGACTTTGGCCTTCGAACGCGGAGGTGAATCCTGCCGCAACCGGAGCAGTGCGCCTGCCAGTTCGCCATTCGCGTTGTGGGTACGGGCTGAGCGAGCGGAATCGTTCCCTTGTACTCGTACGTGAGCGGTGCACGGGCCGGGCAGCGGCACCGGTAACCCGTGATCGAGGGCGGTCGTCGATAGCGGTGGTGGGTCTTGAGGCAGGCGGGGCAGGTGGTTTGCCAGTCGCCGGGTTCCACGATCGTGTCGGGTGAAGTATCACACGCCTTGGGTGTAGCCCCGAGGCGAGCCGCGACGGCCTTCCAGGCCGGGCCATGACCCGCCGCGGGGCCTGCAATCGCGTGCGCGATCTCGTGCAGTAGCGTATCGGTCACGGATTCCGGCGGGTTCTGGCTGGCGTAGTATGCCGCGATCTCGATCCGCTTCTGGCGATGTATGCAGGCACCGAGCCGTCGCTTCGTCTTTGCCAAGCGAAAGGACCAATCCGAGAGCCCGTGCTCTTTCAGGCGAATCGCCGCGAGGTCCACGAGTTCCTTGAGGTCCATGCACTTCTTCCGCTTTACGTTACCCGGCCCCTTACGGGGCTCGGCTCGCCAATCACGTCCCTCGCTGTGGCCCGGTCTCCTGACCGTGCCACGTTCACGCCCCTCGCTGTGGCCCGGTCTCCTGACCGTGCCACGTTCTCCCCTCGCTGTGGCCCGGTCTCCTGTCCGTGCCACGTTCTCGGAATTACCCAACGGCGGTTGGCTCCACCTCGTCTATGCTATGTCGGCTGGGCCGCGCAGCTTTCCCCAGAAGGCACACCTTCGCGAAAGTCGAGGCCTTTCCAACCTTCCAACTCAGGGTGCGCTTGCCCCATTTTCCCCGGTATGCTTATACTGGTTAGTCCGGTCCTACTGCTACCATTGTCTTCCGAGGCCCGAAGTGACCACTCCCGTCAAGAGCAACACCCCCGGCGGCTCCGACGACCGGAGCAAGTACGGGCGTCAAATTGAAGAGGCATTCGAAGCCGCGTCCAAACTCGCCGGCTCGAACCTTCCCCCGGCGGATTTCTACCAGAGCTTCCTCAACCGGACGCTCTCGGCCATCGACGCCCCGGCCGGTGCCGTGTGGCTGCGCACGCCGCAGGGCTTCCTCCAGATCGCCTGCCAAGTGAATCTGGAGAAGGTCGGTTTGGAGAACAAGCGCGGCGGGCGGCAGTGCCACAACGAGGTTCTGCGTCAGGTGTTCCAGGCGGCTCCGCCTCGTCCCATGATGCTGGAGCCGAACGGTCGATTCGCGCCGAACCAGGGCCCGCCGGCACCCGCGGACGCCGGTGCGGTTCCCGCTGCCAACCTCACCGACTACTTCGCGCTCTTCGCTCCCATCGTGACGGCAGACAAGAGCTCGATGGGCGTTCTGGAGGTGTTTCAAGACCCGAGCCACGACGCCCGGCTCTATCCGACGTTCCTGAACTACGCCTTCCAAATGGCGGGGTATGCCAGCCAGTACCATCAGTTCTCGAACGCCCGGGCCGCGTCCGGCGTGGAACGCACCTTCGCTCAGGTCGAGCAATTCGCCCGAATCGTTCACAGCAGTTTGAACCCGACCGAGACGGCATACCAAGTGGCCAACGAGGGTCGCAAGCTAATCGAGTGCGATCGGCTCTGCGTGGGCGTGCGTCATTCCCGCCGTCGTGTTACGGTGGAAGCCGTGAGCGGGGCGGATGTTGTGGAGAAATCCAGCACTCACGTCCGCCGCCTCCGGCTGCTCATGGAAGCGGTCTTGCAGTGGGGCGAAACGCTGACCTTCAAGGGCATCAAGGACGCGGGCCTGCCTCCGGATGTGTCGCACTCGCTGGATGAATATCTGAACGAGAGCCAGCCAAAGTTGCTCGTGGTTCAGCCGATTCGGGATGAACGCGAGAAGGATCAGTCCAAGCCCGCGCGGTCGATTCTGGTGCTGGAGAGTTTCAACCCGCCGGACGAAACCGAGCCGATGATTCAACGCCTGGAGGTGGTCGGAAAGCATTCCGCACCAGCACTTTACAACGCAGCCCAGATGAAGCGGGTGCCGCTTAAATTCCTGTGGTGGCCGATCGCGAAGGTTCAGGAAGGGCTCGGCGGCAAGACGCGGTTCTACCTCGCTGGCGGAGCCGTGCTGCTCGCCATTCTCACGGCCCTCATGATCCTCGTGCCGTACCCGCTGCGAATGGATGCGAAAGGCTCGTTGCAACCAGTTGAGAATCAGAACGTGTTCGCGCCGCGAGAAGGTGTCCTTCGGAAGTTTCTCGTGAAACCTGGGGATAAACTCCAGCCCGGTGCCCCGGTCGCCGAGCTCTACGACGCCCAACTCGAAAACGAATTCAAGCAGATTCTCGATAAGCTCCACGAAGCCGAGGCCAAGCAACGCCACGCTCGCCGACTGCTCAGCGATCAGACTTTGCCTCTCTCCCAGAAACTGCAGTTGAGCATCGAGGCCGATCTCGCTCAGGGCACGATCGAAAGCATGAAGGAGAACATCAAGGCACTCGAACTCGCTTACAACGCCTCGCAAACGCACCCCGGTTGGTTCTTCGCCAAGACGGGCCAGTTCAGCACGCAGCTCCGCCGCCCGCTCGGTGAATCGCGTTGGACTGTGCTCAACGACGACCGGGCCCGCGAGAACCTGCTCGGCCGTACCGTCAAGCCCAACGAGGTGCTCCAACGCGTAGGCAATATCGAGGGCTCCTGGCAGGTCGAGCTCAAGATTCCGCAGCGGAACGTCGGCCAAATCATGCGGGCCTTCAACAGCACGTCGCTTCACAAGACCGACAAAATTGGCCGCAAGTACCTCGAAGTGGACGTGCTGCTCTCCAGCATGCCGGACACGCGGTACATGGGCTGGCTGTACCAGGACGATCTCGCGGCCGAGGCCGTGCCCAACAAGAACGAGCACGACGAAAACGAGCCCGTGGTCACGGGTTACGTCAAGTTAAACCTCGACGATATTGCTCAGGAGAAGCGGATTCCCGAGTCGCAGTTCGTGAGCGGGCTCGAAGTTCGCACCCGCATCCGCTGCGGCGATCACGCGATGGGCTACGCCATGTTCCACGGCGTCTGGGAGTGGTTCTACGAGAAGGTCGTGTTCTTCTTCTAGCAGCAACTCGACCCGACCGCCGGCAAGCCGGCGGCTAAATGGGCCATATCAACCCTGCCGACTGGCGGTTCGCCAAACGCGAACCCCGACGGCTACCCCGTCACAACCCCGTTTCTCGTTCCAGTGAGGGAACTCCAATGCGCGTCCAGTCCTTCGTCCTGCCGACCGCCTTCGCCGCGGCCGCCTTCGTCGCACTCGCCTCCATCGGTTGCGGGAATTCCAACACCCTGCCCGTCAAGGTCGAAGCTCCATCCGGGTCGGACGATCCGAACGTCGACGTCGGCGAACTGCTCTACCCCGCCAAGCCCGCGGTAAAATTCGCTGGCGGTGTCGTGGTCGGAAACGAGCCGCTCGTGATGGGCAGCTGCCCCGTTCAATTCAACGAGCGCCAGCAAGTGTCCGCTGAGGTGGATGGCAAGATCGAACTGCTCGCGGTGCGCGACGACGACATCAACCCGACCGATCCCCTTTGCCTCTACCATCCGCGCGACCTCACCAAGCAGGTGAAGTATCGCCGCATCAAGGAAGGCGCGATGGTGAAGGCGGGAGAGGTCATCGTGCTGCTCGACGATCAAATCGTGGCCACCAAGATGGACTCCTCGCAAAAAGCCCGCACGGCCTCCGAGCAGGTTGAAGCGTCTGCGAAAGAAGGCGTGCGACTCAGCAAGAAAAAGTTGTCGCTGTCACTCGAAGCTGAAAAGAAGGGGGGGGGGTCACCGGCGGACGTACTTCAGGATCAAATCACGCTCACCCGCTTCGAGGAGAACCAATCGAATGCGACTCAGTCAATCGTCAAGGCCGACGCGGAATACAAGGAAGCCGTCGTGGTGATGAAGAAGCACCGCATCGCCAGCAACGCGAACGGCATGGTCCGCAATATGGCTCACCAGCAAGGCGACTTCGTGAAGGCCGGCGAGAAGATTCTCGAAGTGCAATCCACCGATGTGGTGCGGCTCGAAGGCAGCCTCGACGTGCAGTTTCAACAGTTCGTGAAGCCGGGCATGTTGGTATCCGTGGAGCCGGCGATTCCGAGCGCCCCGATTAAATCGCACCGCTCCCACCAGAAGGACATCACGGGCGTGGCCATCTCCGGGAACCCGGGCCGGCCCCTCGTCGTCTCGACTTCCGCCGACGGCACGGCCCGCGTCTGGGACGCCACCAAGGACGCGCCCTCGCTTCATAGTTTGCCCCATCCCGTGCCGGTACGCAGCGTGGCGTGCAGCCCGATTGGAGCTAAGCCGCTCGCGATTACCGGGGCCGACGACGGCAAGGCGCGGCTCTGGGATCTCAGCAACGCGGACAAGCTTCCGACCGAGCCGCGCGAAGCGTCCGACAAACACTCCGCGGCAATCGGTGCCATCGCCTTCAGCCCGGACGGCAAGTTCTTCGCCACCGCCGCCGGTCGCGAAGTCTTCATTTGGAACGCCGAGGGGAAGAAGCTTTACGCACTCCCCGCCGAGCATCGCGACGCCGTCACCTCGCTCAGCTTCACCCCGCAATGCACGCTTCTGACGGCGTCCAAGGATCGCTCCATGAAGGTGTGGAAACTCGGCACGGAGAAAGCCGGCGTGATCCGAACCATCGACCACCGCAGCGGCGTCCTCGACACCATCGCCGTCACATCCGATGGGAGCCGCGTGGTGTTCGATCAAGACAAGGATCGCCTCGACCTGATCGGCCTTGCCGACCGGCACACGTTCGGCCAGGTTCAGAATTCGAGCCCGACCGCGGCCTTCGCCACGCTCTCCGTCTTCAATCCGATCGACTCGCTGCTCGCGACGGCCGGCGGCGATGGCGAACTCAAGGGCGGCCTCCAAATCTGGAACATCCCCGCCTCCGGCGGTCGCGGTTCCGAAGTCGCTCGGCTCTTCACTCCCGGCCGCGTCCCGGCCACCACCGCGGCCTTCAGCCCCGTGAAAGAGCATCCGTTCCTCGTCGTCGGCACCTCGGCCGGCGGCGTGCATTTGTGGAAGCCCCCCGCCGTACGCAAGCCCTACACCGGCAAGATCGTGTTCGTCGAATCCTCGGATGCTCACAAGGTGAACGTCCGCATCGAGATGAACAATCCACCGGAACTCAACCTCATGGACCGCTCCACGGCCAACGTGATTATCAATCCCACACCGTAAGCCGCTCGCGGCTTCGCGATGGATACTGTTTCGGCGAACCGGCGATGTCAATCGCCGGGTGATTGCTAACCCGGCGACTGACGTCGCCGGTTCGCCCGGAGTGCAGCTCGAATTAATCGAACTGAGAAATCATGGACCTCACCACTAATCTGAACACCCCCGCCGAACGGCGGAAGCAGGTCCGGCTCAAAGTGAGGCCGGACTTGCAGGTGTTCGAACAGAAGTACGAAGGCAAGATTTTTCACGTCGTGAAAGATCCCGTGTGCCTGCGCTACTATCGGTTCAACAAGCAAGAATATTTCGTGTTCAGCAAGTTCGACGGCCAGCACACGATGGAGCAGGCCCGCGAGTCGTTCGAAGAGGAGTTCAAGCCGCACCGCCTCGAACATCAAGATTTGGAATCCTTCGCGCGTCAACTCGTGACCGCGGGCCTGGTCCAACACGAGCAAGCTGGGGCGGGCAAGCATTTGTTCCACCGCCGGGCCAAGCAGCGCCGGCTCAAGCGCTTCGCCGCCATCTCCAACATCCTCTACATGAAGATCCCGGTCTTCGACCCGGACCGCATCCTCAACGTGATGTACAAGTACCTGTGGTGGATCTTCACCACGCCGTTTCTGATTGTCAGCGTCCTCTTCATGCTCTCGGCGGCCTCGCACGTGACGCTGCACTTCGAGACATTTTACGCCAAGCTCCCCGCTTACCAGGAGTTCTTCACCTGGAACTCCGTGTTGTACATGTGGCTTTCGCTCGGCGTCGTGAAAGTGATTCACGAGTTCGGCCACGGCTTGAGTTGTAAGGCGTTCAAGGGCGAGTGCCACGAGATGGGCATCTTGCTCATGTGCCTCAGCCCCGCACTCTACTGCAATGTGACGGATGCATGGACGCTCGCGGATAAGTGGAAGCGCATCATCATCAGCTTCGCGGGCATCTACGTCGAGTTGGTGATCGCGGCCAGCGCCACCTTCGTGTGGTGGTACACTCCGGCTTATCCGGTCGTCAATAACATCGCCCTGGCCTTGATGGTACTCTGTTCCGTCTCCACGGTCATGTTCAATGCGAACCCACTGATGCGGTTCGACGGGTACTACATTCTCGCGGATTGGCTGGAGATCCCGAACCTCCGCGAGAAGGCGAATCGGTACCTCAACAATTTGTTCCTGGACAAATGCCTGGGCATCGAGGTGCCGCCGGAAGCGTACATGGCACCGATGCGGAAGGTGCTGTTCGTGGTCTATGCGGTAACGAGTTGGGTGTACAAGTGGGTGGTAATGTTCGGCATTCTGTGGTTCCTCGCGGATTTCCTCGGCCCGAAACTCAAGATCCTCAGTCAGATGTTAGCGGTGCTCTCGTTGGCATCGATGTTCGTCTGGCCGACGTATCGGGTCGTCAAAAACATTGGCCAACGGGGGCGGTTGCCCGACATGAAAGCAGCACGCGTCTACATCACGTTCGCAGTCTTCGGAACGTTGTTGGCGGGATTTTTCCTGCTGCCGTTACCGGTGGGCCGAGTCCACGAGACGGGCCTGGTCGTACTCGATCCAGGGAGTGCCGAGGCGATCCTGCTGCCGGAGTCGGCCCGCATGATTCAAATCGAACCCGTCGGCCAGCCGGGCACCATGGTTCGAACGGGCGACGTACTCGCGCGATTCTCCAGCGAACCCCTCAACGTGGATCTCGCCAGGGCACTGAACGCGCAGCAAGAGCAGCAGCGGACTGCCAACGGCTACGCGCGAATCGTAATCGACAACCGAGGCAAGATCGACAAGGACGAACTCGAACGCTACGAAATGCAGGCCAGCGAAGCCGAGCAGAAAGCTCGCTCGGCAAGCGAGGACGTGAGGCTGCTGCTGAACCGGAAGGGGCGGCTCGCGGAGTTGAAGTCGCCTCGCGATGGCATGGTGGCCACCGCACCCAAACGCGATGAGATCGGCAAACTCTTCGACAAAGGCGTGACCGAAGGCCAGCCCGTGTTCATCATCGGCGACCCGGGTAAACTCGTGATCCGAATTCCCGTGAACCCCCAACACTATCGCATTCTTAAGGACGATCTTCCCGAGCGCGGCGAACTCGATGTCAGTATCTACATCAAGGGTCGGAGCGATCGAGAGTTTCACGGGAAGCTGCGAAGCCTACCGGGCCTCAATGCGTCGAACGTACCCATTCAACTGACGCAGCGCGGCGGCGGCCCACTGGCTGTGAAGCCGGCCGAGGATCCCAATCAACTGATTCCACTGGCGCAGACTTATCTCATTGAGGTGGAGATCACCGATCCGGACGCTGCCATCAAGCCAGGGCAGTTGGCCGTGGTGAAGGTCCATGCGAAGTGGCGAAGTGGTGCGTGGTGGGTGGGTCAGACTCTGGCGAACGCGCTGGACATTGGGTTGTTCAACTGATTTGGGGCGCTTGAAACCCGGTTTCTGCTTTGGAAACCGGGTTTCTGTTTGAGCATCGAGAAACCCGGTTTCCAAAGCAGAAACCGGGTTTCAATCACTTCGTCACTTCGAACGCATCGTAGAAGCGGTCCACTTCCTTCGATGTCACAAATTCCTTCGAGCCCTGTGCCATCACTTGATAGAGCCGGTTGCCGGCGATCACCGCACGATTGCGAAGCACGAAGTTGGGTTTCTCGATCAACAGATCGCGAGCCGGGTGTTTGTCGGCACCGATTGTCAGTTCCTTATCGGTGAGAATCTTGCCGTCGGTGCCCTTGTTGCCGTCGCGAACTTTGTCCAGCCGCGGGCCAGCGGGGGACTTCGCGATGTCGTCGGGTACATCGATGTACGTGACCAGGAGCATGACTCCGTCGGCCACCTCGTAGGAATCGAGTGTGAGTTTCAGGGTGCCAGTGGTTGCCTTCACATCCACGGTTTCCGTCTTCACGGCACCGGGGAACAGCGTCTTGTAGCGGCCAGCGGCCGAAGCGTAGGGTTTGAAGTCGAGCGGATCGGCCGCGAACGCTGCACTAGAGACCAACGCGAGAATGATGAACGCGCGAATCATGGGAACCTCCTTGTTTGCTTTGCCGCTTGCGGCTTCGCGATTGAGATTGCTAACGGCATCGCGAACCCGCAAGCGGTTCAGCGTTTGAGCGCTTCGAGAATCCGCTCGAAGTCGTCGTTCGAATCGAAGGCGATCACGATCTGGCCCTTGTCCTTGGACTTCACCTTGATCTCGACCCGCACCGCGAGCCGCTGGCGCAGTTCGTCCTCGATCGACTTCACGTGGGCCGTCTTCTCGATCGGTTCGCGTTTGGCCTGCTCCTCGGTGCCGGTGACGGCCTCGAGCTTCTGCTGCTTGAGAATCAGTTCGAGCGCGTGAACCGAGTAGCTCTTCAGGATCGTCTCGCGGCACAGAGCGATCTGGCGTTCCGGCTCGGTCACGCCCTTGAGCACCTTCGCGTGCCCGAGGCTGATCTGGCCGAATCGGACCGCGTCTTGCACTTCCTCGGGCAGGTTCAAAAGTCCGATCAAGTTGCTGATCGTGGTGCGGTCGAGGCCCAGGCGGGCTCCGAGCTGCTCCTGCGTGAGGCTGAACTTGTCCAGATACTCCTTGAAACCGCACGCCTTCTCGATGGCGTTGAGGTCGCTCCGCTGGATGTTCTCGACCAGGGCGGCTTCAAAGACCTGCTGATCGTCGAAGTTGACGACGTGGACGGGGACCTCGTCCAGCCCGGCGGCCTGGGCGGCTCGGAGGCGGCGCTCGCCAGCGATGAGCTGGAACCCGTCGTTGGTGGCTCGCACGACCAGCGGCTGGAGCACCCCGTGGTTGCGAACGCTCTCGGTGAGCGATTTCAGTTCGTCCGAATCGAACCGCTTTCGCGGCTGGTACGGGTTGTGTTGGATTTTCCCGATGCTCAGGCGATCGGTCGGGCCGTAGTCTTCGAGGCCGGTGCTGGAGCCGAGAAGGGCGTCGAGCCCGCGGCCGAGGCGTGGTTTGGTGGCTTCCATCGTTTCCCCCTGTGTGAATCCCCAGGTGCCGCTCATAGCAAGATCGCGGGGCGCGTGAAGTCCAGCTGGCGAAGTTGGTGGACCTATGGATTTTGGTACTCGCTGATTTCCCCGGCGAACCGGCGACGTAAGTCGCCGGGTTTCTCGCACACCCGGCGACT
>JAYTGN010000353.1:0-9131 GCA_043733485.1 Gemmataceae bacterium
CCAGTGGCTGGCGAACTTCGCGCCTCCGCTACTACCAAGACGAACGCAATCGCAACGTCCTTTGCTATCTCGCCGGCGATATCGACTTCTCGTGGCTCCACGATTTCAGCCCGCGCTTCGGGTACGAACTCGGGCTGAAACTCGGCATCGCCGGCCGCATCTCCGGGAACGTCGGCGACCGCTACCCCCGCGGCGTGATGTGGGGCAGAGACCTCTACCCGATTGTGGCGCTCTACACGGGCTTTCGGTTTTAGAACGGCCGATCGAACGGCGTCCACCTTGCTGCGGCTCCACCAATTACTTCTTCTCGGGCTTCGTGCCGACGATCGGCGTCAGTTCGCGCAGCCAGATGTTGCGGTACTTCACGGGGTCGCCGTGGTTCTGCAAGCGGATCGGCTGCCTGGGCGAATGCTTCTCGTAAGCCGCCGGCCTGTCGAAGTTCGTGTTGCCCTGCAACTCGAAATGGTTCTGCACGTAGACGCCGTTGTGCATCGCGGTCACGATGCCGGGCTTCACCACCTTGCCCGCGTCATCGAAGTGCGGGTTCTCGAAAATGATGTCGTACACCTGCCATTCGCCGGGCTTCTTGCAGACGTTCACCATCGGCGGCTGCTGCTTGTAAAGGCTCCCGCACTGGCCGTCGAAATAGGTCTTGTTGTCGAACGAATCGAGGACCTGCACTTCGTAGCGATTGGCGAGGAAGATGCCGCTGTTGCCGCGGCCCTGCCCGCTACCTCGAACCTTCGCGGGCGTCGCGAACTCGACGTGCAGTTGGTAGTCGCCGAAGGATTCGATCGTGGTGATGTCGGATTTCTGCACGATGGCGTAGCCGTCTTTGACTTCCCACTTGTCGCCGTTCTTCCACTTGGAAAGATCCTTGCCGTCGAAGAGCACGATGGCGTCTGCCGGTGGATCGCCCGGCTTCTCGCCGGGGGCAACGATCTTCGGTTCCGGCCACACGACGCCGCTCTTGTATTCCTGAATGGCGAGCACGTTGGCCGCGAAGGCGGCGAGTACCACGCCGGCAACGGGCAGCAGCTTGCGACGAGTCATGGAGAAACTCCGGGGAGGCGGGATGTTGTGAATTGGTGTAGTCCTAGCGGATGCGAACGGACATGCGGCCCGGTTCAACCCAATCGCGGGCCGACGGGTTCCACCGTGAAAGTCAGCGAGGCGCACTCGAAACTGGCGGGCAGCGTGAGCGTCGTGCGGTCCACGATCAACTGGTCGTTGATCTTGAACTTGCCCTCGGCATAGCGGATGCCGAGCCCTTCCTTCGAACGGTAGAGCAGCACTCGGCCTTCGAGATCGGGCACGACCACATGCGATTGCGGGCTCGCGCCGAAGATGATTTCGTTCGCCATCAGCAGCACGCCCTCGACCGGCAGCATGAGGCGGTGGCCGCTCGTGAGTTCGAGCCGCGCCGTGGAACTGACCGACACGGGCTTTTGAAACAAGAACTGGCAGGTTGCACCGAGCGTGACGCGGTCGCCGGGCGCGAGTACCGATCGCGGGGCGTCCTTCCCGTTCACCAGAACCGTGCGAACGATTTCTTTTCCGTTCACCGGGGCGGCCTTACCGGACTCCACGACGTAGCCTTCGCCGTCGCGGGTGATGTCCGCATGAACGCGGGACACGTCGGCGAACAGGGGCACGTCGATGGGGCCGCCTTCGAGCACGGCCTGCCCAAACGCCACGCGCGAACCAGTGCAGACGAGGTAGCCGGCCACGCCATCGACCCAGAGCAGAAATCGACGAGGGAGCGGGGAACGCTCGGAACTCCCGTCGCTCGGCGGCGACCCGCGACCCGAGAAGCCGGCGAGCAGATCGTTCGGCACGCGAGGTGAAGTCAGCCGCGAACCCGAACCGAAGGGCTCGCGCCGCTCGGAGGGTGGCACCGTGCTTCCAGCCGTTGTTCGAGGTGCTGGTACGGGGTACTCGGTGACGGCGTGAAGATCGACGCCGCGAGGCGGAGATGAAGCCGCGAACGTGCCCGTTTCGGGGTAGGACGCTTGCCAGGCCTTGGTGCGAAGCGTGCGGATTTCGCGATGCTCGGGAGCGGTCGCGAGTGCGGATTCGGCCGCAGCAAGTGCCGCCCGCCACTGCTTCGCTTCCGCCGCCTCGTGTGCCCGACCCACGGCTTCCCGAAATCGCTCGTGCCGCGCATCCACTTCCACGCGAAAGCGGTCGAGCCCCAGCGACGGGCACGGCAAGCGCGGGCGAAGGCGTTCCAAATCCGCGAGCGCGGGAACGAACTCGCCGCGGTCCGCCTTCTCGGCGGCCAGCACCCAATCTTGTGCAGGTTCCTCCACGAGTCGGAGGTCCGGATGGCGGACGCCGCGGTCGCGGAGGCGAGAAAGGGTATCGAGGGCAATCAGGGGCGAACCGGCTTCCAGAGCCGCTCGCGCCTGAACCAGCCCGAACCGCGTGAGCGTGACCCGCAACTCCGCGACGCACTTCTCGCCGGTGTTGAGCGCCTCGGCCGCGAGCAACTCGCGCCACGCGGCCTCGGCGTTGTTCTCCCGGTCCAGTGAACGCATCGCCCGCTGGCAGTACGCCTTCACGACGTCGCGCGCGATCCGCCACGCCTTACGGTAGCCGGCTTCGATCAGCGGTTCGATGAGCCGATGCGCCTCATCGGGGCGGCCGTTCGCCGCCGCGTCCGACGCCTGCTTCAGAATCAGCCAGGGGGAATCCATGTGAAATTAAGATAGCAGAAGGGATCGGATTCGCGCTACCGGCAGCAGTTGGGCCAGAAGCTCGTGCCGCGTTTGCTCAGCGCACGGAGAATGGCGAATCCGGCGATGAGAACCACCGCACCGAAGTAAACCCAGATCGCCTTCAAGCTCACCGGGTAGGCGTCGATCGCGGCCTGTTCCTCGGCCAGACGTCGCGCCTCGATCGCAGCCGCCACTGCCGAGCGGTGTTCCATCAGCACCTTGCGGTTGCCGTACTGTCGGGACCATGTGCACTGCTCGAAGATCACCTGAGCCTCGTCGAGTTTTCCGTCGGCGGCGTAGAGTTCCGCAAGTAGCCAGTAAAGCCGCGTGTCCGTCGGGAACCAGAGGAGCAGTTGCTGCACGATGGCGACCGCATCCAGCGGAAGCTTCTCGCGTTCGGCCTTCGCCAAGCTTCCGACCTCGAACTGACCCGACTCGTTCGCGAACCGCACGGGATCGGAGAGTTTGTTCTTCACCGGAAGCGGAAACAGCGGCGTCGGCTCCTCGGTCTCGGGGCTCTTGCGGGCGCTCACTTCCATCTCGGCTTTACGGATGCGGAGGTAGTGCGGGATGAAGTCGCTGTCGAGCTTCTTGATCCAATTGCGTTGCGGCTCGGTCCAGCCCTTCACGGTCGCGGGCATCTCGCTGTCGATGAGGGCGGCCTCGTGATATTCGATTGCTTCGCGGAACTCACCGCGTGCGGCATGAACCTCGGCAAGCGTCGTGTGGATGAAGTAGTTGGGAACGCGGTCGCGGGTGCGCGGTGCGAGTAGATCGACGGCCTTGTTCACGTACAGCCCGGGGTCGCCTTCGCGCGGGTCCGTGTTGCCGAGGCGAAGCAGATCGACGGAATTAATCGCGAGTTCGTCCGGCGTCGGCTTGCGGTTCTGTTGAAATGCGAAGACTCGCGCGAGAACCTTGGCGCGATCGCGGTTGGGTTTGCCTTCGGTCGTGGGTCGCGGGTCGCCGATGTTGGCGAGCGTGACCATGCGCTGCCGAAACTCCTCGAATGGGAGTGGCTCGCCGACACCGTCCGGCCGCACCGGCACGGTCATCGGTTCTTCGGGCTGGTAAAGCGAAGCGAAGCTCGGCGCGGCGAGAATCGCCGCGGCCGCGAAGATGCCGAACGCTACGAGGATTCTCGCCATAGGAGAATTGTAGCCGAGCCGAGTCCCGTAGGCATACCTGCTTCCAGCCGGACGTTCAGGTCGCATCGCCCGTGTCGCGGTAGGCTTGCCCGCTCGAGTAGAGTTGCTTCCGCGCGTCATATTCGGGCCGCTGATCCGGCGGCACCATTTCAATCGCCTTCTCCTGCCAGCGCACCGCGTCCTCAAATAGACCGCCCTCGGCGTACGCCGCCGCCAGTGTGTCGAGATAGCCGGGAAGTCCATAGTGGGTCAGTTCGCAAGCCCGCGTCGCATCGCGAAGCGCTTGCTTCGCATCGCGAACTTCGTCGTCGGGACACGTCGCTCGAATCCAGCCCAGGAAGTTCAGCGTGCCGGGATTGTCCGGGTCGAGTTCGTGCGCCCGCACGTGATCGTCCACGGCCTCGCGATAATTCCCGAGTTGATAGTGCAGCGCGGCCCGCAGGTTCAGGCTGGCATCCGATTCCGGATCGAAGCGAACAGCCGCATGGGCGTCGTCGAGTGCCGCAGCATACTCACCGCGACGCCTCAAGGCGATTGCTCGGGCGAAGTAACCGCGCGAACCCTCCGGGTGCAACGCGATCGACTCCGTGAAGTCCGCGACTGCCCGGTCGGAGTCCAGCAACTCGTGGTAGGCGTACCCGCGCTGCACGTAACTCGCGGGATCGACCGGCGCGAGGCGGATCGCTTCGGAAAAATCTTCGACCGCAGCTTCGAACCGCTTCACGCGAACGAGGGAGAGCCCGCGATTGAAGCGCGGTGCCGCGTCGTTCGGATCGATGGCGATTGCCTTGCCGAAGTCCGCAATGGCCTGGTCGTGCTTCTCGACTTCGGCGTGCGAGACTCCGCGTAGGTTGTACGCACCGAGGTTCTCGGGTTCGAGTTTGATGAGCCAGGTGAAGTCGGTGATGGCGTTGTCGTGTTCGCCGCGTTCGGCCCAGATGCGGCCCCGATGCCAGAACGCCTCGGCGGAACCGGTCTGGACGCGAAGGGCCGTCGTGAGGTCGGCGATGGCTTCGTCCTCGCGGCCCACACTTTCCAGCGACAGCGCCCGATAAACGTAAGCTCGGGGATGCCGTGGGCTCAGCTTCAAGGCGGCCGTGTAATCGATGATGGCCTCTTCGTGGCGGTGCAGACCGGAGAGGGCGTTGCCGCGATTGAAGTAGCCGCGGAACAGCGTGGGATCGAGTTTGATGGCGGCTTCGTAATCGGCGAAGGCCGCGTCGTAATTTTTCTGCCGGCTGTACACTGCGGCCCGCCCGTTGAGCGGGTCCGGGTCGTCCGGCGTGAGTTCGATCGCGTGCGTGTAGTCTTCCAAGGCCAGATCGAGTTGATCGGAATCGACGTAGGCGGTCGCGCGGTTGTGGAACGCGGCTGCATAATCCGGCATCAGTTCGATGGCCCGCGAGAAGTCTTCGATGGCCTCGGCGAAGTTCCCATCGGCCGCATAAGTGTTGCCGCGATGGAAGTAGAGTTCGGGCTCGGTGGGGTCGAGGTCGATGGCTCCACTGAACGTGGCAGCAGCGCGGGAATACTCCCCTCGGCGGGAGTACGTGTGGGCCCGGCGAACGAGGGCGTGGCCATCGGGAGGCGGCGGCGACTGGCTCATGTGCGAATTATACCGGGAGGGAAAGATCATCCCAGGCGGAACCCAGGGCTTCCGCCCTGGGCTAAAAAAGGCGGCTGCTCCGCAGCGAAGAGTCGACTCGCCGCGGAGCGGCCGTCGCCTTGAGCCCTGGGCGGATCCGATCACTCCTCCAAGCTGCCCTCGGCGCGGGTCGGCTTTCGCGACAGGTACAAATCCAACCGCGTTCGGTAGTCCGCTTCGCGGTCGGGATCTTCCACGAGGTCGATCGCCTTTTCTTGCCACTTCACGGCGTCGTCGAAGTCGCCGCACTCCGCGCAGGCCGCGGCGAGCGTGTCCAGGTATCCCGGCTCGGACCATTCGCTCAGTTCGCAGGCCCGGGTCGCGCACTCCTTCGCGCGTTCGCCATTGCGCACGTCCGGATCGGTGCAAGTCGCCCAGACCCAGCCGAGTTGGTTGAAGGTGCCTGCGTGGCGCGGATCGCGCTTGAGCGCCTCCATGTGATCGCGAACCGAGGCCGCATAATCTCGGCGGCCGTAGTGCAGCCCAGCCCGGTAGTTGTAGGGCATCACCGAATTAGGCGCGAGCTTCACGGCCTCATCGAAGTCGGCCATCGCCGCATCGAGTTGGCCGAGGTGCTTGAGAGCGGAACCGCGGAGCTCGTAGCTCCGCACGACGCTGGGCTGGAGCCCGATGGCGGTATTGCAGTCTTCGACTACCGCCGGGTATTCCCGTCGCAAGAACTTGCAGACCGCGCGGCCCAAGTAGGCGAGGCCGTGCTTCGGATCGAGGCGAATAGCCGTGGAGAAGTCCTCGATCGCACCTTCGGAGTCGCCGTTCTGCTGGCGAATGGCCCCGCGAATGTGGTGGGCCTCGGCACTCGACGGATCGTGGTCGATGGCGCGGGAGCAATCGGCCTCGGCAGCCGCGAAGTTCTCGCACTCCGTGTTCAATTCCGCTCGCCACAGCAGGTAGCGAACGGAGTTCTCGGGGTCGCCATCGATGGCTTGCGAGTAGTCGCGCAGCGCGGAGTTGGTGTCGCCCCGGGCGGCGTGGCAGCGGCCGCGGAGTGCGTATTGTTCCGCCCGGCCCGGATCGATGTCCAGAACCCGGTCGCTGTCGGCGATGGCCAGATCGAACGATTTTTGGGCGAAGAGTTCCGCCGCGCGGTCCGCGTAAAGCTGCGCTTCGTCCGGCTTCAAACGGATCGCCTGATCGAGGTCGTTTAACGCTCGCACCCGTTCGCCGAGTTCCAGATACGCATAAGCTCGGTATCGGTACCCGGCCGAGATCTCGGGCCGGAGCTTGATCGCCCGCGAGAAGCACTCCACGGCTTCCTGATACTCGCCGGAGGAATACGCCGTGTGGCCGCGGCTGAACAAATCCTGGGCGTCCTCGGTAATGCGGTCGCGTGCCATTGGGAACCGGAAGGTAGTGGGAAGCGACGGCGAAAGAAGTCGCCCGTTCATCCTACCCAGGACGAGTCGCCGCGAGAATATCGGGAGGAGGGAAAGCGTTTAAAAGCGAACGAGGGCCAGCGGCCCGGCTCCGCCACCGTTGCCCTTGAGGAACGGCATCAGATCCCGGCCCGTGAACACCACCACGAATGTGACGCCTGGGGTCCAGTCGGTGGTGTAGACCAGCGCCTGGCAGTTCGACGTGTTCACCGGCTTCACGTCCTTCAAGTTGAACTGAGTGGCGCGGAAGGCGTAGACCTTCGCGAATCCCTGATCGCGCCCGCGGAACAACACCACGGGAACTTGCCGGCCTTGAACGTCTTCCCAGTGGTGGGAGATGAGCAGGCCGTAATCGAAGGGCTCGGGTAGCTCGGGAAGCCGTTCGGCTTTGAGCCACTTGCGAACCGCAGCCTCATTCGCTTCGGCCTCCGGATTCACAGCCGCCGCACCGACCGCACCCACTTCGAAGCGGAGTACGTTCGCCAGTGCGTCGGCCTTCGCGGCGAGTTCGTAAGTGTCGGGATGGGGGCGGTTCGCCGTGAAGATTCCGGTAGCGAGGCCGATCGCGAGCAGGATCGAGGCGGCCAGCGCCGCGAACTGGTACGTCCGGCGACGGAGCACCACCCCGCGCTGGGCCGAGGTGCTCGCGATCAACTTCGCCCGGAGGTTTGCGGGAATTTCGACGGCTCGCATCGAGGTGCCGAGGGCCGAATCGAAGGTGGAGACGGAACGGGCATCGGCGGCGCAGGTGTCGCAGCCAGCGAGGTGCCGATCGAGCGAGGCCGCATCGTCCGGCGCAAGCTCGCCGGCCCGGGGCGAGCCCGGTCGGCAAAAGCGCAGGAAGAATTGAGCATCGCGGCAGTTCATTTTAGCGCCTAATTCAGTAATCGCGAAGCCGCAAGCGGCTATTCGGTCAACGCCGTTCGCAAGTAAACCTTCGCCCGAGCCAATCGCGACATCACGGTTCCGATCGGCAGTTCCATCTGCTCCGCGATGTCCCGGTAACTGAACTCTTCAAAATAGTAGAGGATGATTGGCGTGCGGAACGCTTCATCCAGATCATTTAATGCCACTTGGAGCCGGGCCGCGTCAATATCGGGAAGCTCGGCAGCTGGACGCTCGGGCAAATCGCCCACCGCATCCAGCGGGATCACCCGATGCCGCTTCTGATCGCGGACGCGGCGAAGATACCCATTCCGCAGAATCCGGAACAGCCAAGCCTTGGCACGCTCGGGTTCGCGAAGTTGCGAGAGCCGAGCCAGGGCTTTGCCGAACGCTTCCTGGGTCAGATCCTCGGCATCGGCCGCGGAACCGGAGAGCCGGTAAGCGTAGCGGTAGAGCCCCTGATAGTGGGCGTCGATCAGTTCGTGGAGCCCGCCGCCCGAGGCCATCGCGCCGTCCTCAACTGTTCTGAACCCGCGAACGGGGTTTTATTCCCGAGAACGTTCCAAAGAACGATTCGCCCGCCAAGTTCATTTCATACGGGAATCCATTTTCTCCATCGCGTTTTGAGGTGCTTCCCAGCCAATTTCCCGATTTGTCATTTTTTCCGGGAATAACTCGGCCAGATTTGTATCTATTTGAACGTGGCGAGGAGATCAGTTGTGGATCGGCCCTGTTAAAGGCTTGTAAACCCCGACTCCGAGACGAGTTGCGGAACAACCCGATTCAGGATGCCCGTGAAGCAGCCTCAAAATCGTCGACCGGTATTTCGCCGGATGAACTGTGTGCTGACTTAACCCAGGAGTTTCCCATGAAGCGCGTCATCGTTGCCCTCGTTCTCGCCCTGAGCGTCGTGTCGGTTGTCGGCTGCGGCAGCGGTAGCCCGACCAAGCCCGGCGCCTCGGGCAAGTAATTTTGAGCATCGCTCAACGACCGAGGCCGACCGTTCCAACGGTCGGCCTCGCGTCTTTTCCGGAGCTTCTCGTGAACAAGATTCGCACGTCCCTGGCTGTCGTCGTCCTTCTCGCCTGCACGTTGCTCGTCGGTTGCGGTGGAACCCGCGACAAAGGCAAGAACCAAGACTTCGACCGACCCAAAGCCACCGAAAAGTAGTTGAGCGAGCGGCAGTTAGTGATGGCCCCTTTGAAGGGCTCGTAGGGTGGGCCGGACCGCGACTTGCGAAGGCAAGTCGCGGGAGGCCCTCGGGGAGAGTGACTGGCGATGCACGTGGGCCTCACTCGGCAAGGCTGAAGCCTTGCCTCGCTCCGGCCCACCCTACGCA
>JAYTGN010000354.1:0-9122 GCA_043733485.1 Gemmataceae bacterium
TTTCTCCGTCGGTCGCGAGAAACCCGGTTTCCAAAGCAGAAACCGGGTTTCGATTTTCTCCTGGCTCGCTCATCGTCGCCCCGTTTGGAGTCGCCGTACGAGGTACTCGCCGAGCGAGGAAACCAGGGGCCGGCTCGTCATCATGCGGACGTAATCCACGCCGCTGCCGTCGCAGCCCTTTTGGATGGCCGCAAGGTACTTGTTCACGACTCGCAGGTACGCCGGGCGGAGCAAGTGCGGCCGCGTCATGAGTTCGTCGGCGCCTTCGAGGCCCAGGAAGCGGATGTTGCCGTCGAGCGGGAATTCGACTTCATCTTTGTGCAGCACGTGGAAGAGTACGACTTCGTGCCCGCGGAAGCGGAGGTGCCGCAAGCCCGCGAGCGTCGTTTCCAAATTGTCGAAACAGTCCGAGATCAGGAACACGAGCCCGCGGCGCGTGATGCGATCCGCGACTTCGTCGAGCAGCGGCCCGATGCGGGTCTTTTCCTTCGGCTGCGTTTCTTCGAGTACGTGCGTGATTGCGTTGATGTGGCTCAGTTGGCTCGACGCGGGAAGCTCCATCGCCCAGGCGTCGTTGAACGTCCGTAGTGCCACGCTATCGCGTTGGCGAATGATCAAGTAACTGAGCGAAGCGGCGATGAGCTTGGCGTATTCGAGCTTGTTGGTCTCGGCCGCGCCGTAGCGCATCGAATTGGAGCAATCGACGATCACGTTCGCGATGTAGTTCGTTTCCTGCTCGTACTGCTTGATGGTGTACCGCTCGTTGCGGCCGTAGCTTTTCCAGTCGATGTGGCGAATATCGTCGCCGGGGACGTATTCGCGGTGCTGGACGAACTCGACGGAGAACCCTTTGTAGGGGCTCTTGTGATCGCCGACGCGAAGGCCTTCGACGACCTGACGCGCCATGAGTCCGAGCGACTCGGCCCGGGCGAGAACATCGGGTTTGAGATAAGAGGCCATGGGTTTTGTCCGGCCGCTTGCGGCTTCGCGATTGTGCTTGAAGGTGCAATCGCGAAGCCGCAAGCGGCATGGAATTACGCGGCTACCGCTCGCGCCGCGCTCTTGATCAGTTGGCGAACCACTTCCTCGACCGTGATGCCTTCGCTTTGCGCGGCGAAGTTCAGGATCAAGCGATGCCGCATGATCGGCATGGCGACCGCGACCACATCGTCGCCCGCCACGTGATTGCTGCCGCGAAGCAGGGCGTGGGCCTTCGCCGCGAGAATCAGGTTCATGCTGGCCCGCGGGCCCGCGCCCCACGTCACCCACTTGCTCACGTAGTCCGCCGCCTCCGGCGTGCCCGGTCGGCTCATCCGCGTGATTCGCTTGGCGAACTGGAAGACCTTGTCCGACACCGGCACCCGCCGAACGACCTGTTGCAGCGTCAGGATGTCGTCGCCGTTGAGTACCGGCGAAACGGTGAGTTTCGTTTCCGAGGTGCCGATGCGCATGATCTGTTCTTCTTCCGCGTCGGTCGGGTAGTCGACCTTGATGAGGAAGAGGAAACGGTCGAGTTGGGCTTCGGGTAGCGGGTAGGTGCCTTCTTGTTCGATGGGGTTCTGGGTGGCGAGGACGAAGAACGGGTTCCGCATCGGGTGGTCGACGCCGCCGATCGAGGCCTTGCGTTCCTGCATGGCTTCGAGCAGTGCGGCTTGCGTCTTCGGCGGCGTGCGGTTGATTTCGTCAGCCAACACGATGTTCGCGAAGATCGGTCCCGGCATGAACTTGAACATGCGCTCACGGGTCACGGGGTCGTCTTGAATCACTTCCGAGCCGGTGATGTCCGACGGCATGAGGTCCGGGGTGAACTGGATGCGCTTGAAGCTCAGGTCGAGAGCCTGGGCTAGCGTGCTGACCATGAGCGTCTTCGCCAATCCCGGCACGCCCATGAGCAGGGCGTGGCTGCGGCAGAAGATCGCCATGAGAAGTTGGTCGAGCACCTGATCCTGGCCGATGATCACTTTGCCGATCTCTTTCCGCAACCGCTGGTGGGCGTCGCGAAGTTTCTCGATCATGGCGATGTCGTTTTCGGGCGCGATGACGCTCATGGGTTGTGGCTCGAACTATGGGAAGAGCGAACGGGGGCGGGTACGTCCGGCGGGAGAGTTAGAAATATGGTAACGGGTTTAACGGAAGAGGCAAACGAAATGTGCGGGTCGCGAAACGCCAACTCAATCCTCGTGGATCGAATAGCGATGGCGACCGTGAAGGAGTGCAATCGCATCGCCGGGACGATCCAGAATAACCGCGAAGTTGCCGAGCACGTCGCGGCCGAGAATCGAGAGTTCACCCTCGCGTCCTTCGGGCAACCCGTCGAAGGGGCCGTTCACGACGATGCTGGATCCGTTGTCGAGTTCGAGCTTCAGTTTCGTGGAGACGGTCAGGACTTGCACCGAGCTTCCCAGACCGACCAAAGAGTGAAGGGAGACGTGCGTGGGGGCATCGAGTTCCCGAAGCACATCTCCGGAAATGACGGTTCGCTCCGCGCCCGAATCGATGAGGAAGTAGGTATTGAACCACTCGCCGTTGCCAGTGAGCAGGCCGCATTCAAGCACCGGAGTCAGAACGTCGTTTTCGTCCCGACGCCATTTGCCCTTAATCCTCATCAGTGAACCTTGGGTCCGCGAAGGCGCGAAAGTCGCATGGCATACGAACTGCCCTTTAACTTGGGATGTGCGGCTTCAGCGCGAGTATGAACCTCGCGGGGGTCATCTCCCACGAACAGTTCCTGGCCGAGAATCACGATGTACTTTCCCGAGTGTTGGTCGCGGATCTCCTTGGCATGCTCGCCGAACCATCGGAGGTTCCGGCTGGACTCTGCGGCTCTTTTCAGATTCTGAGCGCGTTCCTCCGGAGTCGTGGGCCACTCCTCGAACGACTTAAGTTCCGGTTCGTCCCGATTGAATGACACGATCATGGCTTCGCTCCTCCACCTGCATTTTCACCGCTCGCGCCCGGCCTGTCAATTCAACTACGATTCTGATGGCCCGTGAACGGCGTGCCTTCCAGCAGCGGCCCGTAAAGTTCGGGGCGCCGCCAGTTCACGCGGTCGATCTCGTAGGTGCCGGCACACGTGACCACGCGCTTCTGTCGGGCCGCAAGTGGGTCCACTTCAAACGTGAAGATGTGCTCCTCGTTCTCGGGTGCCCAGTGGATCACCTGCCCGAGATAGTCCGCGGCGGAACTCTTCCCGATGTAGGTGAATCCGCTCTCGGTGCCGATGCGGTTCACCGCCAAGTAGTAGATGTGGTTTTCCCAGGCCCGCGCCGCCGAGACGAGGCTCGCCATCGTGCGGGCGTTCGTGGCCCAGTTCGTGGGCAGCACCACGAGATCGGCACCGAGCAGCGTCAGAATGCGGGACGATTCGGGGAAGCTACCGTCGAAGCAGATGTTCATGCCGAGCTTGAGGCCGCCGAGGTCGTGAACGGCGAAGGGGCGGTCGCCGGGATCGGTGAAGCGGTCCGCACCCAGACAGGGCAGATGCATCTTGCGGTAGGAGGCGATGTAACCCGACGGCCCGACCAGGGCACAGGCATTGAACAACTTGTCGCGCGCGGATTCAAAGAGCCCGAAGACGACCCAGACGCCGAACTTCGCACAGACTCTCGCGATGGCATCGGTCGCGGGGCCAGGAAGCGGTTCGGCGGCGTGGAGCGTGTCGGCGCGGCTTTCGTAGCCGTAGCCGGCGTGGATGCACTCGGGGAAGACGACGAGCTTGGCACCGCGATCCGCCGCGAGTGCGATTCGCAATTCCATCGCGTTCAGGTTCGCGGCCGGGTCCGCCAGTTTGCAATCCATCTGGACGCCGGCCACGATCCATTTGTCGGGCATGAGTTGCTCGGGTTAAGGCTTCGAGCGCTTTTCGGCGGCCTCGATCTGCTTTAAGAAAACCTCGGCCTCGCGGACCCGCAACGGAAGGACTTTCCATCCCGGAGGCGGCGGGCGGTAGGCATTCTGAAAGCGCTGCTTCGCGCCTTCGATGTCACCTTCGAGCAGCGAGAGGAATCCGCGCCGGAAAAAGAACTGTGAGTCGTCGCGCATCCGGTTCAGGATCTCGTCGCGCGCCACGGAGTAGCGCACGACTTGAACGTACGATGCCCAGTAGCGCGTAATCAGGCTGAACGGCGTGTCGGTCGAGGCGAACATCGCGAAGGCGGGCCACCCGGATCCGAAAAGCTGGTAGGGGAGATCGTCGAGCTTTGCGGGATCGAAACCCTTCAAGTCGGCCCGGCTCGAATCCGAAAGGCTCAGGTACTTGCCGACTGAGCCTCCCGCGAGCGCTTCGAGTTCGCGACCCGCCTCGCCGTAGTTTCCTTCGAGGAACAGCTTCTGAAACTCGAGTTCCGCGAGCCGACGGCGGAGCACTTGAACGCGCTGCGAGCCGGCACCGGGTTGGTCCGCGAGTTTGTTCAGTTCCTCGCGCATCGTCGCGAGGTTCGCGGAAGCATCCTCGATGTGGCCCACGGCCAGTTCCACGGCAATCATCTTGAGGACGAAATCGCTCGAAGCTTCGCCGAGTTCCTTGGCCAGATCGGCTTCCTTCAATTGGCTGAGTGCGTCGCCGACGAGCCCGAAGCCGATCGCGAGAGAATAGCGCTGGTTCAAGCGCGGATACTTCTCCGCTTGCGGGCGATACTTCTCGACCACGCCGCGGTAGGAGGTCTCGACTGCCTTGCGTTCGTCTTCGAGGCTCTTGAGCAAGTTTGCCCGGACCTCGCTTTCAACGATCTCGACCTTGGCGTATTCCTCCGCCGCCGCGAGCATCTGGCGAGCCAGGTCCAGCGGGAGGATGTAGAGCCCGCTGGCAATCTGAACCGCATTCGGCGGGAGGCGCGGCGTCGATTCGGGCGGCACGCGAACGATTTCGACTCGCCCGGCGGCTCCGCCCGGTGTCGGAATTTGGTACATCAAACCGGCACCGGCCAGTTCGCCGATCGAACCGGAATCGACGCGTGAACCTTGGAAATCCCCGTTGCGCAGCCGTTGTCCGAGGTAGAGCCGCGCGAGGTTGATCGCCACATCCGTGGGGGACGCCAGGTAGTACGAGCGCCGATATTCGGAGGGCGGGGGCATGCGAATGAAGCACTGCCGATAGGCCGTGATCACGGCGACGTTGCGGTCGCCTTCGGTCAGCGGCAGGTCGCGATCCGAGAGTGCCTGGGCCAGCGCGTAGTAGCCGTCCGGATGGTCGGGATTCTCGGCGATCGCGCGGCGTGCCGCCCGCAACGCGAGGATCGGATAGGTCCGGAAACTGCCGTCGGCGGGTGCCGGGTGCGAGAGTCGCCGCTGAGTGGCGAGGAACTCGTCCCGCGATTCAAAGATCGCTGGCCCAATGGGTGAGGTGGCGATGCCGGGCTGGTTCAATCGCAAGAGTGCGGCCGTTTGCTGCGCGAGAATGTTCAGAGACTGCTGCCGGTCCTTGTAGGAAAGCCAGGCCATCGCCTCCTCCGCGCCCGCCGGCGTCGGGCGACGCGCGATCAACAACTCATCTAGAGGCCCTTGAATCAGGAGGGGCAGTTCGCACTTGACTGCGGGAATGGGCTTAACCGAGTAGCCGTACGCCAACACCTCGGGGTTCAGTTCGAGGCTCGCGAATGTAGCATTCGTCGCTGCAACCGACGGGCGATACCCAACGATGGTCGTTCGACCGTTCAGATACCACGGCGACCAGTTCGTCCAGTTCAGCCACAGATCGCGGAGGGGGAAGGGCGTGTGGTAAATCTGCCGGCGCTCGTTGTCCGTCGTCAGAACCGCGACCCCGACGTACGTGGACTTCCAGCGAGCCAAGACGTCGCTCGCTTCGCGAAAATCCGGACCTTCCGACTTCTCTTGAAACGCTCCCAGGCCCCGGCGGAGTTGGACGAAATCCTTCAACTCCGGGGTGTGAAACTTGAAGCGCCCGTTGGCGAAGACCTTCTCCTCGGGCGCGAACCAGGCGCAGTAGTTCGCTAGGTCGGCGGAGGCGAGGATGCCGCGAGCGTCCGGTGGCAGCTTTCCGCTCGTGCGCACTTCCTGGAGCCACTCGGCGTTCCGCTGAAATTCCGGATCGACGTCGATTCGCCACTCGACTCGGCGAGTCGTCGCCGGGTGCGGCTTGGCCGATTCCCACCAACAGGAGGCGGGTGCGTGCAGCCAACCGGGCCACGCCGCAACCCCGAGTAGGAGTACCGCGACGAGGCAGAACGCACGCCCCGCCACGGAGCCCGTGAGCAGTAACCGCGTTCCCCGGTCGGACGCCGATTGCAGAACGATCCGACTCGAGAACAAGTTCCAGCGCGAAGCCACGAGAGGAACCGTGACCAGTGCCAAGAATGGGATCGCGAAGAATGTGAAGACGCTGAGCGCGGCGAACCCCAACCAGAGCAGGACGTGGGGCAGTGGGAGCGGCTCGACCTCGGCGGCGGAGCCGAAGAAACGGCCCACTGCGGCCGAGAGGAACGAAACGTAGAGGCCCGCGAGCAGCAGAATCGCGTACGCCAAGCCGCCGACGTTGTAAGCGATGCCTTCGTTACGCCAGAACGCACCCTGCGTCGGGGCCGTGAGGAGGAGTCGAATGCGCGGATCGCCTTCCGCGTTGCCGATCAGTTCGAACGGCAACTCCCAGACTCCGATGTGGTGCGGGTTCACCATGCAGGCGAGCGTACCCACGATCGTGGCCTTGACGAGGGTGCCGAGATCGGGGAGCGACCCGAATGGATCGGCGCTCGCCTCGGCTCCGAACTTCTGGCGGGCGAACTCCCCGATCGTCAGAAGCAGGAGCGTGGCCGGGCCGAGGAGGAAGTAGCCGTCGAGGTTCGACCAGAGGCAAAACGTGATCCCGATGAGAATGGGGAGCCGCCACGAACCGGGGCGCGACGGTATCCGGAAGAGGAGCAGCAGTGTCCACGCCAGCAGAACCATGGATGCGATCAGGGGCCGGAACGTGAATTGGGTCGTCGAAGCCAGCATGGCGAGGATCGCGAAGATCGCCCATGGCCAGTACGGTTGGCCGGGCCTTCGGATCGCGAGGATGAGGCCGAAAGCGAGTACGACTGCCAACGCTTTCACCAGAACGAGCAGGAAACCGTCGCCCGAGTAGAGCAGGAACGAGCCGAGGTCGAAGAGCCAACTGTGGTTGACCCAGGTTCGATCCGCGGCCGTATAGCTGAAGGGATCGGTGCCGAGTTTGTAGTCGCCGGTCGTGAGTCGCTTCCCGGCCGCGAGGTGAATCCAAAGGTCCGAATTGCGGACGGCGAATGAGGCGGTCAGGAACGTGAGGGCGAGCGTGAGGAAAACGAGCGCCCAGTCGGCGGCTCCGAACCACGCGGGCCAAGATGCGGGCTTCGCGGGAGCCCTTTCGAGCTGTGCGGACGGTTCGACCGTGCCCCCCGCTGCCTCCAGGGAGTTCTCCGGAATCGGCTCGGGCGGCGGGAGAGGCGGTGCGGACAACTTCACGGCAACCTCGAAATCGGAGCGGGACAGCCGAGCGCCAACGCGCGACCGCTTCTTTTATACGATCCCGAACCCGCGAAGGATCGCCAGCCCACCGCCAGCCCGCGGATCAACGAATCTTCAGGTACTTGGCGAGGTCGTCGTATTGGTCGCCTTCGTTCGAATAAAGCGCGTAGTTGCGCGCATCCGCGAGCCATTCGCGCGTACTCGACTTCTGCAACCCGGCCGCGATCACCAGATCGCGAGTGAGAATGGGCTTGGGAATGCCCGTCTTGAAGGCTTCTTGCAACTTCGCTTCTACGGCCCGATCGAGGACCGCCTTCAGGTCCGCGCCCGAGAAGTCGGCCGTGACCTTGGCCACGGCGTGGTAGTCGAGTTCGCCGAGCGGCTTGCCCGCACAGTGCAGCTTGAGAATGGCCGCACGAGCCGCGGCGTCGGGCGGGGGAACGAAGACGATGCGATCGAAGCGGCCGGGCCGCCGAAACGCCGAGTCCATGTGCCACGGAGCGTTCGTGGCCGCGAGGATCAGCACGCCTTCATTGGAGACTTGCGCCCCGTCGAGTTCGCTCAAGAACTGATTGATCACGGGCCGGACGGAACTCTGTTTGAAGTCGGCCCGGCTCGCGGCGATGGCATCCACTTCATCGAAGAACAAAACGCACGGGCGGTTGCGGCGGGCTTGATCGAAGACCTTGTGCAGGTTCCGCTCGGTGTTGCCGAGCCACATGTTGAGGATGTCGTGCAAGCCGACGTGGATGAAGCCGGATTCGACTTCGCCGGCGGTGGCGCGAGCGAGGTGGGTCTTTCCGCAACCGGGCGGGCCGTAGAGGAGCAACCCGCCGCCGATGGCTTTGCCGTAGGCCTTGTAGAGGTCCGCGTGCGACATCGGGTAGATGATCTTGAGGCGGATCTCTTCCTTCACCGACTCCATCCCCCCGACGTCTTCAAACTTGATTTTGGGCCGCTCGATTTCCGCGGGATTGTCATCGTCGGGGAGCCCGAAAGTCGGCACGCGGCCCGCAAGTTCCAGGTCATCCTCGTCGTCGTCTTCCTCTTCGAATCCGAGTTCGGCGGAGAAGGCGTCGTCGGCTGTGGCGGGGTCGAGGTCGATGCCTTGTCGGTAAAGCGTGGCCGCGCGATCCGCCTCGCCGGTGCGGTGGAGCAACCGCGCGAGTAGCACGAGTGCTTCACCCGAGTCGCTCGCCTGCACGATTTGTTCGCAGATCACGATTCCGGTGGAGTACTTGCCTTGCTTGAGGTAGAGCCGGGCCAACGCGAGTTTGAGCCGTTGATCGCTCGGCGTTCGGGTCAGGCCCTCTTTCAGAAGCGATTCCGCGTCGTCGCTTCGGTTCGTCGCGGTGAGCGAGTCGGCGAGGTGCAGTCGGAGCGGCACATTCGTAGGGGAAACCGACAGGGCTTCCCGCAGGGCGGCGAGGGGGTCTTCGGCCATGGGAATGGTGAACGCCGGAGGAAGATGATGACAATGGGAGAATTGTACGCCGCGACCCGGTGCGGTGCGAATGGGATCAATGAGGAACTTAAGTTTGGCGAACCGGCGACGCGCCCCCGTCACGGACGCCACGTCGGTGCGCGCCCAGATCCAGAAGGCCACCCCGGGCGGCGTGCTCGCGATCGGCGTCGTGCGCGACGGCAAGCCCGTGTCGGTCGAGGCGAAGACCGGCGCCTCCGGT
>JAYTGN010000355.1:0-46206 GCA_043733485.1 Gemmataceae bacterium
ACTCACCGGCGATGGTGCGGCCGGGACGGCCGCGCTCCCAGGGCCAGAGCCGCGAACTCTGCGGATCTCGAACGAATGCCTACTTCGAGAGGCACACCCAGGTTCGGTCCACCGGGTTGCGTGAGTCCAAAAAGGAACGTACAGTCTTCCCGGTCACTTCTCGGCCAGAACTTCACCTTCGTTTCCGTTGGAACTCACCACGAGGCGGTGTCGCCATGAAACCCGTCGTTTCCCGTCTTTCGATTTGCGTCGTCGCGATCGCTTTCACCGTAAACGCAAGTGACTCATTGGCTTCGGCGAACGCTACCGGTACTGGTGGAGTTCGCGCTTCGGTCCAAGCCGAAGCTCGCGATGAGGTTGCGACGAATTTCGGAAGCGAACGCTCCCGCCTCCTCCGCACAGAAACGCAGCAAACGCTGGGAATCACGGCGAATTCGCGAGGGGCAGAAAAAAGAGAAGAGCTCGATTCGCGAAGGATTCCTGGCGAATCGACCCTGACAGCGGCACCGTCCCCAGGTCCCCGCTGCGGGGGGGGCCACCAACTCTGCGCCATCGTTAGCTCGACGCCAGGATGTGCATGATGTCGGCGTCTTTCACGATGTAGGTCTTGCCTTCGGTGCGGTTGAGGCCCTTCGTCTTGGCGTCCTTCTCGGAGTAGCCGCAACCCACGAAGTCGTCGAAGCCGATCACGTTCGAGCGCACGAACTTCTCGCTCAGGTCTTTGTGAATGCACCCGGCGGCCTCGACCGCCTCGCAACCTTTCGGGATCGACCAGGTGCGGCACTCGTCCTCGCCTACAGTGAAGAAGACCTCGCGGCCGACGCCGTAGAAGATCGAACGGATGGTGGAATCGCGGTGGAACGCCGTCAGGCCGAGGTCGGCCATGAAGGCCTGTCGATCTTCGTCGCCGAGTTGGGCCAGTTCCATTTCGAGCTTCACGGGTGCCTGCAAAGCGGTGGGGGCGAGCATGAGCAGGTTCGGCGGGAGCGGGTCGTTGAAGCCGCTGTCGCCGCGATTCACAAGTACCATCTCGGGCTTGAGCGTGAGCAGTTGGAAGCTGCGAAGCGACTTCTCTTCTTCCGGCGTGATCGGCTGCTGCGAGGCGGGGGTGCCGGCCTCGAACGCATCGACGACTCGCTTGAGCAGCGCGAGTTCGGTCTCTTCCGCTTCGCGGTCCTTGGCCGGCTTTGCCTTCTTGAGGCTTTGATTGAGCTTGGGAATGCGGTTGCCCACGACTTCCATATCGGCGAAGAGCAGGTCTTCGCGGAAGCGGCGGAGTTGATCCACGATGTCGGCCCCGGAGAAGCCGTCGAGCACGACGACGATGCCGTTGCCTTCGCGAAGGATGCCGAGGCGGCGGGGGTTGTCCTTGCGGTCGTCCACGGTGAGGCCGGGCGTGTCGAGAATCGCGACCTTCGTGTAGCAGATCTTCTTGGGCTTGAGGACGGCCGCGATCTTGGCGAGGCGTTCGTCCGGCACGTCGGCCATCGCCGTCTGGCCCTGTTGAATTTTGGACGGGTCCGGCTTCTCGCCGGTGAGCCATTCGAACACGGTGCTCTTGCCCGACCCGGCGTAGCCGACCAGTCCGACCTTCATGGCTCGCGTCCTGTGAAAGCAGTAAGGGTGAAGCCACCGCGGCGTGCGAATTGCGATTCGCCTGCCGCGATAGCTTCACCCTATGAAAAGTTCACTCCGGTTGCCGCGCCCTTACCCGACGAACACGCCTCCGAGGTAGCCCGCGAAGGGATCGAACTGCGCGCTGGGAGCACCGTTGAGGTTGCTGCCGGGATAGATGCGAACCGTGGAGGTGCTGCCTCCGCCGGTGATGATGTCGTCGCGGCCATCGCCATCGACATCGGCCGCCGCCACAGGCACTCCATCGCGTCGGTTCGGATCGCCCGCGAAGAAGTTCCCGAGGGCGTTCAGCGTGCCCTGCGTGGTGAGCGTCTGCCCCGAGAAGGCGCTGACGCGCGGCCCGCCACCTGCCGCCGCCCCGACGATCAAGTCGTCGAAGCCATCGGCATTCACGTCTCCCGAGGCAATGTAGACGCCATCGCGCAGGTTCGGATCGTAGGCGAAGAAGTCCGGCACGAGGTGCGAGGTGTACTGGCCGTTGGAGAGCGAGTTGCCGTTGTAGATGGAGATGCGCGGGCCGCCGCCCGGCCCCGCGGTCACGATCAGATCGTTGAAGCCGTCGTTGTTCAAGTCGCCGACGGCGGCGCGGGCTCCGCCGCGGAAGTTGGGATCGGCGATGCCGAAGAAGTTCGCAAGCACGGTGTAGTCGGTGCTGCGAAAGACGCTAACGCGGGGCCCGCCGCCGTTATCGGCCGTCACGACGATATCGGCAACGCCGTCGCCGCTGAGGTCGCCGGTCGAGACGAAGAGCCCGCCGGTGAAGTCGCCGAACGGGTGGAACTCCGTGACCTTGGCCCCGGTCGCCCCGTTGAACACGACGACAGTATTGAGCGCACCCGGCCCGGTCGCGGCAATCAGGTCGTTCACGCCATCGCCGGTCACGTCTGCCGAGGCGACGCGAATGCCGCCGGGAATCGACGTTGCGAACGGCGTGACGCGGAGCGTGATCGTGCCGTCCGGCTTCTGCAACCGCACTTCGTTTGGCGGCACGGTGGTCGTGGTGAACGTGCTTCCCATCACAGTGACGACCGTGGGAACCGTCGTGGCTCCGAAGTTTTGCGGTGCGCCAGGCGCGACGGCAATCGCGGGCAACACGGGTGCAGGCGGGGGCGGCGGAGGAGGGGGAGGCGGCGGGGGAACCAAAGGCCCGAGTGGTGCCAGCGGCGGAAGCACCGGATCGACACCGGGTCGAAACTCCGCCGCTCCGATGTCCGCGAACGTGCCGACCACGCGGTTGAAGGTCGCGCCCCGTTCGTCGGTCGTGATGCGACTGGCGAGCGGCGTTCCACCTGCGTTGAGTACCGGGCTCGCCGCCGTCGGCAAGCGCGTGAGCGTGATGCCCGCGAGGCCGCCGTAGTCGCCGAGTACGGACAGCTTCGGGTCGAGTTCGCTCCCTGGCGTACCGAACAGATCGCCGGGGAAGATCGGATACGACGACGGGGCCACGCCAATGAGGTTAAACCGATTGTTGCGAATTTGTTGGGCCTTCAAGTCCACGTTCGCACTCAGCGGGTCGGTCACCCGGTTGCCCGCGATCACGCTGGCGTACACGTCCACGATGTTGGCGTCGGCGTTGATGCCGGCCACGTCGCCCGCGGTGGCGCGGTTGTTCGTCACCGTCGAGAACGACAGCACGACCTGGCCGATCGGCGCGGAGATCGCAGCCGAACCGCCCGTGTTGTTGTGAACCGTGGTGTTGAGCAACTCGACGGCGCGGCCCTGGCCCTGGCCCTGGCCCACCAAGGCACCGCCGGCCGCCGAGGTGTTCTGGGTGATCACGCTGTTGTACAGCCTCAGCATGTTGCCAGTCGCGATCACGGCAGACGGGCCCGTTCCCGTGGCGACGTTCCCGCTGAACCGCGTGAAGTCGGCGTGAACGATCGAGCCACTCACGCCGCCGACCGCCCCGCGATTGTTCGTCACCTTCACGCGCACGAGATCGAATTCGACCGCTTCTCCGCCCGCCGCTCCGGCCCCCGTCAAAGACACGTTCGCATCGAGCGTACTGTCCGTGAATGTCACAGTGGTGGTGATCAAGGTGCCGGGCTGGCTGACGCCGACGCCGCCGCCGATCTTCCCGGCATAGTTCTCCTTGAAGGTGGTGCCGTTGAATTGCGTGTCGCCGAAGAAGCGGAACCGGGCATCGAGACCGACCGCACCGCCATTGTCCGTCGCCGTGTTGCGGAGGAACGTCACGTTATTGGTGATGAGGTCGGCGTTGTCCAGGCGGATGGCACCGCCATCGAGCACGGGAAACTCGCCGGGATCGGTGCGGTTCGGAAAGGTGTAGTCGAAGACGTTCGCCCCGCTGAAAGTGAGGTCGTTCACGATCAGCGTGGGTCCGATGGCCGAGATGCCCACGGGGGGCGGGTTCTTCGTATCGACTTCGCCGATCGCTCGCAGGAAGCGGAACGACTCCGCGCCGGGCGGGCGGAAGAATGTAGACCCGTTCCCGTTCACGGTCACAATGTTGTTGATGCGGTCGATCACGGGCAGGGCGGTGCCGCCATCGAAATTGTCGACCGAGAAATTGAACGTGTACTTGCCGTTCGCTACGAGGTTGATCGTGTCGGTGGCGTCGGCGTTGCCGTTGGCCGTCTGGAAGAAGCCAACGAGTTCGTTGATGGCCTGCGTCGGTTGAGCGACGGGGTCGAAGCTGGCGTTGAACGTCGCCGGCGTGATGCGGTCTTCGAGGTGCAGCGGGCCGGCCAGAAGCCGGCGGCGTCGGGATCGCTCAGTCATGGAGTTACTCAACCGGGGTGAAGGTGTCACGCGGCCCAAGCCTACAACGCGAACGCCGTGGCGTCCGGAACTATCCGCATTACCCAGATTACCGAAATTGACGGAACGTTCCACCGAATGCGGCGAGAACGTGCGAGATGGGACTTTTGAAGTGAAAAACGGGGCTCAGTTCAGCATAGGGCCGCTCGGCAATTCCTTCTTCTTCTCGAACTCCTTGGGCATCTTGGCGGAACCGTCGCCGAGAATTCCGGGAACGGTCGCCGGTTTGTTCGCGGGTCGCTCGCCGGTAGGCAGGCCGTTGGAGAGATACCAGCAGGTGCCCAAAAGAAGTGCAACCGAAGCCGCGAGAGTATACCGGGCGCGATTGCTCGGGGTGGCCATACGCAGCTTCGCGGGCTCGGCGAACGCCGGGGCCGCGGGCCACGGGCTCGGCAGCTTCGACTTGTAGAAGCCGGAGAGCAGGTCGTCGATGCGGTCCGGCGGGAGAGGCTGACTCATGATTCGATCCTTACTCGGTGGGCATCCGCTCGGCGACTCGCTGCCGAGCCCGGCTCAATCGCATGTGTATCGCCGTCACGTTCACGCCCATGATCTCGGCAATCGCGTTCGCGTCGTAATCGAGGGCGTAGCGTAGGGTCAAGATGTCGCGGTCGCCGGGCGAAAGTTCTTCCAAAATCGCCCGCAGCTGCCCGAAGCGTTCTTCCTTTTCGAGCATCTCGATGGGCGTCGGCTGCGAAGACCGCACGCCATCGAGCACTTCCGGAGCTTGCGTGCCGTTGCGGCGGAAGGCACTCTTGGCGTAATCCTCGGCCAGATTCCGCGCCACGCGAAGCAGCCACGCCCGCGGGTTCTGAATCTCTTCCTTGTCGCCTTCCCACTGCTTCCACAATCGCAGGAACGCTTCCTGCGTCACGTCCATGGCGAGGTCCGCGTCCATCCAGCGGGCGTAGGCGAGGGCCCAGACTTCGCGGCTGTGGTGTTCGTACAGCGACTCGAACTCCGCCCGTCGGGCGGACCCCGAGTGAGGGCCAGAGCGATTCGCTGCGCCGTTCAACATCGAAGCAGTCGGGAGGGCGTCGGCTTGGTCTCGTCCACAAGGAGACGAGCCCGGCCTGGAATTCTAACGGGAAATTGCTGCCGCTTGTTTCTGCCTATTGACAGTTTATGGACGAATCTACATGATTGTCATTGAGGCGATGCCTCAGCACCAGTCCGCGATTCACCTCGAGTAGGGGTGAAAAGTTCGGTGCAACCTCTAGCAGGGGAATCTATGGCAGACGATTTGTCTGTAGCTATCGAGCGACTACGCAACTCCACTCAACTGCTCAACTCCGCATGTGACGCCGCCGCACTGACTATTCGTGAAACCGAATCGTTTCTCGAAGAGTGTCGTGTCGGTATGTTCGCCGAGGTTTCGCTCGGTCTCGGAACCGACCATCCAGAAGCCACTGAGCCGGACTGGGAGGCGTTTCTCTGCTACTATCAACAACAGTCAGGTAAGTATCGCATCGGGTGCATGAAGAGGTACCAAGGAGTTTCTGGCACATCGGGATTGAAGCCATGGGCAGAGTGCTCCCGCGATGAGAAGTTAAACAGTTTCAGCGAATTGCCCGGATTAATCCGACGGATCGCCATGAAGGTTGACGAAGTCGCGACTAGAGCGAATCGAACTGTTGACGCTGTTGCCTCGCAGATCAAGCTCCCCAAAAAGAAGAAGGGGGGCTGATCATGCTTTCGCAGTCAAGCTTACCCGACGATGCCTTTGTTGTTCGAGGTGGTCTCAACGAACATGAACAGATTCGGCGAAACTATCGCAGACACCCCAGCGGAATCGAGGGTGTTTCAGTTCACTCCGCTCCCGATCTCGATGTGCAGGAACTCGCCGTCGGAATCCCGAACGGTCAGGTTGGAATCACAACGGTCGGGCAGGTTCGGGAACTGGGTGGCGATGTGATTCCGACCCCCGGCCGAAGTCCGTTTCACGCGACGCTCACGGGGTTGACACCGGAGCAGATCAGCGGTTTACTAACACCAACGGGTCCGAACCCGTCATTCGGAACGAGCTAGTCGACATGGCGCTTCCAGCAATCTATGTGGACTTCATGAATGCGGACCCGCAAGGGCGCGTCCGCATGAATTGCACCGGCACATTCGAGGACCTCGACCGATTGGCACTTTCAATGCGAGACGGCTTGCGCGTCCTCGTTCACGACGAGGAACTGGAAGCGGATGGCGAGGTGAGCTTCTCGCACAGCGAACAAATCTGGGTGGCACGGATCGACTGGAACGCTCTCCGGCCAGTCGGCTCCGGGCTCGCCACGCAACCTGCGTAACTACACCTCAACTACCACCAAATTGTCGCGGTGAACGAGTTCCTCGTACAGAAGGGTTCCCTTCTGCCCGCGAATGCGGTCGGCTTCCGCCGAGGAATAGTTGCTGAGCCCACGGGCGACCTCGACTCCAGATTCGTCCCGAATCGAGACCACGTCGCCTTTTCCAAACTCACCCGTCACAGCAGTCACGCCCACGGGCAGCAGGCTTTTCCCCTGCTCAGTCACCGCGCGCCGAGCGCCGGCATCGATGACCAGCGTGCCCTTGGGCCGGGCCGTGTAGCCGACCCAGCGCTTCCACGATGGCACGTCTTCTCCATGCGGGAGGAAGAGCGTGCCGACCGACTCCGCCGCGAAGAGGCGATCCAGAATACCGTCGAGCGAACCGTTCGCCATGATGACGGCTTCTCCCGCCGCCGTCGCCAGTCGAGCGGCCTTGAGCTTGCTCGTCATCCCGCCCGTGCCGAGGTCGCTCTTGCTCGCGCCGGCCATCTCCGCGATCGACGCATCGATCAGGGGCACCGTGGCGAGCAACTTCGCTTCGGGGTTCACGCGCGGGTCGCCGGAGTAGAGGCCATCGACGTTCGTGAGCAGAACGAGCAGCGGGGCGCGAAGCAGATTCGTGACCATCGCCGCGAGGTGGTCGTTGTCGCCGAACTTGATCTCGGCAACGCTCACCGTGTCGTTCTCGTTGATGATCGGCAACGCACTGTACTCGAACAGCGTGAGGATCGTGTTGCGAACGTTGAGGTAGCGGGCGCGGTTGTCGAAGTCGCCGGCGGTGAGCAGGATTTGCGCCGTGTGAATGCCGTGGGGCGAGAAGCTCTCTTGGTAGAGCTGCATGAGGGCGGACTGCCCGACGGCGGCACAGGCTTGAAGGTGCGGCAGGTCCGCGGGTCGCTTGCCGAGCCCAAGTTTGCCGACGCCCGCACCGATGGCCCCGGAACTGACGAGTACCACCTTGCGCCCCGCGGCGCGGATGCGGTACAACTGATCGGCCAACGATTGAATTCGCGCGCGATCCAGTTCGCCGCGGGAATCGGCGAGTACGTTCGTACCCACCTTGATGACGACCGTGTGCGCCCGCGCGACGATTTCAGAGCGGATGGAATCGGGCATCGCGGAGTGGCCTGCAACGGGTTCGATTGAAGGGGCAGGTGAAATCGAGGACGCGGTACGACCCTTTTTTAGCCGGTAGCCGCACGAGAATACAAGCCCCAGACGAAGGCCCCCGTTAAGACGGCTTGTTCCGGTAAGAGCGGCAGGTTATAACCGCGAGCCCAAACGGCCCAGGTAGCGCACCCTCGATGCGGAACTTCCTCCGGACCCTGAAATACTCCCTGCCCTACCGCTACCGCCTTCTCGCGTCCGTGGTCTGCGCCCTCTTCGTCGCCGTTCTCTGGAGCATCAACCTCACGGCCATCTATCCCGTCCTCCGAATCTTGAGCACCGACAAGAATTTGCAGCAATGGGTGAACGAGGAGATTGAGGAAGCTCAAAAACAGATCGACAATCCGGATCACAAAAAAAAACTCGAACGGCTCAAAGCGGATTTGCAAGTCATTCAACAGGATGCGGAGTTACCAGACCGCGTCGATGCCGAGCGCAAGGTTCGCTGGGAAATCGCGAAACGCGAGGGCGAACTCAGCGAACACGGGAGCCGACTCTACCGCTACCAGTTGCTCAAGAAATTCGTCATCAGCTACCTGCCCGAGGATCGCTTCGCCACGTTTCTCTGGATCGTCGGGGCCGTGATCGTCGGCGTCTTCATCAAAGGCATCTTCGAGTTCTTCCAGGAAGCGCTCGTCGGTAGCGTGATGAACCGCACGCTCTTCGACCTCCGGAACACGTTCTTTCGCCGCACGGTCCACCAGGACGTGCGGCAACTCGCGGCCACCAGCACGCCCGAACTCATGGCCCGCTTCACCAACGACCTCGAACAGCTCGGCAACGGCCTCAAGATCCTCTACGGCCGCATGGTCGTCGAACCGCTCAAGATGGTCGGCTGCCTCGTCATCGCGTGCTGGATCAGTTGGCAACTCACGCTCGTCTTCACGGTGCTCATCCCGCTCGCCGCCATCCTGCTGATGAAGGTCAGCCGGATGATGCGCCGCGCCGCGAAGAAGGTGCTCGAGCGGATGAGCGCGATCTACAAGATTCTGCGCGAAGTCTTCGACGGCATCCGCGCCGTGAAGGCGTTCACCCGCGAGCCCCACGAACGCCGACGCTTCCGCAAGGCCACCGAAGAGTACTACCGCAAGGCCATGCGCGTGATCTACATCGACGCCTTCGCCAACCCGATGATGGAACTGCTCGGCGTCGGGGCCGTGACGCTCGCACTCGCCGCCGGCACCTACCTCGTCGTCACGGGGCACACGCACATTTTCGGCTTGCGCATGACCGCGCAGCCGCTCGCATTCGAAGGGCTCATTCAGCTTTATGCGTTCCTGGCGGCGATTGCCGACCCAGTCCGCAAGCTCTCCAGCGTCTACACGAAGTTGCAATCCGGCGGCGCGGCGGCGAATCGCGTCTTCGACTTGTTCGACGTGAAGCCGGACATCAAATCGAACCCCGAAGGCCCGCGCATCGAGGGCGTCGAAGACGCCATCGAGTTCAAGAACGTCTGCTTCAAGTACAACCCGGACGTGGAAGTTCCCACCCTCGATTTCGTGAATTTGAAGGTGAAGGCGGGCGAGACGGTCGCCATCGTGGGGCCGAACGGGTGCGGCAAGACGACGCTGCTCGGGCTGCTGCCGCGCTTCTTCGAGCCGAACTTCGGCGGCGTCTTCGTCGACGGCGTGAACATTCGCGGCGCTCACCTCCGCTCGCTCCGCCGGCAGATCGGCCTCGTCACGCAAGACACGCAACTCTTCGACGACACGGTACTCGCGAACATCATTTACGGGAAGAAGGGGGCGACGCGGGAGCAGGCCATCGAGGCTTCCAAGAAGGCCCACGCCAATACGTTCATCGAGGCGCTCCCCGGCGGCTACGACGCTTCCATCGGCGACATGGGCTCGCGACTCTCCGGCGGCCAACGCCAACGCATCGCGCTAGCCCGCGCCATCCTCCGCGACCCGGCAATCCTGATCCTCGACGAATTCACCAGCATGATCGACGGCGAAAGCGAACAGCAGATTCACGCGGCGTTGAAGGAGTTCATCGGGGGCGAGGACGCGAAGACTCGCACCACATTCCTGATCACGCACCGGCTCAACTCGCTGCAGGACATCGCGGACCGCATCGTGGTGATGGACGCCGGGAAGATCGTGGCCACCGGCACCCACGACGAACTGATGCTGACCTGCGACGTGTACCAGCGCTTGCACCAATCGAACCAGTTCCGGAAGGCCGCGTGATGATCGGCGTTCGCGCTCCGCTCCGAGGACTCCGCGTCGCGGCGAAACGGCGGCGCTTTTTACTTGCACCCATCGTGCTGTTTGCGTTTGTGGCGATTCTCTTCTTTTCACGTCTGGGCCATCGCGATCTCTACAGCAGCCACGAAGCGCGGGCAGCCCAGAACGCGCAGCGCATGCTGGACACGGGCGAATGGGGCCTGCCGGTTCTGTTCGATGGCCAGGCCGATTTGCAGAAGCCGCCGGGATACTACTGGCTGGTCGCCGCCGCGGGGTACTTCAACGGCGGCACGGTGACGGCCTTCGAAGCGCGATTGCCGGCGGCACTGGCCGGGCTCTTCACCGTGCTCATGGTCTTCGCGTTCTTGAAGGGTGAAGGCCGACCGATGGCTGCGTGGGTCGCGGCAATCGTGCTGACTACGGCGGTTCACTTCACGGCCATCTCGCGAACCGCCCGCATCGACCTGCCCTTGGCCTGTGCCGCGACCGCCTCGCTAATTTGTTTCTGGAAGGCACTGGGCGCGAAGCCACAAGTGGGATGGGTTCTGCTTTCCGCTTTCGCCGCCGCGGCCGGCGTAATGTTGAAGGGGCCCATCGCGCTGGCACTGATCGGGCCCACGGCCGTCGTCTGGTTGCTGATCCGCTCCAAGTCCACCGATGGCACTCGGTGGGCGCTGCCCATCTCCCACATGCTCCTCGGTACCGTCACGGTCTTCGCGCTCGCGGCCCCGTGGTTCCTCTGGGTGAATCACGCGACTGGCGGCGAGTTCTTCCGGGTCTTCTTCTGGCACCACAACGTGGAGCGGTTCGCCGGCACCTCGCCGACGCTGGCGTCGCATCCGTGGTGGTACTACGTCCCGCGCTTCGCCGTCGACTTCCTCCCGTGGACACCGGCACTGGCTTACCTCGGCATCTCGACGACGCGAGCCCGACGCGCCAGCAAGGTTCCCGATCCCCTTCTCCGCTTCGGCCTCGTCTGGTTCGTCGCGATGTTCGTCGTACTCTCGACGGCCCAATTCAAGCGCGCCGATTACCTGCTTCCGTTGTTCCCTGGTGCGGCGATCGCCCTCGGTTGCGCCGCCGAGGCGTGGCTCGCAACGCGATCGGCTCGAACCGCGTTCGCGGCCAAGTGGCTGCTCGGAATCGTCGCCGCCTGCTCGCTCGTCGGCTGGCAGGTGATGTCGTTCGTCGTCGAACCGGCGGAACAAGCAAAGGAAGAAAAACGGGCGTTCGCTGAGATGATCCGTTCGCACGCCCCGCCGCCGCACGAGATCCTGCTCTTCCGTACTGAGCCGCACTTGCTCGCGTTCCACCTCGGCCGGCCGATCCTCTCGCGGGTCGAGTGGCACGACCTCAACGACTGGGCTTCCGCGCCCGGTCCGCACTTCGTCGTCATGCCGCCGGAGTACGTGGAGTTCGCTCAGCAGATCGTGCGGAGCCGGAAACTCGTGGAAGTGGGTCGCCTCGGGGACTACACTGCCGATAAGCCGCCGCGGCCGCTCGTCTTCCTTCGAGTCGAATAATGTCCAAGCCCGCAACTCCGCGCGAAGGCCTCACGGTCGCGATCCCCGTTCACAACGGTGCGGATCGGCTGGAAAAGGTCATCCCCTCTTGGGGCGACGCACTCGCGCGCCTCGGCCGCGACTACGAAATCCTTGTGGTGAACGACGGCAGCACCGACGCCACGCCCGCGATCCTCGAGAAGCTCGCCGGTGGTCGCGTGAAGCACCTGCAAGTCTTAAATCACGACTCGCCCAAGGGGTTCGGTGCGAGCCTGCGGACGGCACTCGAACAAGCGAAGCATCCGCTCTTCTTCTACACGGCACTCGACTACCCGTACTCTCCGCACGACCTCGCGAAGTTGCTGCAGCGCATCGAAGTGCGCGATGCCGTGCTCGGCAAGCAGCCCGACCTCGTCAGCGGTTGCCGCACCGGTCGGCCCGTGCCCGGCCCCATCGCCCTCTTCGGCAAGGCGTGGCGGCTACTCTGGCGCGTCGCGCTCGGCTTGCAACTCGAACCGCTTCCCGCCTGGCCCGGACTCCGCGGCTACCTCTACGGCCTCTTCGTCGGCTGCACCTTCAACGTGCCCCTCGCGGACGTGAACAGCAAGTTCAAGCTCTTCCGCACCGCGTTCCTGAAGCGCTTCCCGATCCAGTCCCACAGCGATTTCGTCCACACGGAACTGGTGGCGAAGGCGACCTTCCTCACGAGTATCCTGGACGAGATGCCGCTGACTCCGGCGGAAGCGCTGGAGGTGCAGCCGGCCTCGGTGTGGCGCGATTTCTGGCTCGTGTTCAACAACCCGGACTTCGGCAAACCGGCGACCCCGATTGCGGGCGAACCGGGCGCTCCCGAGATGGCCGTCACGCTTCCCGATGCCGTCCCCGATGCTCGCGGGCCCGAGCATCCCAACCTACCGCTCGATCTAGGTGGCACAGGCATTCTTGCCTGTGTTTGATGCCTGCACAGGCAAGAATGCCTGTGCCACCAATTGCCAAGGCTTATGACTCCTTCCGGATCGCGGATACTGTTCGTCACGGGGAAGCTGGCGGAGCCGGCCCTTCGCCGCGTGCTGGACGAACTCGCGCCGCGGGCCGGCTTCATTCCCGAAGTCGCGGTGCTGAACATTTCCGTCGCGGCACTCCTCACCGCGAACTGGGTCGCCCGGCATCTCACCGTTCCCGACGGCATCGAACGCGTGATCTTGCCCGGACTCTGCCGCGGCGACATTCTCGAAGTGCCGCTCGCCGAACTCGGTCCCAAGGATCTCCGCGACCTGCCCGAGTTCTTTGGGAAGAAGTCCGGCCCGCCGCCCGGTTACGGGAGGTTCGACATCGAGATTCTCGCCGAGATCAACTCTGCCGGGAAGAAGAGCCGCGAGGCGATCCTCGCCGAGGCGCGACACTACCGCGACAGCGGCGCGGACGTCATCGACCTCGGCTGCGATCCCGGCGGCCCCTGGTCCGGCGTCGGCGACGCCGTGCGCATCCTCCGCGACGAGGGGCTCCGCGTTTCCATCGACAGCTTCGATTCGGTGGAAGTGGAAGCGGCCCTGAGTGCCGGCGCGGAGTTGGTGCTGAGCGTGAACGGTTCCAACGTCGAGAACGCAAGACGCTGGAAAGATGCATTTGAATCGGGTGGCACGGGCATTCTTGCCTGTGCTCCTCACCCCGCACAGGCAAGAATGCCCGTGCCAACAAGACAACTCGAAGTCGTGGCGATCCCGGACACGCCGAGCGATCTGGACAGCCTTGCCCGCACCGTCGAACAGCTAGTAAAATGGGGCGTGAAGCACCGGCTCGACCCGATTCTCGAACCAATTGGGTTCGGGTTCGCCGCGTCGCTGGGCCGGTACATCGAGACGCGCCGGCGGTTTCCCGATGCCGAGATCATGATGGGCGTCGGCAACCTCACGGAACTCACGGACGTCGATTCCGCCGGAATCAACGTGCTGCTCGCCGGCTTCTGCCAGGAACTCGGCATCCGCAGCGTGCTGACCACCGAAGCGATCAACTGGGCGAAGTCGTCCGTGAAGGAGTTCGGCCTGGCTCGGCGGCTCGTCTTCCATGCGGTGCAAGAAAAGGTGATTCCGAAGCGTTTGGAGCCGGGGCTTGTAATACTCCGCGATCCGAAGGTGTATGAACAGGGAGAGCAGTCGCTCGCGGAACTCGCTGCCCGAATCGCGGACCGCAACTATCGCGTGTTCGCAGAGCGCGGCGAGATTCACGTGTTCAACGGCACCGCGTACCTTCGCGGCCGCGATCCGTTTGAATTGTTCGAACAACTGCTCGCTGCCGACCCGAAACTCGACGCCTCGCACGCCTTCTACCTCGGCTACGAACTCTCGAAGGCGGTGACGGCCCTGACGCTCGGGAAGAATTACGCGCAAGACCAGGCCCTTCGGTGGGGCTTCCTGACCGTGCCCGAAGTGAGCCATCGCGGCGAATGACGCTTGCGAACCGGCCCGAATCTCGATACTTTGTTGTGAGACACTCCCATGCGAGGCTCCGTCATGCGTTTGTTTTTCGCGTCCATGTTGGCCCTCTCCGTCGGGCTCTACGCCACCTACGACAAGTTCGTGAAAGGTGCGGCGGCACCCGAGGATCAGGCCGAGAAGCTCAAGGTTCAGAAGAAAAAGTTCCGCGAGGAATTCGAAGAACTCGAGAAGCGCATCGAAAAAGCGACGACCCAAGCCGAGAAGAAGGGCATAATCGCCGAGGCGCGGGAACTCTCCACGCTCACGGCCGAGAAGATCCGCAAGATCGCCGAGGACGACCCGAAGAGCGAGGCGGCCTTCGAGGTGGCCACGTTCACGATGTCCCAGTTGGTCAGATATGGTGCCAGCGGTCCGGACGTAGACAAGATTCTCGGCATCGTCACCGAACATCATCTGAACAATCCGAAGGTCAAGGATCTGCTTTTGACGGCGGGTGGTGCGGGACCGGCGGGTGAGAAGTTCCTGCAAACCGCGGGCGAGAAGTCGCCTTCCAAGGAAGTTCGCGGCATCTCGCTTTACTTGCTCGGCATGTCGTACTCCGAACAAGCGGACGAGGCCAATGAGAAGGCGGCTGCAGCCCTCACGGCCAAAGCCATCGACTTCCTCTCGCGGGCGGCTAAGGAAGCCCCGGACACCAAACTCGGCGACGAAACCATCGCCAAGGCCGTCGAGGGCGAGATCAAGTCGCTCAAGACACTCAGCGTCGGCAACCCAGCCCCGGAACTGCTCGGCACCGAACTCCGCGACCAGAAGAAGCAATCGCTCGCGGGCTTCAAAGGCAGCGTGGTGCTGATCGACGTCTGGGCCACCTGGTGCCCGCCGTGCCGAGCGATGATCCCCCACGAACGCGAGATGGTCAAGAAGTTCGAAGGCAAGCCGTTCAAGCTCGTGAGTGTGAGCGTGGACGAGAAGAAAGAGACGCTCTCGAAGTTCCTCGAAAAGGAACCGATGCCTTGGATTCACTGGTGGGACGAAGGCGAGGAGAACCCAGTGGTGAAGACCCTGAAGGTGAGAGGCTATCCGACGCTGTTTCTGATCGACGCGAAGGGCGTGATCCGCCGCAAGTGGACCGGCTCTCCGGAGCCCGAGGTTCTGGACAAGGCCGTCGAAGATCTCGTGAAGGAAGCCAGCGCGAAATCTTAGCCGCTTGCGTCAAGCCCACCCGTAGCAATGGGTGGGCTTTTTCATGCGCCCGTATACTGAACCGCATGGATGCGCAGCCTCCAGGTCGGTTCGAAGCAGTGCCGGTGCAGACCCCGGCCGACGGTCCGATTGCCGTCGAGTTGATCCCCGCTCCCGAGCCGTGGGACGTCGCCCGCAAACTGGCCCATCTTCCGCACCTTCTGTTCCTCGACTCCGCGGAACGGCACCGAGAACGCGGGCGATATTCCTATGTCATGGCCGCACCGCGGACGTTCCTTTCGGCGAACGCCCTCGACTGTGCGCCGTACGGCCTCGATTCGCTGATTCAATCGATGGTGGAGGAACGGCCAACCGTCGGTGGGTTGCCTCCCTTCCAGGGCGGCCTTGCCGGACTGTTCGGGTACGGCCTGGGTCGCGAGTTCGAACGCGTTCCGGCTCCCCGAACCAACGACTTCGGCAGCCCGGACCTCCACCTCGGCGTCTACGATTGCGTCGTCAGTTTCGACCACAATCAAAATCGCGCGTGGATCGTCTCCGGGGGCCGGGAGTGCGAGACGCGGCTCCGGGAAACCATCCGCCTGTTGCAGAGCAGTTCAGCCGTTCTTCCCTCGCAATCACCCGCTCCGCTTGCTTCCCTCGCTTCTCAGTTTCCGCTTCCTGGGTTCCCCGGAGTTACGAGCAACTTCGATCGCACCGGGTACGAAGCCGCCGTGGCGAAAGTGGTCGAGTACATTCGCGCCGGCGACTGCTACCAGGTGAACCTCTCGCAGCGGTTGCTCGCGCCACTGCGCGAGCACCCGCTAGAACTGTACGGCCGATTGCGGCAACTCAACCCCGCGCCGTTCGCCGCGTATTACGACCTCGGCGACTTCCAGATTCTCAGCGCTTCGCCCGAGCGCTTTCTCAAGGTGGAAAATGGCGAGGTGGAAACGCGGCCGATCAAGGGCACTCGCCCCCGCGGCCGCACGCCGGACGAAGATGCGAAGCTTATCGCCGACTTGCGGTCCAACCCCAAGGATCGAGCTGAGAACGTGATGATCGTGGACCTGCTCCGCAACGACCTCGGCCGCGTCTGCGAGTTCGGCAGCGTTCGCGTGCCCAAGGTCTGCGAACTCGAGACCTTTCAATACGTGCATCACCTCGTGTCGGAAGTGCGAGGCAAGTTGCGGCCCGATTGCGGAGCGCTGGAGTTGCTTCGCGCGGCGTTCCCGGGCGGGTCGGTCACGGGGGCACCGAAAGTGCGAGCCATGGAGATCATCGCCGAACTGGAGCCGACGGCGCGCGGCCCGTATTGCGGCAGCCTCGGGTTCATCGGATTCGACGGAGCGATGGACACCAATATCCTGATCCGCACGTTCACGGCGGGCCGCGGTTGGGTGCAGTTCCCGGTCGGCGGCGGCATCGTCGCGGACTCCGACCCGAGCCGCGAGTACGAAGAGACGCTGCACAAGGCCGCGGGTTTACTCAGGGCGTTGGAACGCCCACCCGTGGCAACGGGTGGGCTCGAATAACCATGATTCTCGAAGGCCTCGTAACAACGCTGAACTCCGATGGCTCGCCGCACCTGGCCCCGATGGGGCCGCGCGTGTCGGCGGACTTCTCGCGCTTCGTGCTGAGGCCGTTCCCCACCTCGGGCACCTACCGCAACTTGCTCGCGCACCCGGAAGGCGTACTTCACATCACGGACGACGCCTTGCTCATCGCGAAGGCCGCTCTCGGTGCGGTGGAGCCATTGCCGGCCATGAAGCCCGCGGAGAAGGTGAAGGGCTTCGTACTCGTCGATGCGTGCCGCTACTTCGAGTTCCAGGTTCGTGCGATTGACGATTCCGGAGAGCGCGTCAGCATTGAAGCCGAGGTCGTTCACGTGGGTCGTCAGCGAGAATTCTGGGGCTTCAACCGCGCGAAGCACGCCGTGCTGGAGGCGGCGATTCTCGCCACGCGGATGCACCTGATCCCGCATGCGGAGATTGCGGCGGAGTTCCAGAAATTGCGGGTGATCGTGAACAAGACCGGTGGCCCCGCCGAGTTGGAAGCGATGGACTTTTTGGAATCGCGACTCCAGACTGAGGCTCGGCCATGACCCGAGTGACCGCGCCGAGTCGGCTGCATTTCGGACTGCTGAACGTGCCCAACGATGGCTCGCCCGATACGAGTCGCCGGTTCGGCGGCGTCGGCCTGATGATCGATCGGCCCGGGATCGTCGTGACGGCGCGGCCCGCGGAGACGTGGCAATTTGAAGGCATGCACGCCAGCCGAGCGCAGCTCTTCGCCCACCGGTTCATCGCCGGCCTCGAAAGCCCTCCGCGACCGCTTCAAATTCTCGTCGAACGCTGCCCCGCGGAGCACACTGGCCTCGGAGTCGGCACGCAACTCGGGCTCGCCGTCGGCAAAGCCATCGCCCTCGAACTCGGCCTGCCCGAATTGACCGCGGTCGAGATCGCCGGTCGCGTGGGCCGTGGCGAACGGTCGGCCATCGGCGTTCACGGCTTCGATCGCGGCGGGCTCATCGTCGAACCGGGAAAGCGGGCGGGCGAAGCGCTCTCGCCGTTGCTCACGAGCGTGCGGTTGCCGGACGACTGGCGCATGGCCGTCTTCGTGCCGCACTCGCACGACACGTGGCACGGCTCGCACGAAGAGCAGGCTTTTGCGAACGCGGGAACTCTGCCGCGTTCCGCGGGCCTCACCGATGTGTTGTGCCGCATCGCCTTGCTCGGAATCCTGCCCGCGGCCGTGGGCGGCGACCTACCTGCGTTCGGCGAAGCGGTTCACGAGTTCAACCGACTCGCGGGAGAACCGTTCGCGGCGGCGCAGGGCGGTTCCTACTCCAGCGGCGAAGTTGCGGAACTGATCGCGAAGTTGAGGCAGCTCGGCGTATCGGGTACGGGCCAGAGTTCCTGGGGGCCGGCGGTCTTCGCGATTGTCGATTCGCACGACCGCGCGGCGTGGTTGCTCGAACGGACGACGGGCCGCGCGCGCGGTTGGATCGCCGCGACATCTGAAGGGAGCGCGTTCGAGCGAGGTTGATCGGGACGCGAAAAAGCACTTCCCACGGTTTTTCGCGGAGAGCTGGTCCGATTCTTCACCTCTCTCCGTTGGGGAGGTTGGGGAGAGGTCGTGCTTCGCATCGGCCGGGCCGGTGAGGAACACGGCTTTCGGCCCGTTGGCCTCGTCACTCGTGCCTGACCAAAGCCGAGACGATTCTGAAGTACGAACCGGCGGTTGACCTGAAGGACGGAATCACGGAACTACTGAAAGGATAACCGGGAACAGCTTGGCAAGTCGTTCCTGTAAGTCCGGGTACTTGTCGTAAACCAGTTTGATCCACCACCGAATTGGAATACACTTAACCAGCCTTTCGGTAGGGTCGAACCTGGATTGAACGGCAAGCAATTTCAGCATATTGCCTGGAAGAGTCAGGCCGTTTTCGGGGATTTCGTTGACCACCCACAACCCGCCGCCGCTGAAGCCATATGGTTCGGTCAGCACCTTCTCAACAGGGGATTTACCAAGGTATTTCGCAACCGAGATCGGCCAGGCGTAGCTGTACCCGTCTTCCGTGATTGCTACAGGGAGTGTTGCGAAGTTGGTCAGGTGAAGGCCGGTGTGATTTGCTGTCAACCGAACAAGATCGTCAGCGGGATAACCCGAAATGAAGGTGGGTCGTTCGGTCAGTGTGTCGATGTTGCCCGGGACGATTGGAAGATCGGTACACAGACATTCAACGGGTAGACGAGGTATAGCCGGGTCGTTCACGATTTCCATGAACCCGATATCACGATTCGGCGACAGGCGGAGCTTCAGGAACGAGCTAGGGTCACAAGGCATCGTCACCGGCTTCAGCATCAAATAAGGATTGTGGCTGATACAGTGCTTTGCAGTGACGACGAAAAGGCGTGTGCCGATCTCGACAAGCACACAACTACCAATGTTCGGTACCGGGCTTTTGGAATCGAGTTGAATCGGCTTCGTGTAGAAGTTCACCCACTGGACACCGATATTCGCCGCCTTCAGGTACTCTTCAGGCGGTTGTGGATAAATGATCTCGTCTTCGGACATTGGAACCTCGAAGGGTCACGAAAGCGAGAAGCCGTATTCGCCTCGTTGTGCGAAGTCGTAGACCGCACCGGCAGACAGCTTCATTTCAACGCCGTCGATCTTACAGACGAGGTACGGAACCTTGACCAGTTGGCCGATTGGTTCCGTTTTTTTCGAGCCTTCCGGAACCTTCACCAGGGATTGCGTCCGAACTTCTTCAAAGACTTCCGGTTCGCTGTTGGGAATCTGCTTACGGACCGAATACCGAACACCGTCGTCCGGAAACGGAACCATCGAATACGAACCTGCGGACCCACTTCCGGGATAGCTCCGAACGTGAATCGTGATGGTCATTTGTGTACCGGGGGATTGAGGTAGGGGCCGATGGTAAGATACGAAAAAAGCCCCTCCCCTTTGATATTCGTTCGCCTGGTCCGGTCCATTACAGGCAAAACACTTTCCGAATCCAGTCGTCCTGGGGAAACGGCCCGTGAACCGACCTGTAGCATCCGCTGCCGTCCGGAATGTGCCGGTCCATGTCCTTCACCAGCCAGTCAACGCAGCACCACGGCCAACCCTCTTGGACGTGAACCTCTGTGATAATGCCCAGGTGAAGAATCCGGATATCGCCTTTAGGGTTCCTTCCGCCACCGTTCCGCTTGATTGCGATACGGTCTCCGGGCTTCATTAGCATGGCCTTCTTCTTCTGCGGCCCTTTGTTGAAGCCAAGTTCCCAACAACCCGCTTTGACCCACTTCTTATCCTGCGGCTTGGTTCCGCCCCACGAAGCCCCGACGATCCAGTAAGACGGTTCCACGGGCGATACTCCAGTGTGCCGGTCCAAACCAGTTTCATTGAACGAAAAACCCCAGCCGAAGCCAGGGTTGCTGAACACGACCCTTTCGGGAGTTACTTCCTCTTCACGGCTTCGTACACGGCGTCACGGAACTTAATCACGTCCGCATCGCCAGGCTTGAGCCACAACGATTGGCCCGTCTTGGCTGAGGCTTTTTCGATCCAGTCCACAATCAACCGCTGCACTTCCGCATCCGGCACGACTTTGCCGTTCAGCTTGTAGTTCGGTTCCTCGTACACTAAACGGCCAACCGATCCAAGAAACTCGGATACTTTCCGTTCCATGTTGCCTCCGGGGTTCAGGTTCGTCACCGGCTTCATTGTAGCCGGAAACCTTCATGCCGTTCACGGTGCCAAGCCGAGTTCCTTGCGGGTGAACCCGAACATTTCCTTCGCCAACGAGTACGGTATACGGGTTGGCTTGACGGGGTTCGCATCGGGTCGCGTTTCGGAGAGCCCCGGCAGGTGCCGGGCAAGGTATGCAGCGAGATGGTTCATGCCCTAATCACGTCGCGCGAGGGGGCTTCGCGTGCAAAGAAAAATGGACTCCGGCCGCTGACGCAGCCGGCTCGCCAGCTGGTTGCGGTACTCTTGCTGACTTGCATCTTCCCAACGGGATCGTACGCTTTTGTCGGCCACAACTTCGCTCAGCGCCCATCTTCGACACTCCAAACGACTCCAAAACAGGTGGCCGTGCCATGAAACCCCATGAATCATGGGCTTTGCTCATCTTTTCCTCAACGATCCTGATCGTCGGTTTCCACGCAAACGCAACGCTTGTAAGGCGTTCGGCGAACAGGGCCGGTAGCGGCCATGCTCGCGCGGGAACGCATGTTCAAGTCGGTCCTTCAGTTGCGACCGGTGCCGGAGTCGAGCATGGCCGCATCCTCCGCTCGAAAGTCGCGAAAAGCCCATACGCCGAGGCACTATCTGAAGAGGCACAAAAAATAAGAGAGGATCGATTCGCGAAAATCCACGAAACGCAGCGAATCGACCAGGAAACCGCTGCCAAACCGGCGCTAAAGCGGCCATGCTTTCCCGCACTCCGCTCCGGTTCCTATAATCCCAAATCCAACACTTCACGCTCCGCAGGAGGCCGCACCATGCAAGACCGCTTCGCCTACCAGGGAATCACCTTCGACGACGTGCTGCTCGAACCGGGATACAGCGACGTAGTGCCGCGCGACGTGGACGTGCGCACCAACCTCACGCAGAACGTCCGCATCAACATCCCGATCGTCTCCAGCCCGATGGACACCGTCACCGAAAGCGAACTCGCCATCGCGCTCGCCCAAGAAGGCGGCATCGGCATCATTCACAAGAACCTGACCATCGCGCTCCAGACTCGCGAAGTGGACAAGGTGAAGCGAAGCGAGAACGGGATCATCTTCGATCCGATCACGCTGCCGCCGGACGATACGGTGGGCCACGCCCGGCAGATCATGGAAGAGCATCACGTGAGCGGAGTGCCGATCACCGTGAACGGCATGCTCAAGGGAATACTCACGCGGCGCGACCTGAAGTTCCTCGCGGACAACTCGCAGAAGATCTCCGAGGTGATGACGCACGAGAAGCTCATCGTCGCCCCCGAAAACACCACGCTCTTTGCCGCCGAGCAGATCCTCACCAAAAATAAAGTGGAGAAACTGCTCCTGGTGGACGATGAATTTCGACTGAAGGGGTTAATCACGATCAAGGACATCGACAAGACGCAGAAATTCCCAAATGCGTGTAAAGATGTCCGGGGTCGGCTGAAGGTCGGGGCGGCCATCGGGGTTCACGATCTGGAACGGGCGGCCTCGCTGATCGAGGCCGGTGTCGACGTTCTAGTAGTGGATTCGGCCCACGGCCACAGCCGCAACGTGATCGAGACCGTGCGGGCTTTGAAGAAGCAGTACAAGATCGACGTGATCGCGGGGAATGTGGCGACTGCGGAAGGTGCGAGAGACCTGGCGGACGCGGGAGCCGACGCGGTGAAGGTTGGAATCGGGCCGGGGAGCATCTGCACCACGCGAATCGTGTCGGGCGTGGGCGTCCCGCAGATTTCCGCGATCGCGAATGCGGCGCGAGGCCTGGCCGGTACCGGCATCCCGGTGATCGCCGACGGCGGCATCCGCTACAGCGGCGACATCACGAAAGCTCTGGCGGCCGGTGCCTACGCCGTCATGATCGGCGGGCTGTTCGCCGGATTGGCCGAGAGCCCGGGCCAGACGATTCTCTACCGCGGGCGGACGTTTAAGTCGTACCGCGGGATGGGATCGCTTGGAGCGATGATCGCCGGCTCCGCGGACCGATACCAACAGGGTGGGAACGCACCCACGCCGGGGCGGAACAACGGCAAGTTGGTTCCGGAAGGCGTGGAAGGCCGCGTTCCTTACAAGGGCCAACTGGCTCCGTTCGTTTACCAAATGGTCGGCGGGTTGCGGGCCGGCATGGGCTACTGCGGCAGCAAAACGCTCGAAGAACTTCGAACGAAGACGCGGTTCATTCAGGTGACCGCGGCGAGTGTGCAAGAGAGCCATCCGCATGACATCGCTATTACGCAGGAATCTCCGAACTACAGCACCGCGGATCCCGCTTCCGCGGATGGTCTGTAGTTTGGCGGCGGCCGCGCTCGTCGCGGCCGTGCCGGCCTTCGCCCAGCAGCCTTACGGCGCGGGCGCTCGGGCGCGGCCCGTGTCCACCTTCGCCACGCCCTATCCAACGACCCCCACGCCGCCGCCCGTTCGCCCGTACACCGAACGGGAAGCGGCACCGGTCGCTCAACAACCGGCCGATGGCAACGTGGCTCAGGCCGGTTATCGGTCTGCCGGCGTTTCGCGGCCCGGTGGTGCGGCGGCCCCCGGTGCCGCGGGCAAGGTCATGTACTTCTACAAGCCCGCCGGTGCTCTGCTTCCCGATGGCATGGCCGACGCCGGCGCGGTCGCGATGGCTTCCAACGCGGAAGCCCCGACCGCGGTGGGCGTGCCCGACGTGCCGGCGGCATCGCCGGGCGCACTGCCGCCGACAGCCGCACCCGCGACCGTGATCGAGAAGCCGATCGGTCAACCGACCTTCGAACTCGTTTTGCCGGCGCAGCCGTTCAACGCGGGTCCGATTCCGTCGTTCCCGGTCGACGCGCCGGCGGCCGTATCGCAGCCGGTGATTCGACAAACGCCGGCTCCGGTCGATCCGCCCAAGGAACTCGATCCGCGTGTGACCGAGCTTCCGCCGCGCGGCGTGATCTTCCTGATGTACGACGACGCGGCGCTCCAGCGTGCCATTCTCAAGTCGATCGGCGAACGGCTCAACAAGCCGCCCGAGTCGCTGATGCCGTTCCCGAAGTTGAAGCCGACCGTGCCGCCCGGAACGCCCTACGTGGCGAAGACCGTCCACCTGCCGCCGAGCAAGATGGAGTTCGAAGCGGGCTTCGTGATTCACCATCGCTTGCTCTTCGAGGAGAAGAACTCGGAGCGTTACGGCTGGGATCTGGGTTTCATCTCACCGTTCGTTTCCACGGCTGCGTTCTACCGGGACGTTCTGATGTGGCCGCACAACCTGGCGACGAGCTTGGTGGTAGGAGGGATGGACACGAACGCGGGGAAGTGTTTGCCGGGAAGCCCGACGCCGTACTACTTGTACCCGCCGGGGCTCACCATCACGGGCGGAATCGCCGAAGGCGTCGTGATCACCGGGTTGTCGTTCGTGATTCCGTGAGTCGTGAAATGTTGGAACGCGCCCCGGAATTCGTGCATCGCATCGGCGGGGCGAGCGTGGAGAACCTGCGGTTAAAACACCGCGAAGCCACGCTCGCCGTTCCCGGTATCTCGGTCATCAAAGCCAACACTCCGGCCGAAGCCGCGCGGGAAATTCGAACCGGATTCCCTCGGGCAACCGAACTTCACGCCCTGGCACGCACAGTTGGCTCGGCTACCGAAGCGGCAATTCGCAGCGTGGGTTTCGACGTGATTCCCACTCCCTCTTCCACACTTCCCAACCACCACCGTATCATTCACCCTGAGGGTGTTGCCGGGTTCTCCGACGACAATCTAGCCCAACTCGCCGAGGCGTTCACAAATACGAGTGGACACTGACATGAATTTCCGGAACGTGAAAATCCTCGATTGCTCCGGGACGGTCCGTGCCACGGCACGCGTGACCGACCGCAGAGGTGTCTTCGAAGGCATAATCGATCTCCGCGAAACCTCGCCCGAGCTTCTAGCACTGTTCGTCGAGTTCGAGGAAATCGTCAACGGACAGATGTTCTCGTTTCTCGACGAAGTTCAACTCCGAATCTCCGCCTGTGTGAATCGAGCCTGCTTCGACGATGGCGGCGAGCTTCCAATCCGAGACTTGCAAGTCTTCCCGAACACGGGGGACATCTCCTTCCGTGCGGCGGGAGTCTGTGCCGCCGTTTAAGTCGGGCCAATCCAGAGTACCACGAAGGATGTCCAGACAATTCCCATCGCTTCCCTGGCTCGAACCGCGCGCGGCTTACATTCACGTTCCGTTCTGCGCCCACCACTGCGGCTACTGCGACTTCGCGGTCGCGGCCGGCCAAGATCACCTCATCGAACTCTACCTCGACGCACTCGCCCTCGAACTCGCGGGGCTCCGAGAACCGCATCCGGTCGAGACCATCTTCATCGGTGGCGGCACGCCGACGCATCTGAGCGCGAAGCAACTGCAACGTCTGCTCGAAAGCCTCGCGACGTGGCTACCGCTCGGCGGCTCCGAATTCACCATCGAATCGACGCCCGATAGCCTCGATGCCGAGAAGGCCGCACTGCTCGCCTCGTTCGGCGTCAATCGCGTGAGTATCGGCGTGCAGTCGTTCCGCCCGGAACTGCTCACCGCCCTCGATCGACGGCATACGTCGGATCAGATCCCCCGGGCCGTCGAGGTCGTCCGCCGATTCATCCCGTCATTCTCGTTCGACCTCATCTTCGCGGCACCCGGTTCGACGCTCGAATCCTGGGCCGCGGACCTCGACGCGGCACTCGCCTTCGAACCGCAACACCTCTCGACCTACGGCCTCACCTACGAGAAGGGCACGCCCCTCTGGAAAGACCGCGAACGCGGGCTGCTCCGCCCCATCGACGAAGATGGCGAACTCGCCATGTACGAGCATTCGATGGATCGCCTCGCTGCGGCCGGGTTCGAGCACTACGAAATTTCGAACTTCGCGAAGCCGGGGCAGCGGTGCCGGCACAACGAGCGTTACTGGGCCAACGAGGCTTACCTCGGGTTCGGAGTGGGAGCCGCCCGTTACTCTCACGGCGTCCGCGAGTTGAACACCCGCGACACCAAGCTCTACGTTCGAAAGGTGCTGGCCGGGGAGTCGCCGACGTTCCAGAGCGAGAAGCTCGAACCGCGAGACCGTGCCTTTGAAACGATCGGCACCCAACTGCGACGTGCTGAAGGAATCGAGCGCACTCACTTCCAAAAACAAACGGGCTACGACCTCGAGGAACTTGTGGGCGACCGGATCGCGAGCCTGAAGGCCGTGGGTATTCTCGACGACGATTCGAAGTGCGTTAGGCTCACGCGCCGTGGCAAGTGCCTCGCCGATGGCGCGATTGAGGAGTTGATGAAGTCCAACGTGCGAAGCGCGCACGCAGAGCGGATCACTTCTGGAAGTTGAACAGGTAGGCCGCAGCACCTTCCTCGCGAATCGTCTCCTCGCAGCGGCCGAGGCCCTCCGCGTAGGCCACGAGAATCGATTCTTCGTTCTTGTGCCGGTGGCTGAACACGAGCCAAACGCGAGGTTGACCGTGAAGCGCGGCCAGTTGCTGCCGATACTCGCCGGAGTTCGAGCGGGCCTCGGTTCCCTTCACCACACACTCGGTCGGGAAGGGCATGTCGCGGGAATAGAACTCGAAAGCCGGCAGGGCACCGTAGTAAACGTATAGGCGGTCGCCGGGCTGCCAGCGTTCGCGGACCTGGGCGAGTACGGGTTGCAGTTGCTCGGTCCGCATCGGCTTGTTCAGTTGCTGGTAGGTTTCGAGGCACGGGGCGGCGAGGAGCACGCCGAGCAGCACGATGGCCGCAATGGGCTGCGACTTCGCGAGCGCGGAGGCGACGACGGCCGCGCCGCGAGCCGTGCCGAGGATCAGCAACGGTACCAGGAACAGGAGCAACCTTCCCGCGAACGGATACTTGTGCAGCCCCGATGCGAGCAGAGCGAAGAGGCCGGGCAGCACGATCGCGAGAGCAACCGGCCAGCGGTCCTTCCACAGACTTCGGACGCCAATGAGGAAGAAGGCGGCCGCGATTCCCCCGGCTCGGATTTCGGTCCCGCCCATGCCGCCGGGGTAGGCGAACGGGGCGAAGAAGTGATCGAGCAGCCAAGCGAAGTCCCCGGGCGATTTCGGCGGCAGCGGGAGGAAGTGGCCGTCCCAGTAGGTGATGAGGTAGCTGTTGTTGCCGAGGTTCCGCAGAAACAGGAAGTAGCACGCGGCGAAACTGACGAGCCAGGTTCCAATTGTCAGTGAAGTGGCAAGCAACCGCGTGCGATCTTTCTGGAACGCGGCCGCGGCGAAGAGAGCCGTCCCGATGCCGCCGAGTACGAACACTGCCGGATGCGAGAACCAGACCGCGCACGCACCGGCACCCGCGAGTACGGCCCAGCGGCGCGCGCCGCTCTCACCGTGCAGCAGGCTCGCGGCGGCCGCGAACAGACCAACCGCGATCGAGGCGTCCGTCGCGTATTGCTTGCACTCCGCCGAGTAGCTCACCAGCACCGGTGAGATGCTGAAGATCGCGATTGCGATCATCGCCGCCGGTCGCGACATCAGCCTCGGCGCGAGCCACGCGAACCCCGCGAGACCCCACAACGAACCGAGCATGGGAAGGAACCGCAGTGCCCGTTCACCCGTTCCCAATTGGCCTATCGCCGCTTTCGAGGCGAGCAGGAAGCCGACAGGCGCGCCCTGGTTCCAATCGAGCGGTTCGAGCAATCGGGCCGGGCTGCGCTCGATGAGGTTGAGCGCGAGCATGGATTCGTCGATCCACAAGTTGCGGTCACCGAGCCACGCCGCACCGCGCAAGAGCGTACCGAGCACCACGAGCGCGACGACCGCGCCGAGGCTCGTCCACCACGGGCGCGATTCCACCGAGGGCACGGTGACCACGTCGATGGACGGGAACGAATCGAGTCGATTGACGAGCGCTTGCTCATCGGCCGAAACCGGCATGATGCACCTTCCTGGTGATGGTGTTGCCGCTTGCGGCTTCGCGATGGCTCTTTTCGCAATCGCGAAGCCGCAAGCGGCCAGATCCTTACTTCCCCTTCTTTTCCAACTTGGCCCACGAATCGCGGAGCGTCACGGCGCGGTTGAAGACCAATTTCCCCGCCGACGAATCCTTGTCGACGCAGAAGTAGCCGAGCCGCTCGAACTGAAACGTGCTTCCAACCGCGGCGCTCGCCAGGCTCGGTTCCAACTTGCAGCCGACCAGCACTTCGAGCGACTTCGGGTTCAGGTTATCGAGGTAAGTCTGCCCTTCGGGTACGTCGTCGGCATCGGGCTTGGCGAAGAGGTGGTCGTAAAGCCGCACCTCGGCCTCGACCGCATGCTGTGCCGAGACCCAGTGAATCGTTCCCTTCACTTTGCGGCCATCGGGTGCATTTCCGCCGAAGGTCGCCGGGTCGTAAGTGCAGTGCAATTCGGTCACGTTCCCGGCGGCGTCCTTGATCGCACTCTCGCACTTGATGAAGTAGGCGTAGCGGAAGCGAACCTCCTTGCCCGGTGCGAGCCGGAAGAAGTCCTTGGACGCCACCTCGCGGAAGTCGTCCTGCTCGATGTACAGCACTTTCGAGAACGGCACCTTGCGGCTCCCGGCGCTCGCATCCTCGGGGTTGTTCACCGCGTCCAGCTCTTCGACCTGCCCCTCGGGGTAGTTGTCGATCACGACCTTGAGCGGCCTCAGCACGCCCATCACGCGGTTAGCCTTCTTGTTGAGGTCTTCGCGGAGGGCGTCTTCGAGCCAGGACATTTCGATGACGCCGTTGAACTTGGAGACACCGATGCGTTCGCAGAACTTCCGCATCGCCTCGGAGGTGTACCCCCGTCGGCGAACGCCGCTGATCGTCGGCATCCGGGGATCGTCCCAGCCCGACACGTGCTTGTCGGTGACGAGTTGAATGAGCCGCCGCTTGCTCAGCACCGTGAACGTGAGGTTGAGCCGGGCGAACTCGATCTGCCGCGGGTGGAAGATGCCGAGCGACTCGACGTACCAGTCGTAGAGCGGCCGGTGGATTTCGAATTCGAGCGTGCAGATGGAGTGGGTGATGCCTTCGAGGGAATCGGACTGGCCGTGGGCGTAGTCGTACATCGGATAAATGCACCACTTGCTGCCGGTGCGGTGGTGCTTGGCGTGCATGATCCGGTACATCATCGGATCGCGGAGGTGGAAGTTCGGCGAGTTGACGTCGATCTTGGCCCGAAGCGTGCGGGCCCCGTCCGGGAAATCACCCGCCTTCATGCGGCGAAACAGATCGAGGTTCTCCGCGACGGTGCGATCGCGGTAAGGGCTGGCGATGCCGCCCTTGGTGTCGCCGCGATACTTGGCGATCTCCTCGGCCGGAAGGTCGTCCACGTAGGCCTTCCCATCCTGGATCATCTTCTCGGCCCAGGCGTAGAGTTGGTCGAAGTAGTCGGAGGCGTAGAACTCGCGGCCTTCCCAATCGGCCCCGAGCCAGCGCACGTCTTCGCGGATGGAGTCGACGTATTCCTGTTCCTCGGTAGTCGGGTTGGTGTCGTCGTAGCGGAGGTTGAACTTGCCTCCGTACTTCACGGCGAGTCCATAGTTGAGGCAGATGGACTTGGCATGCCCGATGTGGAGGTAGCCGTTCGGTTCCGGCGGGAAGCGCGTGTGAACGCGACCGCTGAAGCGCCCGGCGGCATTATGGGCTTCGATGATTTCCTGAACGAAGTTCAGGGAGGGTGCGGTTTCGGACATATGTCTCTCGACTCAAGGTCAGTTGCCCCCGCCCGAGAGCGGCAGGCGGGCGAAGGATTGCGCTTAAATAAGAATTCCCTGCAAAACAAGCGATTCCCGGCAGCCTGCCCTTCGAGAGCAGGAATGACTAATAATAAGAATCAGGCCCAGTAGGGAAGATATCGAGCGTACTTCTTGGAAACGCCCGCATCGGCATCCGCTTTGATTCGCCCAACTTCGACGGTTGCGGCGATAATCTGGGACGCGGTCGCGCTCCGACTGTCGGGGAGTCTGAATCGCTTCCGCAACGATTGATTTGTCATCGGTTCGTGCATCACCCAGCGAAGGACGCAGTGCTGATAGCAGGCACGGACGCGGGCGTTGCGGTCCATGTCGTGAAACGGACGATGGCCGAGAATGATCACGCTCGTTCGACGATGGCCGACGATGAACTCGGGCGCGGGGAGTTGAAATGTTTCGGACGCTTCGACGACCTGATCGATCCCGCTGCTCTTCTCTTCGCAGATGTGCATGCGCCGCATGAGGTCAGCCAGGCGTTCATTCCGCGACTGATAGCCATCGATGAACCGTTCGACCGGTACGACGGGTTCGCCGGGATTCGAGATCTCGACACGATTCGCATACACCTCGATCATGACGGACGCACCGGTGTGAGTGAAGTCCTGATGAATGAGTGCGTTGGCCACGAGTTCACGAATGGCGATTTCCGGGATCAACTTCACCTGGCGGCGAATCGCTTCCTCCACGACTTCATTCTGCGGGAGTTGACTCATTACGAAAGCGACGAGAGTTTGAAAGCCGACGGCATATCCTTGCTCCCACGTTTGGTCGAGTTTGGTCTGCACCTTCGAGCCACCCGGATAGACGACGACTCGGACGGCCTTGCGTGCCACTTCGTGAAAATCGGTCAGCCTGCGGGCGAGGAGAATCGCACCCAATCGTCGGAGAGCGAAACCTCCGTCGACTTTGTCGATTAGACGCTCGATCTGAAGATGCTCGAGAACTGCCGTTTGTGTGGTGGGGTAGGGACGCCCAAGCAATGCGAAATAGGCCTGCGTGTCCAGGGAATCGATGACCTGCTGGGGAGTCAATTCGGAGCGAATCGGCTCCTCAAGCCAGTCTGGCTGTCCCTCTGCAAAGATCGCGCGCAGGCGGTCTTCAGTCATCGCGACAAGTTCTTCGCCGGACCGCATCCAGTATGCCCCTCCCAAGTGGTAAGCAGTCCCACGCGGTCGGGAGGGAATGTGGAACACAACGACACGGCCGCCGGGATGCTGAACCTCCTCGATGTCCACGCGAAAGCCGACATTTGAGAAGACGATCTCGGCCATTTCGACGAGATCGTTGAATGCCGAAGATCCGACAACGCGACGAGGCATTTTGTCGGTTACTCCGAGTAAAAGAGTGCCTCCGCCCTCATTCGCCAAAGCCACGCAGTACCGATACAGTCTCGTATTGTCGAACTGGGACTTTGCTTCCTTGAATTCAAGACGTTGATGCTCCGAGCGAGATTGCAACCAGAGGTCGATTTGCGACGGCATGGTGGTCATGGTTCAACCTCCTGTCATCGCCCGGTCGATCCTCGCCAGACACCGTTCTCGCCCGAGGATTGCCAGCGTTTCATACATGCCGAAGCCGACCTCCTTGCCGGTGACGGCGACGCGAAGCGTCTGCGTCACCGGGATCGGCTTCACCTGCTTCGCCTGGATGAACGCCTCGATCGCGGCCTTGAGCGTCGGCACGTCGAACGGCTCGGCCAGCGCCACGATCTGCCGCAACTCGCCGATCCAGCCGGAACCGGGCTCCTTCTTCAGATGCTTCTCGACGGCCTTGGGTTCGAACGGGAGTAGTTCGTCCGGCAGGAAGAAGTCCCCGTAATCGAGGATGTCGCCGAACACTTTTAGTCGCGGTCCGGCAGCTTCCACTACTCGAACAGTCGTCTCCATGAAGGCCGTTACGACCGATTCAGGCTGCTGTTCCACATCGTCGGGCACGAGCCCACCGTGAACGAGGAATTCACTTGCACCGAGAACCTTTTCTTGGAATGGGAGAGCTACCATGTGCCGCTCCTGAAACGCGAAGAGCTTCTTCGCGTCGAAGCTTGCTGGTGCCTTGTTCACTCGTTCGAGAGAAAAGAGTTCGATCATCTCCTGAAGAGTGAAGTCTTCGCGCGAGTCATCGAAGGACCAGCCTAACAAAACCAGGTAGTTCAGGATTGCCGACGGTAGATAGCCGACTCGCTTGTAAAAGTCGATGAGAACCGGGTTGAACGATTCTGCTGGCAATCCAGGATCGAGCTTTTCAAGGATTCGCTTCCCATATTCGAATGGCTGAACATGCTCGGGGAACTCAAGCACTGAATGAACGTGCTCAGCTAAAGTGATTGCCCATGCGAGTCTCTCCTCGTCGGACTTCGCAGACAATCGTTTGTTTGAGGCCAGTTTGTTGATCACCATGTCTCGGACACGTTGGCGGTTGGCCGGATTGTCCTCTAGCCCAAAATGAGGGAGCTTCTTTTGAGCTTTCAGAACGTCGACGGCCAAGTCCTTGATCAGATTCCAGCCCGACCTCCGAATAAACAGGTTTCCATGCTCATACACTTTCTTGAAGTCCGAGTTGTTCAAGTACTGCGCGATCTTCCGCTTGCTGAGTTTGTTCTTGCTGCCGGGCTCGGCGACGAACGGCACGTGGGCGTACTCGGGCCGGTTGTACCCGAGGCCGTCCAGGATGAAGAGTTGTCTCGGCGTGTTCGACAAATGCTCCTCGGCCCGGATCACGTGGCTGATCTTCATGTCGAAGTCGTCGATCACGTTCGCCAAGTTGTAGGTCACGGTGCCGTCGGAGCGCTGGATCACGGTGTCTTGTTCGGCGGACCAGGCGATGGCCATATCGCCGCGAATGTGGTCGAAGAAGCGGCAGGTGCCTTCGCGCGGCATCAACAGCTTCACGGCTCCCAGCCGGCCCTCGGCCTCGAAGCGGGCGCGATCGCTCCCACTCTTCGCCATCCACTTGCGGCTATAAATCTTCGGCCGCTTCTCCTTCTCGGCCAGGATCATCTCGGCCTTCGCCTCCTCGGGCTTCGCGTAGTCCCAGTAAGCGAGCCCCTTGGCGAGCAGTTGCTGAATGGCTTCTTGGTAGCGTTCGAGCTTTTGCGACTGGTAGTAAGGCCCGTGCGGGCCGCCAACTTCCGCGCCTTCGTCCCAGTTCAGGCCGAGCCAGCGGAAGCCGTCCAGGATCGGCTGAAGGGCTTCCTTCACGTTGCGTTGCTGGTCGGTGTCGTCGATGCGAAGGATGAACTGCCCACCGTGCTTCTTGGCGAAGAGGTAGTTGAACAAGGCGGTGCGGACGCCGCCGATGTGGAGGTAGCCCGTGGGGCTAGGTGCGAAGCGCGTGCGTACAGTCATGATGACATGATATAGTTTAGCCGCGACGCGGAACGCGGGTTACGAGGCGGTGTCCGGTGCCGGTGTCGGTTCCGGCATCGGTACGTGAACGACCGGAGCCGCAGGTGCCGTTGTGGCCAACGGTTCGGGCTTCGCGGGCTTTCGCTTCTTCCCCTTCGGCTCAATCGCCTTCGCGAACTTGCGCACCTTTTCTTCCATCTCCTTGCCCGGCTGGAACGTGACCACATTCTTGGCCTCGACGTCCACGCGGGCTCCAGTCCGCGGGTTGCGTGCCTTGCGCGGCTTCCGCTGCTTTACCTCGAAGACGCCGAAGTTGCGCAACTCGATGCGGCCATCGGCCACCAGCGTGTCGATGATCGCGTCGAACGTCCACTGCACGATTTCCTTCGTGGCAAGTTGAGTGAGGCTCCCCTTGAGCAACTTCTCTCGGTTGGCCTTGTCGCAAAGTTGGCGAACGATTTCTTTCTTGGTCACGAGCATTCCCCGAAGAGGCCAATCGCTGGAGATCGCGGATTCACTTCAAGGCTATACGTGCCAGCGATTAATGTCAAGGATTTCAGGGTGTTGGAATTGCGAGTTACGGCGAACTTAGCGGCCGATCGCTCGCCGGAAAATGGCGAGAAACAACGCAAATAATGCGAGGCCCACCAGTACGAGTTCGGGGTAAGCGAGGAGCCAGCGAATCGCGGCCGGCGTGCGGGGGAGGCCTTCAACCCGCATGCGGGCGTCACGAACGACTCGCCGCAAGCGAGCATATTCGAGTTGAAGTTCGGTCTGCCCGCGCCGCCAGTCGATGGCCAGCGCCTGACGTTGATCGGGAAGGAGTCGTCGAATCGTGTCGAGCAGGAGCGGTTGGCGAATCACGGTCGCCACGATCCCGCCGGGTTCGCCGACCCCGCCCACAACTCCCGCGAGGGCCGTCAAATGCGGCCGAACCGCGGCTGCAGCTTCGAGTAGGAGCAAGACCCGACCGGGGCGATCGATCGGGTCTTGCGGGTCGCCGAGAATGGGGCCGAGGCGATCCCAACTGCGAAGCGAGCGACGCATCAAGGCGAGGCGGGAATAGATCCACCGGCGAGAAGAAGGCGGCGTCGGCCACGGTCGCACCACCGGCTCGACCGGAACTCCTTCGATAATCCGCTCGACGGGTTCGGGTCGCCTCGGTTCCTCGAACACCACCGTTCGCGGTAGCGCTTCGAGTTCCAGCACTTCATACGTCTGAACCAGAATCCCTTCGGGTAGGGGAATCTCCTGGGTCAGCGTCATCGGGTCGAGGCGCTCGACCTCGGCATCCTCGAGAATGTCTTCGTCTTCGATCACGGGCTCGGCCACGATCACCGGTGCCCGCCGCGCCGCCACGGGTGCCTTGGCCGCAGGTTCGCTCAAGGTGCGGGTCGCTGGCAATGCCTCCTCGGCTCGCAGCCCGAGTGAGGCATCGTACGCGGTTCTACCCGCGGAGTCCGTGAGCGTGATCAGCGCCTGAGCCAGTCGGTTCATCCCCTCGGTTACGAGTTCGGGATTCAGGAGTTGGTGCTGACGGAGCAGGTCCATCTTGAGCATGACGCGCGGCTCGATGGCCGCGGGACCGAACGAGGCGGAGAGGCCCAAGAGTGAGTAGTGGTCCGGCGGCCAAGAGCCGGGCGGCAGGCCGAGCCACGACCGGAGCAGGTTGTAATCCACGCCGGATTCCGGAGGGTTGAATGTCGTCTCTGTCTGGAGTATCCCGGAACCCGGCAAGTTCAACCGATGGGTGCGTTACTTGGTTTGTAATCGGGCCGCGTTTCCTGAATGGCGACGAGGAGGTCTTCCATCTCGGTGAGTTTGGTCTCTGATTCTGGCCCTCGGAGCCTGTCTGGCCTTACTCCTTCAGAACCTCACGAAGTCGCAGATCGGCCTGATGGTCGGAGCTATCGCGGTTTACTTGAACGTGAAGAGATGCCGAGGGTCAGTTCGCTGGCGAAGGGATCTCAATGGTCAGTTCGAAGGCGTGTTCTTTCCCTGCGACGACTTCGCGAACGATCGTCGAGGTATCGGGCCGGCGGAGTTGCGGTGGGAAGTGAGCCGAGGTCGAGGTTGTTGGCGGCGCGATGGCCACGCGGTACCATCCCGGCGGAATCGCGGTGCTGCCTTCGCTTCGCAGTTCGTAGAGGCCATCGGCTCCAGTTTCGCATCGAATCGGCTTGCCGCTCGCGCCGCGGTCGCGGTCCGGCGAGAAAACGACCATCGCACCCGCCACGGCTTGACCCTGGAAACTCACGCGCCCGCGAACGGTGGACGGCCCCGCAGGCGGGGACGAACTGTTGCACCCCAGATGGAGCGACACCGCTCCGATCCCCGCAACCACGGCAACGACCGGCATCAGCATCTGAACCAGGGCACGCATGGCGATCCGCTCGATCGAGGAAACGGTTTCCCACTTCACTCCATCGGCAGAATTACAGCCTGCGGTTCAATCCGTTTTGGGCATAGCCTTTCCCATGGGGTCACGACTCTTCTCTGCGTTCCTTTGTGGGGCTTTGTGCTTCCGCGGTTAAACGCTTTCCAGTATCGGACGCAGATCGCGGAAGGCGTTGGCTCGGTGGCTGATCTTCTGCTTCACCTCGGCCGGGAGTTCGCCGAATGTCTGCCCGTACTCGGGAAGGAGGAACAGCGGGTCGTAGCCGAAGCCGCCGGTGCCGCGATGCTCGTTCACGATCGTGCCGTGGCAACGCCCCTCGACCGAAGCGATGACCTTTCCCGTCGGGTCCGCGAGGACGGCGGTGCTGACGTAGTAGGCCGCGCGATCCGCACCACTGAACGGTGCGAGTTCTGCGAGCAACTTGGCGTTGTTCGCGGCATCGTCGCCGTGAGTGCCAGCATATCGAGCGGAGTAGATCCCCGGAGCCCCGCCGAGTGCCGGCACGACGAGGCCGCTATCTTCGCCGATGGTCCATTCGCCGAGTGCGGGGGCGAGCGTCACCGCTTTCAGGGTGGCGTTGCCGATGAACGTGGTCGCGGTCTCGTCCACTTCCGGGGCGTTCGGATACGGCGTGAGATCGGTGAGGTCGAACCCGAGATCGCCGAGCAGGTCGATCATCTCGCGGAGCTTTTTCTTATTGCGGGTACCGAGCACCAATCGCATCATGCGGACCTCGCGCGAACGGGGATAGGAGCATTATCGGATGCGCGGCGCGGAGGTGCCGCGACTTCCTTGAAGTGAATCGAAAGATGCCGACTTTCCGGGTGCGGTCGAAGCGGTCGGGCCGGGCAGACCGGCCTTCAACTCAGCAGATGCATGGAATGGCGTGCGCGGCAGTCGGAGAGTGCGTCTTCGGTTTCCCCTCCTTGATCAGCTTCCACTTTGCTTTCATCGCTTCGTCCACGGCCGGCACCTTGGCCGTACTCTCGAAGTGATAGATGTCCGTACGCTTGCCTTCCTTCACGTCCTGCAGATACATCGTGATGGCCTTGTGAACCTTGGCGTCGATGCCGGTGCGGCTCACGTCCAACGCGCGACCGCTCGAGTGGCGCGATTTCGTCCCCACCTTGGCCTTGGCCAGTTTCAGGAACTCCGTCTTCGCCTTCTCGCGATCCGTGGCCTTGGCCTTCGCGTCGTTCGCCGTCACGAAGTGCGACTCCAACATGGCCCGGTCGGTCTCGGGCAGCGTGGCCTTGTGGTAGACCTTCCCGTGTTCGAGCTTCGCCCAGTTGTCGAACATGGCCTTGGCCTGGCCTTCCGGCGAGCGGAACCCGCTGGTCACCCGGATCGTGATGTTGAAGTAGACGGCGACTTCCTTGAGGTAGGTCACAACATCCGCCCCGACGCCAGTGGTGGAAACGCCGCTCAAGCCTGCCATGGGAGTACCTCTCGGTTGAAGGAATCGCGACGACGCGACTCGCTCAGTCTCTCCGAGTGAACGCCGAAGGCAAGTAAAAAATGGAATCGGTCGCGAGTCTTCACTTCGCGCATTCGCCCGGCTAAGCTTGGTTCACCTCTCAAAATTCGTCGCGAGCGCTTGCCATGTCCGAGCCCACCGAACATCAGCCGTTCATCCCGCCCGAGCAGAGCATCCCGGAGTTCACGTGGCCCACGGTACTCACCGGTGCGTTGCTCGGCATCCTCTTCGGTGCGTCGTCGCTGTACCTCGTGCTGAAGGTCGGCCTCACCGTCTCGGCCTCCGTTCCCATCGCGGTCCTTTCGATCACGCTCTTCCGCGCGTTCTCCAAAGCCTTCAAGGTGCGCCAAGCGACCATCCTCGAAAACAACATCGTTCAAACCACGGGCAGTGCCGGCGAATCGATCGCTTTCGGCGTCGGCGTCACCATGCCCGCCCTGCTGCTGCTCGGCTTCGAGATGGACCCCTGGAGCGTCATGACAGTATCCGTACTCGGCGGCGTACTCGGCATCCTCATGATGATCCCGCTCCGCCGCGCCTTTATCGTGAAGCAACACGGCAAACTGATTTATCCGGAAGGGACCGCGTGTGCCGAAGTGCTGCTCGCCGGCGAGAAGGGCGGGTCGACCGCGAAGATGGTCTTCGTCGGCTTCGGCATCGCACTGGTGTACAAGTTCCTGACTTTGGCCGGGAAGCTGTGGTCCGCCGAGCCTGCGGTGAAGCTGTACGCCACCGAAGGCGGCAAGACGACCGGTTTGAAGGGAAGCCAACTCAGCGGCGAACTCTCGCCCGAATTGCTCGGCGTCGGGTTCCTGGTCGGGCCGCGAATCGCCTCGCTGATGATGGCCGGTGCCGTGCTCTCGTACTTTGTGATTGGCCCGATGATCGCGACGTTCGGGGAAGGCCTCAGCGAGCCGGTCGCCCCGGTCCAGTGGGATCCGGACAAGCCGAAGGACCTGGAGAACCCCGCACTCATACGCAACATGGAGCCGCACGATTTGGAGGTGAACTACTTGCGCTACATCGGTGCGGGAGCGGTGGCGGCGGGCGGCATCATCAGCATGTGCCGGGCGCTGCCGTTGATCTTCGGTTCCATCACGGCGGGGCTCCGCGACTTGCGAGCATCGCGGCAACCGGGTGGAAGTGCGAAGGCGATCCGCACCGAACGCGACATGCCGATGACGGCCGTGCTCTACGGTAGCCTCGCACTTGTGGTGGTGCTCGCGGCCGTGCCGCAACTCGGATTGGGTTTGAGCGTGCAAGGCTTCTCCGGGGCCGCCATGATCCTGCTCTTCGGCTTCCTGTTCGTCACGGTGTCGAGCCGGCTCACGGGTGAAGTCGGAAGTTCCTCGAACCCCATCTCGGGCATGACCATCGCGACGCTGCTGCTCGTCTGCACCATCTTCCTGATCCTCGGAAAGACCGGCCACGAGGCGATGCTCACGGCTCTCACCGTCGCCGCCGTCGTATGCATCGCTTCCTCCAACGGCGGCACCACCTCGCAAGATTTGAAGACCGGCTTCCTCGTCGGCGCGACTCCGTACTGGCAGCAGTGGGCCATCCTGATCGGGGCCGTCACGTCGTCGCTCGTGATCGGGCTCACGATGCTGGCCCTGAACGCGGCCGGTACACACTACACGAAGCAGGGCTTCGCCACGGACCGCGTGCTGACCGTGCCCGCCGACGCACCGCGAACGAAAGCCGGGAAGCCTCACGAAGCCGACGCGAAGGAGTACCGCGTCGTTCACGTGTTGAAGGATGAGTACCCAGACGTGAAGGCGGGCCGCTATCTGGTCGACGACGCCGGCAAGCCCGTGTACCGCACCGATGTGCCGATCTCGCGCGAATCCAAGATCATGGATAACGGCGAAGAAGCCCCCAAGGAATTCACGGCTCCGCAGCCGCGACTCTTCGCCAACATCATTCAGGGCATCCTCGGCGGCACCCTCGAATGGGGCCTCATCATCACCGGCGTGCTCATCGCGGTCGCTTTGGAGCTGTGCGGCGTCGGTGCCTTGCCCGTGGCCGTCGGCATGTACCTCTCGCTGGCGTCGTCCATGCCCATCTTCATCGGCGGCATGATCCGCCTGCTCGCGGACAAACTCCGCGGCAAACCCAAGACCGACGCGGAAGCCGAGACCAGCCCCGGCGTCCTCCTCGCCAGCGGCTTCATCGCCGGCGGCACCCTCTGCGGGCTCATCGTTGCTTTCTTCGAGTTCCTGCCCGACGGCTTCAAGAACGCGCTCAACTTCGGCCTGCATCTGTTCGGCGAGGTGAACGCCACGTCGGGCAAGCTCGAATGGAAGCCCGACGGCGACACCTCGGCCAAGATCGCCGCCTCCATCCTGTTCGGCCTCCTGGCAATGGTTCTGCTCTGGGTCGGTTCGCGAAAGGAGAAGCCGGTGTGACCGCACGCTCCGCGACGTTACGACCGCCGCACACGCAATTCCGTGGGATGCTCCGCGAGGGTCGAAACCCGGTTTCTGCTTTGGAAACCGGGTTTCTGTCAGGCACCTCAAGAAACCCGGTTTCCAAAGCAGAAACCGGGTTTCAAGTTCTCCTCGCCAACACAAGCAGTCGTTCGCCGTTATCAACCACAGTGGCTTCCGCCCCTGTGGTTTTTTTCTAGCCGAGGCTTCCCATGTCCGTGTGGCAAGTACGGCCCGAAGGCACCGAGACCCCCATCAACCTCGTCTCCTCGAGCGATGTACTCGGCGGACTCCGCGAAGGTATCTGGCGACCCACCGACGACGTCAAAGGCCCCAACGACGCGGCCTGGACCACCATCGAAGCCCATCCGCTCTTCGAAGAAGCCGCAATCGAACTGCAACCGCCCGTACCCGAGGCCGACGACTCGCATCTGGACATGAACCCGCTCATCGACGTCTGCCTCGTGCTGCTCATTTTCTTCATCCTCACGATCACGTACGCCTCGCTGGAACGGGCCATCGAGGTACCGGAAACGACTGCCGAAGGCGCGACCACGAAGCCGATCCAATTCGACGACATCAAGAACCAGGTGTTCCGCGTGACGGCGAAAATGGACGGCGACACGCCCGTGCTCCTGATCGATAAGGAACCGGTGAAGCTGGACGATCTCGAAGACCGAATGAAGCGGATCATCGACAAGACGGGCCGCCGGCAGATGCTGCTCGACATCGACGGCAACGTGCCGTGGGGAATCCAGACGGCGATTCTCGACGCCGCCAAGGGCAACGGCGTCCACAAGATTCTCTACCACCCGCGCTCGAAGCGATAGTGCCAGGATTCCGTGACGAGCCGGAAGCGTTAGCGACGGATTTTAGTCAAGTCCGTCGCTAACGCTTCCGGCTCACCATAAGCGTCCACACCCCTCGCCACTGGACAGCATTTCGCTTCTCGCGGATAATCCGTGCATGTCGATCCCCGGCCAACCTCCCGATTCGCCCGTGCTGCAAGCCGCGTTGGAACTGCTCGCGCAGGGTCAGGCCGCCGAGGCGGAGGTCGTCGTCACCAAGGCCGCGAAGCAGGCCAAGGCCCAGTTCGGTTCGGGCTCCCATTCGCTGTCGTGTGCCTACGCGGACATGGCTCGCCTGCACTTTCACACGGGCGACTTCAAGCGGGCCGCGACGGAGTTTCGCCACGCCGGCGATTCGCCGATGCCGAGCGAACCGCACCAGCGTGCCGAGCGGCTCGCGTTCATGTTTGGGTTCGCGGCGTGTCTGGATGCGATGGAGAAGCCATCGGAAGCTGAGAAGGTATTTCGTCGGTGCGTCGAGTTCGCCCGGAACCTGCACGGCCCCGATACCGCGGGTTACGCGGCTGCGATGGAGCCGCTCGCCGCTCATCTTTTGAAGGCGGGCGAACACGCCGAAGCTGCTCGAATCGCGAACGAGGTCTACGAGATTCTCTGGAAGCTCGGCGACCCAAAAATCGCATCCGTCGCTCCGGTGCGAGCCGAGGCGTTCAAGGCCATCGGCCGGCTCGACGATCCGTTCGCCGACCTCGCCGACCTTCCCGACGAACTCGCCGAGGAGGTCGTGGCCCGCAACCTCGGCCACCGCGGCGACGCACTTCGCATTCGTCAGGTGCTCGCCGATTTGCTCCGCTTCGTCGATCGCCGTTTCGGGGATGGGCACGCCGCGATGTCCGACACGCTTGCGGCCATCGTCCATCACGAAGCCGCGCTCGGCGATCGGGGCGAAGCGAAAGTGCGTTCCTCCGCGGCCCGCCGAGCCGTCTGGTCGTTTGCCAAAACCCGCGCGCCGCAAGGCTTGCTCGAAGGCATCGAAATTGGATTCGAACCCGGCGGCACGATCCACCTCGTGCCGCGCCTCACCCGCGAACCGGACGCGAACGAGGCCCTCCTGTTGGAAATGGTACTCACGCAAGCCGTCGACGATCTCTATTCCCGACCCGCGAAGAAGTGATCCATTCGGAGTTTCTGCATGGTGCGTTCGCTGCTTCTCGGTGCGATGATATTTGGAATGGTGGGTTGCGGCGTCGCCACGAAACCGGAGGCAACCGCCGTTAAGCCGGTGCCGATTCCGGAGCCCGAGCCCAAAGAAATCTACGAGAAGGTCGCCCCGATGCCGCGCGAAGTGAAGGGCGAAAGTCTCGGCAATCGCAATTGATTCTTCAGGAGCCGACGAGATGCCGGAGCCTCTCCCTCCCAATCTGCCGGTCACGGAAGATCTTCTCACGGCGGCCCACGAGCCCGGCCAAGCGAGTACGTACGCGCATGCGGGCGAGAGCGTTTCCACAGACCAATCGCAACGCGATTGTTCGACGCATCCGCACGAGCCGGTCGAACTACCACCCGGATTCGAATACCTGCGGACGCTGGGCCGCGGCGGCATGGGCATCGTCCATGGTGCCCGGCAAACGGCGCTCAAGCGCGACGTCGCCATCAAGATGATCCTTGCGGATCGCGGTGCTTCCGAATCGCAAATCGCGAGGTTTCGTTCGGAAGTCGAAGCCGTGGCCCGATTCCAACATCCCAACATCGTTCAAATCTTTGAAGTGGGGGAGATTCGCGGCACTCCATTTTGCGTGCTCGAATACGTGGAGGGCGGCACGCTGGGCCGGTACCTCGATCGCAAACCCATTCCGCCCGCTGAGGCCGCACGAATCGCGGAAAGCCTGGCTCGAGCCGTTCACTACGCGCACCAACGGCAGATCTTGCACCGCGATCTCAAGCCGGGCAACATCCTGCTCACCTCCGATCGCGAGCCCAAGGTCGCGGACTTCGGCCTCGCCAAGCACCTCGACGACGACACCGGACAGACCCAAGACGGTCAGGTCGTGGGTACGCCCAAGTACATGGCTCCGGAACAGGCCCGCGGCGATCAGCGCAGCCTCGGACCGCAGACCGACGTCTACTCCCTCGGCGTTATCCTTTATGAAATGCTGACGGGAGATGTGCCGTTCGCCGGTTCGACCACGATTGAAGTGCTGAACAAAGTGATGAACGAGGAACCGATCCCGCCGAGGCAGAAGCAACCGCGACTACCCGCCGACCTGGAGACGATCTGCCTGAAATGCTTGCGGAAGCTTCCGGCGGATCGCTATACCTCGGCACTCATGCTGGCGCAAGATTTGGAGCGGTACCGATCGGGCGAGCCGATTCTGGCTCGGCCCGAAGGCGTTCTTCGTCGGGGCGTTCGCCTGCTGAGGCGGCGCCGCGTGGCCGCGCTCACGGTTGCGGTGCTGCTAGCGGCGTCCTTCGCGTTCTACTTCGCAACGGGTTCGCGCAAGCAACAGCGGATCAACGACGTCGGAGCCGAGATTCAGGACGCAACCGAATCGGCCGAGTGGTCGCCCGAGAAAGCCGACGAGGTGGAAGCCATGTTGGCCACGCTCGAAGGTCTGGCACCCGAACGGGTGTCGATGCTCCGAGCCCGCGCTCACGATCGCTATCGCCAGTCCATCATTGCCGAACTCGCGCGGCCTCGGCTCTCCGACTCGGACTGGTTGGCCATTGAGGACAAGTCGCGCGACCTGATTCGACGAAACGCTTCCTGCGCGCCCGACCTTCAGTCGAGAATGAAAGAACGGCGATCCGAAGCCGTTCGCATCCTCGATTTGGAGCCGCCCTTCGCCGGCCACGAATCGATCTTCGTCACTCCGGACTGGCTCGAAGTGATTGGTGCCGAACTGCGGCGAAAAGCGGCTGGCGATCCCCTCCTGGCCACAAAAGTCTCCGCAGTCGGCAGTCTCAAGATCGAGGCTCACTTCGAGAACTGGCAGGTCGCCAGCCGCGTCGGCATCCGCATCGGCGGTCCGAACCAGCCCGCGTATCAATTCTTGCTCTGCTCGCAGTTGCCGAATGGTGCCTTGGCGGATGCGTCCCTCGATGTGGCTCGCAAGCAGTCGGGGCTCTCACTCGTCGTGATGCGAGACCGCATCGAACTCCAGCGCAAGTCCATTGCACTGGAAGAAAAGACCGCGATTCTCCGGGCGACGCGCGACGGCGATCGATTGACGTTTCAGTTGAACGATTCCCCACCGCTCGAGTGCTACGATCCGTTCCCACTTCCAGACGGGGGGACGGTCGAGTTCGTCTGGCCAAAGGACGTTGCGGTCACGCGATTGATCGGAACGCGACAGTCGGCCCCGCGAACCGCCAATCCCCTGGAACGGGGCAACGGGCTCTTTCTACAGGGCAATTACGAAGACGCCTTGAGATTCTTCCAGCAGTTTCGAAGCGCGGCAACCGAACCCCAAGCCAAGGCCGAGGCGAAGTACAAAGTTTCCGTTTGCCTGGCCCGACTCGGACGTTTCGACGAAGCGAGGAAGCTCCTCGAAGCGGACGACGACGTGCCCGCCGGGCGCTGGAGCGCACTCGCGCTTTACCAACTTTGGATGATCCACACCGAGCAGAGCAATCTCGCGAAAGGCGCGGAGGTCTTTCGCCTGCTCAAAGTGCAATACCCGCCCGAGGAATTGCTCCACGTCATCCCCAGCACGGAACTACTCGCGGTCTGGTCCAAATACGACATTCCGCCGACCGACTTGATCATCGACGAACATCCGGTGGAGCGGACGCGAACGCTCGTCGACATCGGCGATCTCCTGCTCCGCCTCGAGACGCTCTCCCTTTCGAATTGGTCGCGCACGGTTCAGCTTCTGGATCGGGCCTATCAATTGGAGGGAAAGCCGGACAAGGCGTTGGAAGTGCTCGTGGATTCCTTGAGCGCCATCGAACGTCGGCCGGATTCTTCAGACAAACTGGTTGCCCACTCGAACCTACTGGAAGATTACCTGTGGCTTCTGGGGACGAACGGAAGCCGTACCTTCGCGCTGGCGGAAATCGAACGCTACCTGCCGCCCGCGAGCGATCAGAGTCAATCCGCGTATCGCCTGCGGATCTCGCTTTCCTTGAGCAAGTGCCGGCTTCTCGCCTCGGAAAAGCGGTGGCCGGAAGCGGAACGGGCGATCGAAGCCACCTGGGAATTGCTGCGCCATCCCGTCGTGGAAGCCCATCGCCAGCAAGGCCGAAACGGGAATTACTACCACCATTCGACTTTGAACCTGATGCGCGGGCTGATCCGCGAAGAACTCGGCGATGCGGCCGGTGCCGATCAGTATTTTCGGGCCGGTACGCGTTCCGCCTATCTCGAATCGATTCCCCCCGAGGAGCGCGGCTGGCGCACGGGCTTCGACAGCAACACGATCCGCGACAACCTCTATCTGGCAACTCGTACCGGCTCCCTCACCGATGCCGCAGCGACCGACGAACGCGAAAGGATCGTGTCGATTTTCGCCGGATCGAAGGGGATCGGCGGCATGGCGAACCTGATTCCCCTGCCGCCCGAAGCACTTCGCAAGATGTGGCTGTTGCCCTCGAGCCGCGATCTCATGCGCAAAATCGCGTTCCACGAAATCGGCTACGCAGAATACACCTGGGGGCCGATCAAACAACTCGTCGTCGCGCTCGTTCACGTCGAGGCCGTGACCGACCTCACCCCCGCCCACGAACGGTTGTTGCGTGCCCTCGCGGATCGATTCGTGGAACTGGCGCGGACGCGCAAGCTGGGCCGAACCAGCATCATGATGCTGGGCTATGCCTGGGTGGCTGGCCCCGGAGCCCTCGGAACCTTGGGCTGGCAGGGCGTGAAACCGACCCTCCCGAAGGACGTACTCGGCCCTATCTCTTGCCTTCTCGGATACCGCTACCTCAAGCTCGACCGCCCCAAAGACGCCATCGGATTGTTTCAGGCCGCTCTCGAGCAGGACGGCGAAAACTCAGAGGTAGGGAAGCTCGCGAAGAAGGAACTCGATCGGCTTCGCGAGCCCAAAAAGTGAACCGCTTCAACCCGCGCGGTGGCGCATGTCTTCGTCGTACTTGTGCAGCTTGTTGTAAAGCGTCTTCAGGCTGATGCCGAGTTCCAACGAGGTAGCCTGCTTGTTGTGCCCGTTCTTGGCGTACACCTGCAAGATGTACTCCATCTCGATGTCGGCAAGCGTCTTGCTCGCGCCCGTCGGTTGACCGTGGGCGTTCGACGGGAAGGGCACCGTGGCCGGCGCGGAAGCGTGCGACGGAAACGCCACGGTCGCCGGCGAATTCGAGATCGCCGCGAGCCGCGGGTTCGGATGTCGCACTTCGTGAGGCAAATGGTGCATCGCAATCGGCGAGCCGCCGGACACGATCCAGGCGTACTCCATCGCGTTCGCCAGTTCCCGCACGTTCCCCTTCCACTCGTGGTCGAGCATGATCTGAAGGGCTTCGGGCGTGAGCAGGTCGCGGACCATTTCCACGGGTCGCTTCGCGGCGCGGGAGAGTAGGTGCCGAGCCAGGTCGGGGATGTCCGGCTTGCGTTCGCGCAACGGCGGCAGGTGAACGTGGAACATGTTCAACCGGTAGAGCAAGTCTTCGCGGAAGTTGCCCTCGACGATCATCTGCTTCAGGTCGCGGTGCGTGGCACAGATCACTCGGACGTCGACCTTGATGGGCGTGCTTTCGCCGAGCCGCTGGATCTCACCGGTCTCGAGGAAGCGGAGCAACTTCACCTGAATGTGCTTGTCGAGTTCGCCGAGTTCGTCGAGGAAGACGGTGCCGCCGTTGGCGACTTCGAAGAAGCCCTTGTGGTCGCGGTCGGCCCCGGTGAACGCGCCCTTCTTGTGGCCGAAGAGTTGGCTCTCGGCGAGGTTCTGGTTCAACGAACCGCAGTTCACGGGAACGAATGGCATGTCGGCCCGCGTGCTGCGGAGGAAGATCGACCGCGCGACGACTTCTTTTCCGGTGCCGGTTTCGCCCGTGATCAGCACGCGGCCTTCGGTCGGCCCGATGCGTTCGATGAATTGTTGAATGGGCAGCATGGCCGGGCTGGAGCCGACCATCGCGCCGGGGCCCTCGGCCGCCTGCACGCGCGTTTCCAATGCCGCCGTCTTGTGTTTGAGCTTGCGCTTCTCTTGAATGCGGATCAGAAGCGCTTCGATATCCGCGAGCTTGCACGGCTTCGTGAGGTAGTCGAAGGCTCCGAGTCGGAGGGCTTCCACGGCGGTTTCGGTGCTGCCGTAGCCGGTCATCATCACGGCTTCGGTGTCGGGCGAAGCCTGCTTCAAAGCTGCGAGAACCTGCAAGCCGGCCTTGTCGTGTTCCATGCGCAGATCGAGAATCGCGGCATCGAACGTCGCTTTCTTGATCACTTCGATCGCGGTCCGGCTATCCGGACAAACCGTGACCTCGTGGCCGAGCCGCGGGAGTTCGGTTCGCATGAACTCGCGCAACATCTGTTCGTCGTCGACGAACAGGATGCGAAGTCGGTTATGTGCTGCGGTCGTGGAACCCACGTCGTCCATCCTCCGGAACCGGAACGCGTCCGCTCGTAGCCACTCGGTAGGGATCAGGTCAAGTTCAATCGCGTTCATATAGCGGCGGGCTTGCCCGCCGTCTCGAACACGGCGGGCAAG
>JAYTGN010000356.1:0-21747 GCA_043733485.1 Gemmataceae bacterium
GGAGGCCCACGGGGAGTGTCTCAGCCGATGCCCGTGGGCCTCACTCGGCAAGGCTGAAGCCTTGCCTCGCTCCGGCCCACCCTACGCACCCCGGAATGGGTAACAGAAGAACTGCCGCTCGCCTAAGACCTCGGAGTTGTGGCACGGTTAGGAGACCGGGCCACAACGAGGGGGTGACACGGTCAGGAGACCGAGCCATAACTCAAAGGGTAACGCGGAGACCTTCGTTGAAGCCGTGGCACGGTCAGGAGACCGGGCCACAACTCGCTCTGCCAGTGGCAATTCATCCCGGGGTGGAACTCGCCGCGACGAGCAGTTCTCCCCGCAACCCGGAGAGACCTTCACTTCCCAGGCGGATGAGCCGAGTGCCGACCTGGACTTCAAAGAGATCGTCGAGCGGTTGGTAGTGCAGAATTTGAACCGTGGCTCCGGGCACGAGGCCGAGTTCCTGCCAGTGTCGCAACCGTTCGGAATCGTCGTCTTGAGCCTCGCGGACGACCACGGTTTCGCCGGCGCGGAACTCGGAGATTCGCTTCAGATCGCGGCTGAGAAGCTCGCCGGTCCGCGACGGGATCGGATGCCCGTGCGGGTCTTCGAGCGGTTCGCCGAGATGATCCGCGATGGCCTGTTCGAGCCGCGGCGAGATGGCGTGTTCCAACGCCTCCGCCTCGGCATCCACCTCGCTCCAATCGAGCTTCAACACCTGCGTGAGGAATAGCTCGACGAGTCGATGACGGCGAATCACGCGGAGTGCCTCGCTCCGGCCGGAAGGCGTGAGTTTGGCTCCGGCTCCCGAGGTATAGCTGATCCAGCCCGCATCGGCCAAGCGCTTGAGCATCCCGGTCACGGAGGGTGCCTTCACCTGAAGGGCCGCGGCAATCTCCGCGGGCGAAACGACGGCGTCGGCACCGCCGAGACGATGAATCGCCTTCAGATAATCTTGAACGGCCTGCGATGGCTGGTCGCCCATGCCCCACCTGGGATCGTGGAGGGAAACGTCTCAACATCCTACGGATTCGGAGAGACGTGCGTGAAGACGCAATCAGGCCGCGACGGAACGAGCGCGGCTACCGAGCGTCTCCAGTAGGAAGGTTGCGGCGCGGTCGCAGGCTCCGGTGCGGCCGACTTCGTTGCGAACCTTCTGCAGTTGTTCGATGCAATTCGCACGTTCCGCCGGATCGTTCAGCCACTGCAAGACGTGGGCCGCCAGTTGCGAGGTGCGATCTCGACACGTGGCATACTCGGGATATATCTCGCGGTCCGCGAGCAGGTTTACGAGCGTGATGTACTTCGCCATCTTCAGAAGTTGATGGCCCACGAAGGAGTGAACCCGACCGACCTTGTAGAGAATCGCGGCCGGCTTCAACCGGTACATCATCTCCAAACTCACGGAACCGGAAACGGACAGGCAGCATTCCGCGAGTGCGATGATCTCGGGCGTGCGGCCCACGTGAAATTCGATCGCCAAGCCGGTTTGCTTCGCCATCGCCTGGGCCACCTCGGCCTGATGCGAATTGAAGGAGGCCACCAGGAAGCGAACGTCGGGCCGGTCCGCGTGAATCTTGCGAGCCGCCGCGAGCATGTCCGTGAAGTTCCGAACGACCTCCTGGTTGCGGGAGCCGGGAAGGATCGCCACCACGGGTCCGGCCTTAGCCCGCTGCCCCGCCAGGAACGGCTCGTCGAGCCGCTGATTCGCGAGTTCGTCGTAGTAGGGATGGCCCACGTAGTGCGTCTTCACCCCGCGTTCGCGATACCACGTTTCTTCAAACGGAAGTGCCGTCAGAACCGCGTCGAACCAGCGACGCACTTTCTTGACGCGCCACCCGGCCCAACCCCAGAGTTGCGGCGGAACAAAAAAATAGACGGGAATGCCAGCGGCATGAGCCCGTTTGGCCAAGGCGAAGTTGAAGCCGGGGTAATCGATGAGTACGACCGCATCGGGGCGATCCGACTGGAACGAAGCCTCGGCCCGTTTGGCGAGACCGACGAAGGTGCGGATGTTGGCGAGAACTTTTCCGAACCACATCACGGCGAGCGACGTGAGTTTGAAGAGGAGTTGGGCACCAACAGCTTCCATGCGGTCGCCACCAAAGCCGGTGATGCGGATGCCGGGATGTTGCGAACGCAGCGCGCGAATGAGATTCGCGCCGTGCAGGTCGCCGCTCGGTTCCCCAGCGCTGATGAACACGTGCATGGGCATCCTTGCCTTCGACGAGTTTTCCGGTTTCCCGCGTCCGGTTATAAACCGGAACGCTCGAATTTGGGAACCCGGAAACTATTCGAAGGCTGGCGACGGGACCGGGATCACCCCAGAACCCTTGCCCGGAAGTGCAGTCGGCTCCGCAACGAGGCGATACCCCAGCGACCGCATCACTTCCAGCACTTCACTCCACGTTGGGAACGGCCGACGGTTTTCGCGCTTGTAGCGATCCATTGCCTTCATGAACGTGGTTTCTTCGTCGTCGTAGTCGCGCTCGCAGGTGGTCGGGTCGATGAGCCGCCGGCGCTCGCTCGTGCGGCGCTTCTCGGCCGCGTTGCTGGCGCGACGATCCTTGGCAACCGGAATGGTCCGCTTGCGTCGATCGTTCGGGAACCCGAGCGTTCCCGAGCCTGCATCGCGATCTTCGAAGCCCGTGGAATCCTCGTGCGCTGCCGCAGCCTGCGGCAGGGTGTCGATGTTCGTCATGTTGTGCTGTGCCTCTCAGCCGGTGTGGGGGGGTGGCTGGGGGCCAAGCTCTCGGTGTTAAGCCGAGCGTCTTTCAACGATCCCAAGGAATGAACAGGTAAGTTCCAGGTTACCCGACGCAACAAATGTGTCAACCAGAATTCGCGCGCGATCCAGAATCGGACAAAAATAGCTCAAGAAGTTTAACGCCGAGCCAAAAGAGTGAACCTGGGCGCTATGACGAGGCCGGGCAAAATCCTCCGATCGGGAAAATTCGGCACGAGCCCGTTAAACATCAGAACCGACTGCCAAAATGAATTCTGAGCGCCAACTCAGTGGCAGCCGGCAATCGGACTCGCTACGACAAGCTTGTCCGTTTAAACCCGCTCCGCTAAAGTGCCGACATTCGATAAACTGACTTACATCTCCCACCACTAGTCAGGAGTGCTCATGCCTGCCGATACGAACCTCCGCGGCCACGTTTACGACGACATTACGCAGACCATCGGCCACACGCCGCTCATCCGCCTGCGCCGCGTCGTCGGCGATTCAAAGGCCACCCTCGTCGGCAAGCTCGAGAACTTCAATCCGCTTTGGTCGGTAAAAGACCGCATCGGCGTCGCCATGATCGACGCGGCCGAGAAGGCCGGCAAGATCACCAAAGACACGATGATCGTCGAGCCGACCAGCGGCAACACCGGCATCGGGCTCGCGTTCATCTGTGCCGCCCGCGGGTACAAACTCGCCATCACCATGCCCGAGAGCATGTCCCTGGAACGACAGCGGTTGCTCAAGGCGTTCGGAGCGAAGCTCTACCTCACGCCGCGCGAACTGGGCATGAAGGGAGCCATCGCGAAGGCCAGCGAACTGGTCCAGGAATTCGGCGGCGAGCCCAAGGCGTTCATGCCCCAACAGTTCAAGAACCCCGCCAATCCCGAGATTCACCGGCAGACCACCGCCGAGGAAATCTGGCGAGCCACGGCCGGGAACGTCGACATTCTCGTATGCGGCGTCGGCACCGGCGGCACGATCACCGGCTGCGGCGAAGTGCTGAAAGCCCGCAAGCCCAGCGTGAAGTGCATCGCGGTCGAACCGTCCGCGAGCCCCGTGCTCACCCAGCACATCGTGCAGGGCATTCCCAAGGATCAGGTGAAGCCCGGCCCGCACAAGATTCAAGGCATCGGGGCCGGCTTCGTCCCGGACGTGTTGAACTGCGCGATTGTCGATGAAGTGATGCAAGTGACGGACGACGAGTCGTTCGAAATGGCCCGGCGGTTGGCGAAGGAAGAAGGGATGCTCTGCGGCATCTCGTGCGGCGCGGCAACCGCCGCGGCCGTGAAGGTGGCTCAGCGTCCGGAGAACGCCGGCAAGATGATCGTCGTCGTGCTACCGGATCTGGGCGAACGGTATCTGAGTACGGCGCTGTATCCGCAAGATTGATGGCTGGGCTTGAAACCCGGTTTCTGGCTTCGAAACCGGGTTTCTTGTCGCGTCAAGAAACCCGGTTTCCAAAGCAGAAACCGGGTTTCGAGGCCCTGGGTGGGCTTTTATGCAAAGTGTTCGCGCCCCTCGTCGGTTCGCAACAGCGCCCAACTCCAGACGCCAACGAGCGCGCCGGGAACGCAACAGCACCCGGCCAAGTTGACCACGGCCAGCGCGCTGCCGAGGCGTGCCAGCCAGTACCACTTCCGCAGGGCCATGCCGAGCCCGCCTGCGAACGATGCCGCTCCACACAGGATGCACCATAAGGACACTGCGGCCAAGAAACGCCATGCTGCTAATGGACTGTTTGCGACCTCCTTCGGATCTTGCCCAAGCAACTTCACGGCCGCTACGGCATCGGCCTTCTTGCGCTCCTCGAACTGCGCCGGATCGCTCGCGATGTCCGCAAGCGTGAGCGAGTTCACCACGAGGCTGACGACACCGAGGAGCATGAGCGAGAATGCGGGAAGCCAGAGTGCCGCGTCCGCCTTTTTGGGCGGAGTCTTCGCCGGCTTGGATTCGGAGAGGAGAACCGCTTCCGTGAGCGCGCCGCCTTCCCGCCGCGGCGCGGTGAACGTGGCCTGGCACTGCGGACACTGCACGGGTTGCCCGAGCCAATCCGAAGGGACCCGCAGGGCGTGTTTGCACGCGGGGCACGAGATGACTTCCGTTTCCGCTGGCATCGGCGAGTTCCGGGGTGAAGGCCGTCCGGAGTAAGATATACGGACGGAGGAGAAGGCCGATGCCCGAGTGGTTGTCTTCGTGGATCCCGGAAGGTTGGACGGACTGGCATGTCGCCGTGCTCGGCGTGGCCGTCGGCGTCGTCTCGGCCGTGGTCAGTTTGCTTGTGGTGGGCCGCGTTTTGGCGAGGCTTCCCGCGGACTTCTTCATCAACCACGGAGCCCGCAGCAGCACGATCCGGCACCCGATTTTGCGAGGCCTCTGGATCGTATGCCGCAACGCGATCGGCTACTGTCTGATCGCACTTGGGATCGTCCTGTCGCTCCCGGGTGTGCCCGGCCAAGGGTTCCTCACGATCCTGATGGGCGTGATGCTGGTCGATTTCCCAGGGAAATACGCGGTCGAGCGATGGTTGATCAGTCGAAGAATCGTGCTAGGAAGCGTGAACAAACTGCGGGCGAAACTGGGACGCGAGCCGCTGGTTTTGGAGCGGGTGGAGGTTTAGCCTTCGCTTCCCGTCACCGCCGTGATATTGATCGGGATCGACGCCGGCAGAAAGAGCAGAAACGGCGTCACCGGCTCGTAACTGCCTTTAATCGTGACCGCGATTCGCTCCGTGAACGAGGCTTGGTTCCACGGCGGATTGTTGACATCGCTCGGATTGAACGGATCGGCCGGCGTCGCGCTCAGCGACTTGGCCACGGCCTGAGGCGGAGTGAGCGCGAAGCCCGCCGCGGTACACGGATACACCGCAACGTCGAAGCCCGCGATGTTCTTCTGAACGCCGCCCATGCGGTCCCTGGCGTACTGTAGGATGTCGGCTTTCTTCGCACTGACTTGATCCGGGTCGCAGCCCACATTCACGGTGGCGTATCGGCTCGCATCGCGGGCCGCGTTGTTCGTCACGTGCAGCACCATCAGGAAGCGGCAGTACTCGAAGACGCCGAAGAGCAGCACGAAGAAGATGCCGAGCACGAGCGCCGATTCGACGACCGCGGCACCTCGGCGCTGGAACTTCGGCGTTCGATGCAACATCGGTAGGCTCACAAAGGAGGGATGTCCAACTTCACCGTGAACTTGTCGTCGATCAGCATTTGCCACGTGACGGTGAAGCTCACCTCCGTCGGGCGGATGAGCCCCACGTTGATCCAGCGCACCTTGTCCCACGGAATGCTGACCGTCACGGTGTAGGGCTGATTCTTTTCGCCGAGGTAAGGATCGGTCGGCGTGGTGCCCTTGTTGGGGTCTGTCGTTTTTGGAGCCGTGAAGGCAAACGTCACCGTCACGTCGCCCGGTTGCAGGCTCGCGAACCCGGCCGCGATGAGGTACTGATAGGCGGCGTCCTTCACGTTCGCCGCCGTGATCTGAGTCGGCGAGCCAGAGCTGTTGATCGTGTATCCTTGGGAAGCGAGGCGGGCACCTTCGCGGGCGCTGTTGCTCACGATCTGCTGCACTTCGATAAGCCGTCCGGCCTCCCAGATTCCGAACAGGACGGGAATGAAAAAGAACAGCACGACGAACGCCAACTCCACGGCAGCGGCGGCGGCTCGGGTGTGTGTTTTCCGTCGAATCATGGCAGGCTCACCAGGGGCATACCGACTGAACTCCGCTGGAAAACTAGAACGGGTCTGAATCGAAACGCTTTACCAGAAACAATTTGAGTGGGATTGTCGCGACGGATTCACCGGTGAAGCGGGTCCTGCGGATTGCAACGATTCCTGAGCTGCCGACTTCGCCCGATTTTCCGGCAGGCCTTCAAGTCTGTTCTAAGCTACCAGCGTAAACTCAATCGTCAGAGCTTACCGGACCGCTAGAACCGTCTCGACCCTCCTGCTGGGTTCCGTGGAAGTTCCATGGCTGCGACCGTACCCAATCTGATCGACCGCCTACGCCGCAGCAACCTCGTGCCGATCGATCGGCTCGATGGCTTTCTTGACGGCCTCCGCGCCTCGGGGCATTCGCCCAGTGGAACCGAAGATCTCCTGAGCCGGCTCATCGACGCGGGCATGATCACGAAGTTCCACGCGGACAAACTCGCCGCCGGCAAGTACAAGGGCTTCCAGATCGGCAGCTATCTGATCCTCGATCAGATCGGCACCGGCGGCATGGGCCAGGTTTACCTCGCCGAACATACCGCGATGCGGCGGCTCGTCGCACTCAAGGTCTTCCCGCCCTACTCCTGCGACGACGTCGTGGCGAAGGAACGATTCCTGCGCGAAGCCCGTGCCGCCGCCGCCCTCGACCACCCGAATATCGTCCGCGTCTTCGACCTGTGCCAGGAAGGCCGACTGCTTTATCTCGTGATGGAGTACGTCGAAGGCATTAGCCTTCAGGCGCTGGTCACCAATCACGGTTCCCTCGACATCTCGGCAGCCTGCCACTATGCCCGGCAAATCGCGTTCGGGCTCCAGCACGCCCACGAACTCGGCTTCGTCCATCGCGACATCAAACCCGCGAACCTGCTCCTCGATCGCGCCGGCATCATCCGCATCCTCGATCTGGGTCTGGTGCGTTCCGAGGCCGACGCCGATTCCGGGCTCACGCGGCAACTCGATAGCCGCAGCATTCTCGGCACCGCGGACTACCTCGCGCCCGAGCAAGCGGTCGATAGTTCGAACGTGGACATTCGCGCCGACCTCTATTCGCTCGGGGCCACTCTCTACTTCCTACTCGCGGGAAGGCCGCTGTTTCCCGAAGGACGAACGGCTCAGAAACTGGTCTGGCAGCAGATCAAGGATCCGGTGTTCATCGATAAGCTGCGCCCCGACGTCCCCCCGGAACTCGCGGTCGTCATCCACAAACTGCTCCAGAAGCGTCCCGAAAACCGCTATCAGAATCCGATGGAAGTCTTTGAAGCGCTGGGCGAGTGGGCTCAGGAGGAAGTGCTGCCGCCGGACGATTCTGTGATGCCGAAGGCACCGGCCCGCGTGCTGGCTTCGCGAGCCGCCCTGCCCGCCTCGGCCCCGCGCGTCTCGGGTTCGACCTCGCAGATTCTCGCGCTCGCCATGCGATCCGGGTCCGGCTCGATCAGCAATAACGCGATGTTCCGCGCGGGTGGCGGCTCGGGAGACAAACCGGGTTCGAGCGTGATTGCGACAACTGGGCTGCGTCGTACTCCGCCGAATCCCGGCGAGACCGACGCACTCCACCGCGAGGAAACGCGACGGACTCCCAGCAAGCCCTTGGCCCCGGTTCCCGAACCGGTTAAAGTTCCGCGTCGGTTCCCGCGGCACGCCGCCCTCGCGATGATGGGCGTCGTCGCGCTGGCCGTCGCCGCGATTGCGATCATCTCGCGCCTGTCGCAATAGTTCGACCCCTTGCTCGCTCCATCTCGATTCGGCTTTCGATAAGATCACGTCATCCGAAATCGAAGCTGGAGTACGTTCATGTCCGCCCCGCCGCTCGCCGAACGCCTCGCCAAGTACGCCGTCGGTTTAACCTTCGAGAAACTCACGACCGAAGCCGTTCACGAAGCGAAGCGGCGATTCATCGATTCGTTCGCGACGGCGGTCGGTGCGATGCCCGCCGAGGCGTATCGCATCGCGAAGAAGTGCGCCCTGCGGGTGAGCGGCAATCCCGGCGCGTCGATCCTCGGCGGCGGTCGGACCAGCCCCGAGTGGGCCACGTTCGTCAACGGCTTGCTCATCCGCTACCTCGACTTCAACGATACGTACCTTTCGAAGGAACCGGCGCACCCGAGCGACAACCTCGCACCGGTGTTGGCCGTGGGCGAAGCCGTGAACGCCAGCGGCCGCGACCTGATCACGGCTGCGGTACTTGCCTATGAAATCCAGTGTCGCTTCTGCGACGCGGCCAGCCTCCGCAAACACGGCGTCGATCACGTCACGTATGGGGCCATTTCCTCGGCCATCGCCGCCGGTAAGCTCATGGGTCTGGACGCAGAGAAACTCACGCACGCGATCGGCATCGCCGGTGTGTGCAACGTCGCGTTGAGGCAGACGCGCTCCGGCGAACTGAGCGAGTGGAAGGGCTGCGCTTTCGCGAATGCCGCTCGCAACGGGGTCTTCGCCGCGACCCTTGCCGCCGATGGCCTCTCCGGTCCCGCTCCCATTTTCGAAGGCGACCTCGGCTTCTTCCAACTCGTCACCCGCGAGGCGTTCAGCCCCAACCCTTTCGGCAGCGAACTCGGCAACTCCGACGGCTTCATGATCAACAAGACCTACATCAAGTTCTGGCCTGCCGAGTACCACTCGCAAAGCTCCATCGAAGCCGCCCTGAAACTCCGCAAGCGACTCTCTCCGGGTGGCACCGGCTTCCAGCCGTTTGATCTTTCTCAGGTACAGTCCCTCGACATCCACACCTTCGAGGCGTGCTACAACATCATCGGCAAGTACCCGGAAGCGTGGACCCCGAAGACGCGCGAAACCGCGGACCACAGCCTGCCCTATTGCACCGCCGCGGCCCTCATGGACGGCGACGTTTACCTCGACACCTTCGACGAGAAACGCTTCACCGACCCGGCACTCATCGATCTCACGTCGAAGATTCGAGTGCTACTCGACGACTCGCTCTCGCTGCGTTATCCGAAGGGCATCCCGAACAGGCTCACGCTCACACTCACCGATGGCCGGACGCTCGTGGAGGAGGTCGAGTTCCCGCGCGGGCACGCCGGCAACCCGATGACGGACCAAGAAGTCGAGGCGAAGTTTCGCCGCGCCGTCGAGCCGAAGTACGGAGCGAAGCGAGCCGGAGAAATTCTCCAGCGATGTTGGGAACTCGAGAAACTGACGAGCGTGACAGACCTGATCGAACTGTTCGGGTGAACCTCACCGTCCGGTTCTCTCCAGCGCTTCGCGGAGCAGGTCCATCGCTTCGCGAACGGTCGTTTCGGGGAGCGCTTTGCCCCGCTTCTCCAGTTCTTCGCCGAATCGGATCGCCGTTTCCTGCATCCGTTCGTGCGTGGATTCCGAACCGCCCACGAGTACCATTTCGTCGGTCTGGGTCACGCGTTTGTGGCCGTCTTCGCAATCGAGGCCGACCCCGAGAATTCCGCCGACCTTCGGGTCGGTTTTTTTCTTGGACTTCTTTCGCGCCATGTTCGATCTCCCGAGAGAGGGAATTCTCGTCGCCCGAGTTTGCGGTTGCCCCGAGTTCATTCTAGAGTGGATTAGCGAACGGCTCGACGAGTTTTTGTCGTCGGGCCGGAGTAGGCTGGGCGCGTCCCGCGGAGCCAACACCTTTCATCCTCGAAAGGGCAAACTCGCCGCGAGGCGGGGACGCAAAACTATGGGCCTTCGGTTCACCCCAAGTGAATCGGCCGAAGGTCGCCTGGTTGCCGAAGGGATGGCGTGGTGACAACCCCGTTCATCCCCGGAGCGGCCCGGTTCGGGCAACCGAACCGGGGCCGTTCTGTTGCCCCGCGGGAAACCGGTTCATCCCGGTCGCGCCCGGCTTACTTCGCGATGGTCACTTCTACCCTCGGCATTCGATAAGATGCCGTCATGGCGCTCGTCGAACTCCCCAAACTGACCGTCCAACCCACGATCCCGCCGGATGTGAAGCGGTTCTTGCGCGAAGCCGACCAACGCATCGAAGACTTCCAGGTCTGGGCCCGCGTGCCGGCGTTCGTGCCCTGCGACTTTGAAGGAACCTACCGCCTGCTGCGCTCGCTCGCCGAATCGACCTTGCTCCTTCGCGGCAACCGATTCTGCGAATGGGGCAGCGGCTTCGGAGTTGCCACCTGCCTCGCCTCGATGGTCGGATTCGACTCCTGCGGCATCGAGATCGACGGCGAACTCGTCGGCCACGCCCAAAAGCTCGCCGAGGATTTCGAACTCGACCTCGAATTCGTTCGCGGCAGCTTCATCCCGCGCGGAGGCGAGCAGCGCGTTCACGATGCCGGGAATTACGCCTGGTTCACCACCGATTCCGACTCGGCTTACGAAGAACTCGACCTCGACGCCGACGACATGGACCTCGTCTTTGCCTACTCGTGGCCGGACGAGGAACTCGTGGTGAGCGAACTGTTCGATCGCTATGCTGGTGAGGGTGCCGTGCTCATGAGCTATCACGGCGGCGACGAGTTTCGCCTGCGGCGAAAAGCCTCGAAACGCAAATCGAGTACCAGCCCGCGCCGCAAGCGTGGGCGCAACTTCGGAGAAAGTTCATGACCGGTCAAGAAGCGATTGTCTCGGCGCTCCAGTCGACGGGCGGCATGTTGAGCATGTTCCTCGGCGACCTCACCGATGCGGACCTGCTGGTGCGGCCCGTGCCCAGCGCGAACCACACTGCCTGGCAGCTCGGTCACCTCATCGACTCCGAGGTGAAGATGCTGCTCAGCCAGTTGCCGAACGCGAAAGTTCCGGCGCTGCCGGCTGGGTTCGGTGACGCCCACAACAAGGAGCATGCGAAGTCCGACGCCGGCTTCCTCGCGAAGGCCGAGTATCTGGGGCTGTTCGAGCAAGTGCGAGCCGCGTCGGTGGCCGCGGTTGCCGGTGCCGACCTGGACAAGGCGAGTACCGGTGAGATGGCGGGGTTCGCGCCGAAGCTCGGCGACTTCTTCCTGCTGATCGCCAACCACACCATGATGCACGTGGGGCAGTTCACGACCGCGCGCCGCAAGCTCGGCAAGCCGGTGCTGTTTTGAGCGCTGGGTAGACGAGGCGCGGGAATTCTGAGATAGTCCACCGACACAATTGGAGGACGAGAATGTCTTCAGCAACTGCTACTTTGGAGACCGATTGGCTCGTCGAATCCTCGGACCAGCCCGAGGAAGTACTCGATTATTGTCGGTTGCACGACGTTCTCTCAGAAACCCGGGAAACCCTGCAACTCGCCCATCGCTATTTTCCAACGGGGAGTTTGACCTAGCTTCAAATCGAGCGCGATCCCGAGTCCGATGAAAGTTGGTTGCTGATGGTCGCGACCGTTTTCGGAACGGTCGAACTGGCGATGGCCGCGTACCTCCAATTTGTCGAGCGGTGGGTCGAGGTCACACCGACTGCTGCACGAGATCGCATTCGGATCGCATTTCACATCGCCTAGATTCGGCAAACATGGATCCTCGCCTGCAGGCCAGCCGCTCACCCGCAAGCCTCGCCCGTAGGGTTCAACCTCGCTTCCCTTCCAGCTCCTGCCAGCGAGCGTACATCTTTTCGACGACGCGCTGGGCATCTTCTAGCTCCTTGCACACTTCCGCAAGCACTCTGCGAGGTGCGGTTGCCGCGGCTTCCACCGCGGCCTGCTTCACCACGATGATATCCTCTGCCGTGTGAACCGCTGCCTCCATCGCGTCCCATTCTTGCTGTTCCTTGAAGCTCAGCTTCTTCGCTTTCTTCGCGTTCGTCGTAGCGTTGGTCCGCGCCTTCGACTCCTCTTTCGCCCGGCTAATCTCGTCCTTGGCGAACGACGCCAGCCACTGGCCCACGCTCCCGCACATCACCAATCCGCCCTGGCCATCGAGGCCGATCACCTCGGTGCAAAGGCGATCCATCAGTTCGCGGTCGTGGCTCACGAGCACCACGGCACCGGGGAAGCTCTCCAGGCTCTCTTCGAGCACTTCGAGCGCGGGGATGTCCAGATCGTTGGTCGGTTCGTCGAGCAGCAAGAGGTCGGCGGGCTTGAGCATGAGTTGGGCGATGCGAACGCGGGCCTGCTCGCCGCCGGAAAGGGCGCTCAGTTCGAGATCGAGTTGCTCGGGTTGGAAGAGGAACTGCTTGGCCCATCCGCCGACGTGCAGGGTGCGATCGCGGAAGCTGATCATGTCCGAGTTTGGGCTCAGTGATCGCCGCAGGGTCTTGGTCGTATCGAGCTTCGCTCGGCCCTGTTCAAACATGACGGCCCGCAAGCCGTCGGCCTGTTTCACGGTGCCGGTGTCCGGTTCGATCTCGCCGGCCATCACGCGGAGGAGCGTGCTCTTGCCGCTACCGTTGGGCCCGAGCAGGCCGAGCCGCATGCCGGGCGAAATGATGAAGTCGAGCCCGCTGAAGAGAGGCTTCCCACCGAGCGACTTGGAAATGCCGGTGACGGTGAGGAGCTTCTTGGTTTGCCTGCCGGTTCCGACGAAGTCGATGCCGGCGGTGCCGGCCGACGCCGTGCGGTACTTGAGTTCGGCGAGTTCCTCGCGGCGATCGGCAGCGGCCTCGATCCGCGAACTCGCCTTCTTCGTCCGGGCCCGCGCCTTGTGGCCGAGCCAGTCGGTCTCGCGACGAACTTGATTCGCGACGGATTCTTGTTGCCTCGCCTGGGCTTCGAGGAACAAATCTCGCTTGTCCGCGAACGAATCGTAACCGCCCTCGGTGCGGAAGACGCCGCCCGGATAGACGCGGCTGATCTCAATTACGTCGTCCGCGACGGCCCGCAGGAAGGCTCGATCGTGCGTGGCCACAAGGTAGCCGAAGGGAGAGGAGCGCAGGAATTTTTCGAGCCAGACCACGCCGGGAAGGTCGAGGTGGTTGGTCGGTTCGTCCATGAGCAGGATGTCGGGTTCGCGCGCGAGTTCGCGGGCCAGGGCGAGCCGCTTCCGCCAGCCGCCCGAAAGCGTACTCGCCTCTTGGTCGAAGTCGGTGAAACCGACTTGCGTGAGGGCGATGGCGGCCTGGGTCTCGCGTTCGTGCTCTTCGAGCGAATCGTCCTTGAACCCGGCGAGTGCGGCCGCGAACACGGTCTGGCCCACTTCGAAGGTGTCGTCTTGCGAGAGGAACCCGACCTTCAAGCCGCGGCGAGCAATGATTTGGCCTTCATCCGCGGCTTCGCGGCCGATCAGAATCTTGAGCAACGTGGTTTTGCCGGCACCGTTCGGGCCGATGAGACCGATCCGTTCCCCGGCGCGGAGTTCGATCCCGAGTTCGGCGAAGAGAGCACGATGGCTGAAACTCTTGGTGAGGCCGCGACCGCTGAGCAGAAGACTCATGCACAATCCCGTGAAGCGTAGAGGCGAACGCGATTCTCAGTTATACTATGGCCTCGTGCGGTCGATGCCGGTCGAATCTTTACACCATTATAAGTGGAACCGGGCCCCTCGAAGCCGCCGTCTTCCCTTTATCTTTTCTCTCCTTCGCCGGATCTGCTTTGCGAATCAACGACTTGCGTTGAATCGCGCCGTGCGAAGCGGTGGAAGCCCTTCGCGATTTCTGCTGTAAGTTGCGTTCCAACTGTTCCTTGCGAACCGTGGCGAACATGGCCGCAGCGGTGGCAGTCGGGAACTCATTGGCTGGACAACACGTTGCGTCGACATCGGGCCTGAAATCGCGACAAATCTCGCACGATTCGGCCCAGTTTTGGGGTCGTTTGGCCATGTTTTGACCTCATTTGTGACCGCTTCCACACCGACACTTGGTGCTGCGGAGAGATGAGCCGCCAGAAGTGTACGATCTGGTTCGGAAGATGTGCAATTCGCTTTCTTTACGCTGTCGCCCGGATTACACTTCTGGGAAACGCAATCTTTCCTTCGACAGAAGTTGCAATGGCCAAGACATCGCCCGAAACCGCCTTTGCCGAGGCCTTGGATCGCATCGAATTCTGCCTGAAGAAGAAGAGGATTGCGCTCGATTTAAACGAAATGGACCTCTTGACGCTGCCGCCAGAGATCGGCCAACTCACCGCCCTGACGACGCTTGACCTCAACAACAACGAGCTCACGACGCTGCCGCCAGAGATCGGCCAACTCACCGCCCTGACGACGCTTGACCTCGGTGCCAACGAACTCACGACTCTGCCACCGGAGATCGGCCAACTCACCGCCCTGACGACACTACACCTCGCCCGCAACCAGCTCACGGCGCTGCCGCAGGAGGTCGGTCAACTTACAGCCCTGAGGACGCTTGACCTCTCCGACAACCAGCTCACGACGCTGCCGCCGGAGATCGGCCAACTCACGGCCCTGACGACGCTTGTCCTCTTCCGTAACCAGTTCACGACACTGCCGTCGGTGATCGGCCATCTCACGGCCCTGACGACGCTTGACCTCTTAGGCAACCAGATCACGACGCTGCCGCCAGAGATCGGCCAACTCACGGCCCTGACAACTCTAAGGCTCGACAGCAACCAGCTCACCACGCTGCCACCGGAGACCGGCCAACTCTCGGCCGTCATGAGCCTTGGCCTCCCCGGAAACCAGCTCACGGCGTTGCCACCGCAGATCGGCCAACTCACCGCCCTCACGGAGCTTGACCTCAACAGCAACCACCTCACTGCACTGCCGCCGGAGATCGGCCAACTCACCGCCCTCAAGAGCCTTGACCTTCGCAGCAACGAGCTCACGACGCTGCCGCCAGAGATCGGCCAACTCATGGCTCTCACGGAACTTGACCTCAACAGCAACCACCTCACTGCACTACCGCCGGAGATCGGCCAACTCACTGCCCTCACGAAGCTTCGCTTTTTTGAGAACCGCCTCACGGCACTTCCGCCGCAGATCGGTCAACTCACCGCCCTCACATACCTTGAACCAAGCGGCAACCACCTCACTGCACTACCGCCGGAGATCGGCCAACTTACCGCCCTCAAGAGCCTCGACGTCGGCGGCAACCAACTCACGACTCTGCCGCCGCAGATCGGCCAACTGACGGCTCTCACGGAGCTCTACCTTCATCTGAACCAACTCACGGCTCTGCCGCCACAGATCGGCCAACTCACCGCCCTCACGCTGCTTTTCCTGCACGAAAATCCAGGTCTTGAACTGCCCGTTGAAGTGATGGGACCTAGCTGGCAAGCAGTGATGGGAGGGAATGCAAAACCAAAACCACCGAGCGAAATTCTCGACTATTACTTCACTCACCGTAAAGCCGCGGAGGCCGTAGGCACCGAACCGCTGATGGAAGCGAAAGTCCTTATCCTCGGCGAAGCCAGCGTGGGAAAGAGTTGCCTCATCGCCGCACTAAGCGAAGGAAAAAAACGACACGAGCTCGACGGCAAAGGCACTTCCGGCATCGTTCGCAAGTTGTGGAACGTGAAGGTCAAGGACGGAGCACTGGCGAAACCCCGCGCGCGCGGCTCGGAGACGTTGCGGTTGAACTGCTGGGATTTCGGTGGACAGGAAATCTACCACAGCGCCCACACGCTGTTTCTCACCCGGCGAGCCATCTACTTGATCGTCATCAGCAAGCGGGACAACGAGCGCCAGAATAACGCGGACTACTGGCTGCGGATGGCCAGTAGTTTCGGCGGTACCGACGCAGTCATTTATGTGGTGGTCAACAAGGACGACGAACTGGTGGGGCATCCACCGGACGAGCAGGCGCTGCGGCGAAAATTTCCGCAAATTCGACCGTTCCTCCGGACGAGCTGCGACACGCTCGCCGGAGTATCTGTCGCACGGGAGGCAATCGTTCGCGATGCACTGCAACTCGACGGCGTGCGGTTACCGGTGGCTAAGACTTGGCTGGCCATCAAGAAGAAACTGGAAGCGATGACGGAACACACACTCTCCTTGCAACAATGGGCCGCGCTCTGCGGCCAAGACGTTGCCAGCGAAGATGCTCGACGCGAGGTGCTGCACATGTGCGACCGCCTCGGAACGGTGCGCTACTTCCCCACCAACCTACCGGATGGAAAGAAGTCGGACGCACCGGAACTGTGCGAGACGACCATTCTCAACCCCGAATGGGTCACGCTCGGCATCTACGCACTTTTCGACGACGAGGCGCTACTCAATCGCGGCGGCCTGCTCGATCGGAACGAGATGGCCGGGATTCTCAAGAAGCGAGGCTACCCGGTTGAGCAGGAGCGCATCATTGAAGAGGTCATGCGTCGATTCGATTTGCTTTACGACTCCAGCGATCACGGAGCTTCACATCGGATGTTGATTCCGCTCATGCTGCCGGAGCAGGAACCAGAGATCGACTGGCCGGCCGGCGGTACTCTGGAGTTCGCCTATCAATACCAGGTCATGCCGGCGGGATTGGTGCCGGCGTTTATCGCTCGTTCACATGAAGACATCAGCCCAACAGTTCCCACCTGGCGGCGCGGCTGCGTTTTGGAATTAAAGAAGTGCCAGGTGCGAATCATCTCCGACCCGGAACTGAAGCGGATTTCCGTGAGCGTCGCCGGTGCGGAGTTCCCGCGCCGCGATGTACTGGACCAGGTTCGCTTCACGTTCGACGCCCTCCACGGCGCGGTCGACAACCTACCGGTGATGCAACTGATCCCGGTCCCGGGGCACCCTAACGCACCGATGCTAAATTATGAGTTCGTACGATCACTGGAGTGGAACCAGACTGCAACATTTCCGACTCAAGGAACTTCGATGGGTGAGACAATTACCGTCCATGTCCGCGAAGCTCTGGACGGGGTTCGAGGAGCCGCAAGAGAAGCGCGAGATGCCGCGCAGCGTCCAATTTTCCACATCCATCGAGGTGCAACGTACATTGATCAAAGCACCACTGTTGGCCGTGATGTCATTGCGAGCCAGCTCGCGCAAGAGATGAAGAACTCAACCAATAGGCCAACCCAAGGGCGGACCGATGGCGAAGAAGGCTGATGCCGATGTGGTCCGCGAAGTGACCACCCGGATCGACACCGCCATCGCCGACAACCGGCGCAGCGAACGCGTCATCGTCGTCGCTCTCCTGTTGCTCTTCACCGTTGGCCTCGTGCTGATCATCTGGGGAGCATCCACCGGGCGCTGGGAATTTTTGGTTCCCGGAGGGATTCTCCAACTCACCGTTGCCTATCCGGTTCGGCGATTGGTAAAATTACGCGAGGACAACGTTCGGCTTCAGATCATTCCCCAACTGCTGCGGCTCGCGGAGGAAGGCGAGGGCAAGGTTCTCGCCGCGAAACTCGTGAATCGCCTTATCGAACAGGTGTGACTATGACCACGGAAACCAAGCGAACGCTGCGCGACGTCCAAGAGCTTCTCGAACGATCCGTGACGATCGATCGCAGCATCAACATCGGCGGCAGCGTGATCCACAGTATGGTCGGCCAGACGCTGACCAACTGCACCAACGCGATTGAGAACTCCGCGCCGGGCGAGCGCAAGGAATTGCTCGAAGCGTTGAACCGCGACGTGCAGAAGTTGCTCGCCGGCCTGCCGGCGGACAAGAAGGACGATGCCCCGCAAATCGTGGAGAACTTCGAAGCGCTGGTCAAGCAAGCGACGAGCGAGAAGCCCAATCGCAAGTGGTATTCGCTCGCGGCGGAGGGCCTTCTCGAAGCGGCGTCGTGGGTGTCGGATTTCACCGGCAAGGTCGGCGGGTCGATCCTGAACCTCGGCAATACGATCTGGCCTGGTTATCAACTGCCGACATCGGCGTGAACGGAACGGAGCAGTCAGGCCTCCGGGGCAACTCTGGCACAAGCGAGCCGGCCCTCAAGCAGGCCCTGAAAGCGGCACTGGTGGAATCGCCCTGGTGGTGGGGCGTGATGCCCGGTTCTTTACGGAATTGTGCCCGCGGCTCAAGTGAAGCCATTATGTTCCACGGCGTGTAGCCAAGCGGTTCGATCAGTGGAGTGAGCAGGCGGGCGCTCGCCTTCGCAAAGTTGCCGTAATCGCGCTCCACTGCCATGGGAAACCCCTTTTCGGTGAGCTGAACCGCCATTACCCAATTCACCTAACTTCCGCCGGTCATTGCCCTTTTCGCCACTTCGGTTGCGAATCGAGCTGCCGTTCGGTTGACGGACTGGTAGCGCTCTAACAGAATACCCCTTCGTGATAGGCTCGCACCGGCAGGACGCCGGGCCGATTCGTTCTCCGCGCTGCGATATCGTCGCCGGACATCCCTGCGTCTCGTTTTGCAGCCTGCTTCGCACCTTTCGGGATGTTTCATGGAACCGATCGCGATCATCGGCATTGGGTGTAAGTTACCCGGCGGCATCAGCACGCCCACGCAATTGTGGACGAAGCTGTTGGCCGGGGCGGACTTGATCTCCGAAACGCCGCCCGATCGCTGGAACGCGGAAACTTACTTTCACCCCAATCGCGGGGTGCCGGGCCGCACCTACGCGCGCTGGGGCGGGTACGTCTCCGATCCGGCCGGGTTCGATGCCAGTTTCTTCGGCCTGACGCCGCGCGAAGCGGCCCACATGGACCCGCAGCAGCGCTGGCTCCTCGAGACCGCCTGGGAAGCACTCGAAGACGCCGGCATCGCACCCCCGGATCTCGCCGGTACCAAGACCGGCGTCTTCGTCGGCATTTCTTCCTGCGATTACGGCGACATCCAAAAACGCGGTCGCTTCGAAGTGGACATGCACACCACTTCCGGCAGCGCGCTGAGCATCGCTTCCAACCGCATCTCGTACCTACTCGATCTTCGCGGGCCGAGTTTCTCCGTCGATACCGCCTGCTCCTCCTCGTTGGTCGCCCTCGATCTGGCGTGCCAATCGATCTGGCGGGGCGAAGTGCCCCTGGCCCTGCTTGGCGGTGCGAACGCGATTCTGCAAGCCGACGTCACCGTGTCGTTCGCCAAGGGGGGCTTTCTTTCACCGACCGGCCGTTGTAAAGCGTTCGACGCCTCGGCCGATGGCTTCGTGCGGGCCGAGGGTGCCGCCGTCGTCGTGCTCAAGCCGCTGTCGAAGGCCCTCGCCGATGGCGACCGCGTTTATGCCGTCGTCCGCTCGACGCTCACGAACCAGGATGGCCGCACCGGTGGGCTCACCGTTCCGAGTGCCGATCAGCAGCAAGCCATGTTGGAAGAGGCGTATTCCCGTGCCGGCGTGAAGCCGGATCAGGTGGGATACGTCGAAGCGCACGGCACCGGGACCGCCGTCGGCGATCCGCTCGAAGCCGCGGCACTCGGGAGGGCACTCGGGGCGAACCGCACGACGTCCGATCACCTCTGGGTCGGCTCGGTGAAGTCGAATCTCGGGCACCTCGAACCGGCCTCCGGCGTCGTCGGGCTGATCAAACTCGCCCTGGCGATGCACCATCGCACGATCCCGCCGAACCTGCACTTCACGGAACCGAACCCGCGGATTCCGTTCGACGAATACAAGATGCGCGTGCCGACCGTCGCGACGCCATGGGAACCCTCGGCCGACGGCCTGCTCTACGGCGGCGTGAATTCGTTCGGCTTCGGCGGCACGAATGCTCACGCGGTACTGAGTTCAGTGGCACAGGCATTCTTGCCTGTGCAGGGTGAAGTACACAGGCAAGAATGCCTGTGCCACCCTGAGGTCTGGACGGTCTCCGCGCGCTCGGCCCCCGCGCTCGTGGAAGCCGCGAAGCAAGACGCGGAGCTTCTCGCAACTTCGGACGACTTCGCGGAACTCGCCGGCGCGGTTCGCACTCGCCGCAGCCACCATTCGCATCGCGTGGCCGTGGTTGCGGACGAAGCGGCTTCGGTCGCCGAGAAGCTCGCGGCGTTCTCGATGGGCTCGTCGCCGGCCGGGCTCTTCTCGGGTCAGGCACCGCTGGTCGCGCCGCCGGTGGCCATCGTCTTTTCGGGACAAGGCACGCAGTGGCCGGGCATGGCCCGCGACCTGTTCCAGACCAACGCGATTTTCCGCGCCACGTGCGAAGAACTCGACGCGATCATGAAGCCCGCGTGGGGCCGCAGCCTGATCGAAGAGATTCTTCGCGGCGACGACACCGTTTATCAGGCGGACATCGGCCAACCCGTGCTCTTCGCCCTGCAAGTCGGCGTCTATCGGCTTTACCTCGATGCCGGGATCAAACCCGCACTCGTATACGGTCACAGTTTTGGAGAAGTGGCGGCGGCCTTCGCGTGTGGCGCTCTCACTTTGGCCGACGCCGCCAAGGTGATCGTCGAACGGGCGAAAGCGTTGGAACTGACGAGCGGTGCCGGCGTGATGGCGGCGCTGAGCATCTCCGAAGCCGAGGCTCAGGAATACTTGCACCGGCTGGAAGCCGGTGCCACCCAGACCACTGCCACCCCAAGCGGTGCGTGGCTCAGTATTGCCGCGTTCAACAGTGGCAGCGACCTCACGCTCGCCGGCGACGAGGCCTCCGTTAAGGCCGTGGTCGCGGACGTGGCCAAGAAAGGCCGCTTCGCGCGAATCCTGCCCTTCCCCTACGCCTTCCACTCGCAAGCGGTCGAGGGTTGCCGCGAGGTCTTCACCGAGGCCATCGCCGGGCTCACCGCAACGAAGCCGGAGATTCCCTTCGTCTCGACCGTGCTTGCCCGCGAACTCACCGACGAAGTGCCCGACGACAAGTACTGGTGGCAGAACCTTCGACAACCCGTTCGCTTTGAAGCCGCGACGAAGCGCGCCATCGAACTTGGCGCGAAGGTGTTCCTCGAAGTCGGGCCGCACCCGGGCCTCGTCCGCTACGTGAAGCAGGTCGTGGGCGAGTCGCCGGAGTTGGTCGTGCTCGGGTCGCTCAAGCGAAATGAGTCCGGCCCGCAGTGCTTCGCGGAATCGCTCGCGGCGCTGCACGTGGCCGGCGTTCGCATCGACTGGAAAGCCGGCAGCACGCGGCACGTGTCGTTCCCGAGTTACCCCTGGCAACGGCAACAGTTCTGGGCCGAGAGCGAAGAGAGCCGCCATCGCCGCCTCGCCGCCCCGACGCATCCGCTGCTGGGCGTGCGCGGTTCCGGACCCACCAAACAGTGGGAAGCCTGCCTCTCCACCGATCAGTTCCCGTACCTAGCGGATCACGGGTTCCGCGGGCGCGCTGTCTTCCCCGCGGCCGGGCACATCGAACTGATGCTCGCCGCCGCTGCCGACGGCTCATTCGCCGATCCGATTGGGCTCGCGGACGTCAACTTCGACCGCATCCTCTGGGCCGATCAGCCGCACGAGGTGCAGACGAACTTCGACCCGAGTACGCGGCGGCTCTCGGTTTCTTCGCGCCCCGTGATGGACGCCAGCCGGGGCTGGGAACTCTGTAGCCGTAGCGTGCGCTGGGCCGCGGATACCTCGGGCCACGCTCCAGAACGCAGTTTCACCCGGCCGGCCACGGCCGAGCCCGTCTCCGTGGACGAACTCTACGCACGCTTCGAACGCGGCGGCAACCACTACGGGCCGCAATTCCGCACCATCCGCAGGATGTGGAA
>JAYTGN010000357.1:0-8993 GCA_043733485.1 Gemmataceae bacterium
ACACTCCCCGTGGGCCTCCCGCAACTGGCATTCGCAAGTCGCGGTCCGGCCCACCCTACGAGCCCTTCAAACGGGTCGATCACGATCTGCCGCTCGCCTCAAGAGGGCTTCGCAATGAGTGCAATCTCCCAACAAACCGAACTACTCGCGACGGAGTTCGCTCACGTATTGTCCGCCCTTCCTCCGCGTGAAACCGATGCAACCATGGGTCAATTCTGGCTGTCGGTTGTTTCCAAGTTGCAAGCCATCAACCCGGATTCGGACCTCCACTTCTGGTCGACGATTCACCAGAAGGTTCCCGTTCCCGCGGAAGTGATTCAACGGGCGATCCGCGAGTTCGACGAGAAGGAGACGGTCGAAGAACTCAATCGCACCAGAGAGACCGGAGGATTCTGCTTCGACGACTTCTACGGGGATCTGGAACGATTGGTCCGTTCCAGCGACGACGCGCCAGTCCAGCCGCAAGCCATCGTGCTCTCCGATCGGGATTGGACGGCGTTCATGGCCGCGCTCGACGATCCCGCGGAACCGAACGAGGCGCTCAAGGACTTGATGCACGAGTTCGGCCCGTGGAAGGATTCGGCCGCAGGGAAACCGATCACCCCTTGAGCAATCCCCGTTCCTGCAAGTAGTTCAGCACCAGGGCCACGCCTTCTTCCACGGTTTGCTTCGACGCGTCGAAGTTGAGTTCCGGCTTCGTCGGCGGCTCGTACGGATCGTCCACACCCGTGAAGCCCATCCCCTTGCCGGCCACGACCGCTTCCCGCGCCTGCTTGTAAAGTCCCTTCGGGTCGCGTTCTTCGCAGGTGCCAATCGGCGTCTCCACGAACACCTCGATGAACGGGATCGCGCCGGTCTCGTTCTGCTCGTGAATCTTGCGGGCGGCCTCGCGGTCCTTGCGGTAGGGGCTGACGAAACTCGTGAGCGCGATGAGCCCCGCGTCGGCAAAGAGCTTCGCCACTTCGCCGATCCGGCGAACGTTCTCCTCGCGGTCCGCGGCGCTGAAGCCGAGGCCGAATCGCTTTGCGTTTTCCTCGGAGGTACCGCGGCTTTCCATCAGAATCTTCGGCCCGGCGTTGAGCCCGAAGCGAATGTTGTCGCCATCGAGCACGTACGCGGCGTGTCCACGCTGAATGAGCACCTTCTCGACTGCTACGGCCAGGGTACTTTTACCGGACCCGGAGAGACCGGTGAACCAGAGGGTCGCACCGGTCTGCTTCATCTGGGCCGTGCGTTCCTCGCGGGTCGCGATTCCGGGGTGATAAACGATTTGCGCCGGCTTGACCTCGGACATCGTTCCCTCGATTATGGAGAGGTTGTTCAACGGGACAATGTACGGATTGGGTCGCGGAACGATTCCAATTTTCTCGTATGAAACGGGCGGGGACGCGGATCAATCTGGGTGAGTTCCCTCATTCGGATGCAAGAACCCCATGGCGAGCCGGTTCCTCTTTTGGCTGCTGAAGGCCGCCCGACCTCCGGGCGATCGCGTTCCCGATTCCGAATTGCTCGAGCGGTTCGCCGCCAACCGCGATTCGGCCGCGTTTGAACTCCTCCTGCATCGCCACGCCAATGCGGTGTGGGCGGCCTGTCGGCGAATCCTTCTCGACGATGCCGACGCCGAGGATGCCTTTCAGGCGACGTTCGTGGTGCTCATGCGGAAGGCCGACTCGATCCGCAAACCGTGCGTGGGCGGCTGGCTTCATCGCGTCGCGGTGAACGCCGCGCTGAAGTTGAAGGCGAGTCGCCGTCGCGAGTCGGCCGTTCTCGAATCACTCGCGGGGCAGTCCGCTGGCCAGTCGTCCGAACAGCATGCGGAGCGAGCGGAACTTGCATCCCTGTTGCAGCAGGAACTCGCGCGGTTGCCGGAGCGTTATCGTTTGCCGGTGGTGTTGTGCGATCTGGAGGGTCATACGCACGCCGAGGCTGCGGTGGTGTTGAGCTGGCCCGTAGGAAGTGTCTCCGGCCGGTTGAGCCGAGCGCATGCGTTGCTCCGCGACCGACTCACCCGCCGCGGAGTCGCGGCCCCTGCGATTCTGTTCGCGACTCTGACTTGCCCGCTGCCGGCAAATGCAATTCCCGCGGCCACGGCACTGGTCGCCGGGTCGATTTCCCCATCTGTTTCCATCCTCGTTCAAGGAGTGCTCACTGCCATGACAATCGCGAAGTTGAAGCTGATGGCCTGGGTCGTCGCGTCTGTGGGTCTGGTCGCGATGGCCGGCGTGGGAACGGTGTCCGCGTGGCCGCGAAGCGGGGTGCCGGTCGCGGCGCTGGTTAAACTCGAGTTACCCCTGGAAGTTGCGGCTCCCGTGCCTCCCGAAGCGCCGATCGAAGGCGACTGGATTCCCAAGAAGGCGGGCGATCGAGTCCCGACGGCGTTTCCGAACCTCAAGCTCCCGGGACCGCTCGACCTCAAGAAATCCTGTCCGAATCTGTTCGCCGAGGGCGCGTTCGCCATCGAGCCCGATGACGACACCTATCGGCGATTGCTCAAAGCCCAACTCCATCAAGGCATGCAGCACATCCTGCTTTTCAGCATTCGAATCCAGATCGGAACCTACCAGAGCCTCGAATTTGAGGCTCTGGTCCGAACTCAAGATACGCTGAGGACAACGGCGATCGAACTCTGGGCCAACGACTCGAAGATCCTCATCCCGAGGCTCGAAGAATTCGTGCTGATGGCCAAGGATGCTGAGCGATTCACAAAGGCGCGAGTCGATGCGGGCACCGATCCGCCGCAGCAATGGCATTCGGCCCAGCGCCATCGCCTGGAAGTCGAGGCCGCGCTGTGGAAGGCCTTGCATCCGAAGCTGGCCGGGAAGTGACCCGCCCAAAAATTCCGACTCCGGGGTTGGCATTTTCGCCGCGGCACTGCATAACTTGACTCTACGCGGCCGTGCGGCATCAATCGGTCCGTGCTTCTGTTTACCCCGTGCTGGAGGTCCCTGCCGTGGCCCATATCGTGACCGCGAATTGCAACGATTGCAAGTACACCGATTGCTGCGTCGTCTGCCCGGTAGAGTGCTTCTACCAGGACGAGTTGATGCTGTACATCGATCCGGCGGACTGCATCGACTGCGAGGCCTGCGTGCCGGAATGCCCGGTCGAGGCGATCTTCGCGGAAGGGAACACGCCGTCGCAGTGGAGCAGCTACATTCAGCTGAACGCGGACAAATCCGCGGCGCTCAAGGCCTCCGGGCACATCACCGAAAAGCAGGACGCCCTCGAAGGCCCCGGCTGCTCGGCCAAGAAGTAGGGACGCCAATTAGCCACCGGCTTGCCGGTGGGATTGTCAACTCTGAAGACCGCCGGCAAAGCCGGCGGCTAAATTGATGACCGGCATCCTCCTCATCCAACTCGGCACCCCGGACGCGCCCACGCCCGAGGCCGTCAAGCCCTACCTCAAGCAGTTCCTCTCCGACCCCCGCGTCATCGAGAATCAGGGCTGGAAGTGGAAGCTCATTCTCAACGCCTTCATCCTCCGCACCCGGCCGAAGGAATCCGCCGCGAAGTACGCCCGCATCTGGGATCCCGTCACGGGTTCACCCCTGATGCACTTCACCCAACGGCAAACGGAACTGCTCCAGCCGCGGTTCCCCGGCGTCCCGGTTCGCTTCGGCATGATCGTCGGTAACCCGTCGGTGGCGAAAGTCGCCTCCGAGATGATCGCCTCCGGAGTGGACCGGCTCGTCGTGCTGCCGCTGTTCCCGCAATACTCCGCGACCACGACCGCCAGTGCGACCGACTCGCTCTTCAAGGCCATGCTGAAAGAACGCCGGGTGCCGGCGATTCGCGTGGTCACTTCGTACTGCGAACACTCCGCGTATCTGGATGCGCTCGAAGCTTCGATCCGCAACGATCTCGCGGCTCTGGATTGGGAACCCGAGCACTTCGTGGTCAGCTTCCACGGCTTGCCTCAGAGTTACGCGAAGAAGGGGGACTACTACCCCGCCGAGGTGGTGCGAACCACACGCGAACTCGTGAAGCGGATGGGCTGGCCGCGCGACCAGTGGTCGCAGACGTACCAATCCCGCTTCGGCCGCTCGGAATGGCTCAAACCCTACACCGACGATGTGCTCGCCAAACTGGCCAAGAAGGGGATCAAGCGCGTCTTCGTGGCCTTGCCCGGCTTCACGTCGGATTGCCTGGAGACGATCGACGAGATTGGCCGCGAGAGCCGGGAGGTGTTCGACCACGCGGGCGGCGAGAAGTTGCACAACGGCCGCTGCCTGAACGACCAGCCGAAATGGATCGACGCGATGGAGCGCATCATCCGCGACGAAGCGGGCGGCTGGCTCTGAAAATCACTCCACTTTCTTGACCACGGCTGCCGCACCGATGCGGCCCTTCGCGATCGTCGGCTCGGCGTCGTCCGGGTCGAGCTTGCCGTATTCGAGGCGCGCGGTGCCGTCGATTTCCGCGAAGGCCAGCGAGCCGTTCGCCGAGAGCGTGACGTTCACTTTCGTCTTCGCGCCGGCGATCAGGCCGCGGAACCCGACCGCCTTCGCATGAATCTCCACCTCCGAGCCGCCATCGATCTTGGAGCCGTCGCGGCCCATGCCGGTCGGCGTTTCAAACGTCACCGTGCCGCCGGGAGCCCGAACGACCGCGTGCGAACGGCCATCGATCTTGGAACGAAATGCGACCGTGCCGCCGGGTGCCCGCACCGCGAGGCGCGAACCGCCTTCGATCTTGCCGATCACGATCACCTGTTCCGCTTCCAGTGCGGAGCAATCGAGCACCGCCCCGGCTTCGAGGTCCTTCACGATCAGCGTTTTCACCCAACCGCGAACTGTGACGGTGCTGCCGGGCGGTACGTTCGGCGAGTAGTGCTGCATGTGGTCGAGCACGATGGCTCGCGGAGCATCGGGGCGAAACGGATTCCGCGGCGCGGGCTCCGGTTGAAGTACGATCATTGGCTCCGGCATCTCGGCAGGCTTTGAGATGACTTCGGGAACGGACGGAGCGGGAATGCGAAGCGAGGCGAAGACTTCGCGCGGCGCGGGGGCTTGTGCGACTTCGCGAGCGGAAACTTCACGGTAGTCTTCACGCTCCGCGCGAGGGGTCGGCGCGGGTTGAACGGTCAATCGTTCCACTAGCGGTGGACCCGCGTACGCGCCGCCGAGTGCCACGGCAACACCCGTGAGAAAGCCGACCAAAAAGCGACTCTTCGCGGGTTCGGGAGCGGCGGGAACGCGATTCGGTTCGGGGATGATCCAGGCGCGATCGTGCATCGGCTCGGCATCATCACAGGCAGGAATGCCTGTGCCACCAACCGCTTCATCACCACGAAGCCCGCACACGGGGCAGGCTACATCCTTCAACAAGTCCTCGGCTCGCGGCAACCCGCACGACCGGCACGCTATCGTGGCCATCGGGCACTCCTCATCCGAGCGATCGCGGAACCTTGGGCCAAGGTGGGGATGAAAAGAGTTTACCCGAGGGGAAGGGTGGCAGCAAGCGCGGGATGCAGCGATCCGCCGCTCAGCACCCGACGGAAGTTAATGGCTTCGGCCGTCAGGTTGGCCGTCTCGACGATGGTGGGGAAGTGCGGATCGACCCAGCCGCGTTCGGCCGCTTCGGCCCATGATGTACCCAAGGGAATGTCGATCGACTTGAGCAAGATGAGGCGCGTGGCGGAGAAGATGACCGCGGCCCGTGCGGCAATCGAATCGGAGGTGACGTTCCAGGTCTGGGGAAGTTCGGACTCGAATTCCACGGCATTGAGAATCGTTGCGGAGATGCCGAGACTCTTGAGGAAATTACCGGCCAAGTTCATCGCCTGAAGTGCGAGCCAGTGCGAGTGCTCTTCGCTGAGATGGTGCAGGGCGTCGAGTTTCCGCACGGCATCTGCGAAGCCTCCGCCGCCAGGCACGAGCAGTACGGGTTCGCCAAGTGATTCGAGAAACGCCCGGAGACCTGGGCCGAGTTGCGGGTGGTCGTAGAGGCTACCACCGATTTTGACGACGATCATGGTCGGCGTTCCGTGGCGAGTACGGCAAGGGCGTACGCTGGGGCGCAGGCGGATACCGTGGGGCCGAGAATGTCGTTGAGGCTCAGTCGTTCGAGACCATCGAACATTGGACAACCCAAAACGGCGGTAGCCACTGGTTCACCGCGGCCGCAGGTGATCGCCACCCGCACTCGCCCCGGCACCAATCCCGCAACGCGAACCGCGGCTTCTTCCACAATCTCCCGCTGCACCGCCAAGACCCTCTCGGCGAGGCGGCGAATCTCGTCGGCCGAAATCGTCTCGGGATCACCGCAGAGCATTCGGCTCATTCGCGCCGAGGCATTCTTGAGAGTTGCCGTCCGTCCGTCGGCCGTGTCGAGGTCCTCGGGCCTTTCAGATTGCCATTCCAGGATGAGATAGGCATCCCGTGTGGTTGCGAATACTTCTGCCGCAACCGACTTCCCGAGTAACGCACAAACCGGCGTTCGCCCCACTCCCGTGTAAACCAACTCGCCCGAGCGCAACCGCTCGACGTCGGTTTTCCCCGTCGAAATCGGTCGCCCATCGAGGATGGGAATGATGTCCGTCGTCGTGCTTCCGATGTCAATCAGAAGTGCCCCACCTTTCCGAGCATACCGTCCCGCGAACGTCGCCAGTGCGTGCCAGTTCGCTGCTGCCACCTTCATGTAGTCACTTCGCGATTCCTCCACACCCACGAACGCGCCATCGGTACTCCACACCCGCACCTGCCGTCCCTTCGCCACACTTTCCACCGCATCCAGGATCGCGTTTACGCCCTCGCGCTTCGTCTCGTAGCAGTCGCACAACTCGCCCGTCATCGTGACGGCGAGTTCCTCCGCGTCCGGAAATTGCCCCACTAAATCGGCGAGAGCGGCCGGCAGCTTGTCCGGTTGCTTCCACAGCGCGAACGGTACCGAGACCGCCCGTTTATCCACGGTCGCGGCCTTCAGGTTCGCCCCGCCGATGTCGAGTCCTAGAACAAGTGGTGTCATCGTACCCGCAAAGATACAGGATGCGTGGATGCCCCGCTACCTCGTCGGAATCGACCTCGGAACCACGAACACGGCGCTCGCCTACGTCGATACGGCGTCGAAGGCCGCCGGCGGGCCGAAGCTGCACACCTTCCTCGTGCCGCAGGTCGTGTCGGCCGGCGAAGTCGGGGCGCAGGAACTGCTGCCGTCGTTCCTCTATTTGCCGGGCCTGCACGACCTCGCGCCCGGTTCGATCAACCTACCGTGGAAGCAAGACCCGCCGGAAGCCGTGGGCGCGTTCGCGCGCAATCACGGTGCGAAGGTGCCGGGCCGGCTCGTGTCCAGCGCCAAATCCTGGCTCTGCCATCCGGGCGTGGATCGCACCGCGCCGCTTCTACCGTGGGCGGGGCCGCCCGACGTGCCGCGGCTTTCGCCGCTCGAAGTCTCGGCACGCTACCTCAGGCACCTCGTCGAAGCGTGGAACGCCGTTCCCAATCGGAAGCCCGACGACCGGCTCGAAGAGCAGACCGTGGTCATCACGGTGCCGGCCTCATTCGACGACGTGGCCCGCAACCTCACCGCCGAGGCCGCGAAGCAAGCCGGGCTCAAGCACGTCACGCTTTTGGAGGAACCGCAGGCCGCGTTCTACGCCTGGCTCGGCACGCACTCAGCCCAGGAATCGGGTTTGTTGAAGCCCGGTATGCGCTGTCTGGTTGTGGATGTTGGCGGCGGCACCAGCGACTTCAGCCTGATTCGCGCGGTCGAAGAGCACGGCGAGTTCGGCTTCGTCCGCGACGCCGTCGGCGAGCACCTCCTCCTCGGCGGCGACAACATGGACCTGGCGCTGGCCAAATCCGTGGAGGCGAAGTTACCGGGGAAGTTGGATGCCGCACAGTTCGGGGCGTTGGTGCAGGCGTGCCGCGGCGCGAAGGAAGCCTTGCTCGCGAAGCCCGCGCCGCCGAGTTTCCCGGTCACGGTGATGGGCAAGGGGCGTTCGGTGGTCGGCGGCGCGGTGTCGATCAACGTGACGCCTGAGGATGTAGCCGCGGCGCTGAACGACGGCTTCTTCCCGCAGGTACCGTTCGATGCGGAGCCGCTGCGCGGTGCCCGAGCCGGGCTTCAAGAGATGGGTCTGCCCTACGTCTCGGACCCCGCTGTCAGTAAGCATCTGGCGGCATTTTTGCGCAGTCAGGATTCAGGATTCAGGATTCAGGATTCAGTGCCTTCGCCCTCTTCCCTGAATCCTGAATCCCGAAACCTGAGCCCGGTCGATGCCATTCTCTTTAACGGCGGGGTGTTCCAACCCCAGGTGCTCCGCGATCGCGTCGTCGATGTGATGCGACCCTGGTTCGACGACAAAAGCTGGCAGCCGCTGATTCTCACGAGCCCGTCGCTCGATCTCGCGGTGGCTTGGGGCGCGGCCTACTTCGCCTGGCTGCGCCACTCCGGCGGCAAACGCATCGGCGGCGGCATCCCCCGCTCCTACTACATCGGCATCTCATCAAGTGACAGGAATCAGGAGACAGGAGAGGTCTCCGTCCTCTGCGTCGTGCCGCGCCGATTGCAGGAAGGCGAAGAGATTCGCCTCGCGGAGCCGGAACTCGAACTCGCGCTCGGCCAACCCGTCCTCTTCCCGCTCTACACTTCCACCGTCCGCGGCGACGACAAGCCCGGCGACGTGCTTCAACTTTCGCCCGAATCGCTGCTGCAACTGCCGCCACTGCACACGGTCCTCCGCGGGGGCAAGCGTGCCGGTATGAAGTCGGTGCCGGTCACGCTCGCCGCCAAGTGTACCGAGATCGGCACGCTCGAACTTTACTGTGTGTCGAAGGAAGGCAACCGCTGGCGGCTCGAGTTCAACGTCCGCGATGTGCTGCGCGAAGCACCAACCCGCGAGGAAGGCGATGCCGACTCGCAGGCTTCCTCCGTGGTCGATGTCTTCCCCGAGGAACGGATCCAACAAGCGGCCTCGCTCCTTGCTTCGACCTTCGGCATCATGGGTGGCACCGTGCTTCCAGCCGGTGCTGCCACCACTGCACCGGCTGGAA
>JAYTGN010000358.1:0-21677 GCA_043733485.1 Gemmataceae bacterium
AAGAATCTCTTGAATCTAAGCCGTAAAGCTTGCCCCACAAATGGTTAGTGACCGCCGAAGATGTTTAATGCGTTGGGGCGTTGCCCTGGGCTAAGGAATGCCAGGCTTTCAGCCTGAAGATCGAACAGCCTCGATCTATTCCTGTTGACTGAACTCCAAGAATCGTTGGTACACCCATTAAGATGGGTTTGGTGGTACAGGCATTCTTGCCTGTTCCTGAAAGGGCTGCACAGGCAAGAATGCCTGTGCCACCAATACAGATGACAGTGGCTCTCATGGCCGAGTACGACATCCAGGGTCCGACCCGCTTGTGTGCCGCGACTGGCCGCGAACTCAAGCCCGGCGACCGCTTCCACGGCGTGCTGCTCGAAGAAGGCGGCAAACTGATCCGGAAAGACTTCGCGGAAGACGCCTGGCCCGGCCCGCCCGAGGGGCACCTCGCCTACTGGGTGAGCCGCGTGCCGGCAGACAACAAGCCGCGCAAGCCGGTCGTGAATGACGAACTGCTGCTCGACTGCTTCGATCGGTTGAAGGAAAGCACGGACCCGGACGGCTTGAACTTCCGCTACGTGGCGACGCTGCTCTTGATGCGCAAGAAGAAGTTCCGTTTCGAGGATGCGATTCGGGATGAAGCGGGCCGCGACGTGATGCTGGTTCGCGATTCGCGCGGCGGCGCGGTCCATCACGTGGTCGATCCGAAGCTGAGCGACGAACAGGTGGCTGCCGTACAGGCCGAAGTCTTCCGCGTCCTCGGATGGGTGTGACGATCGGCCGCTTGCGGCTTCGCGATTTCGACCGAAGGAGTTTCCCCATGCGAACTCTGAGCCTCGTCCTGATTGCGGCCCTCCTCGCGCCCGCGGTCGGCTGCAAGTGGATGGAAGACTTCAAGAACAACGGCGCGAAGGGCAACAAGTCCACGGATAAAATTCCGGTCGTGTCCGCGGACGAACTCGTCAACTTCCTCAATACGCGGGCCGAACGCCTCCGCTCTATCGAATACAGCGACACGCGGATGATGGTTTCGGGCAAAGGTATCCCGGTGACGGCGAAGCTCGATGGCGAACTCTCCGCGGCGCAGCCCCGCTACTTCCGCATGGTGAGTTCGGGCCGCGTCGTTTCCTCCAAGCTGCTCATGGGTTCGAACCCGCAGGAATTCTGGGTCTACCTCGCGGCACCGGGCGAAGACCCGATGTACGTCTACGCTTCCCACGCGGACTTCGAGAGCCGCAAGGCCAAGATGCCCGGAGGGATCCCGTTCGAGCCCGACTGGGTGATGCAAGCTCTCGGCATGATCACCTACCCTTCCACGAATCAATACACCGCGACACCCAACGACCGAGACCGCACGTACATGCTTTCCTGGACGGCTTCGACGCCCAACGGGCTGGTGCGGAAGGAAGTGATTTTCGATGCGGATCCCGCGACGGGCACGCGGCCGCAGGTGAAGAAGCACATCCTCCGCAACGCGAAGACGAACGCACTGATCGCGACGGCGGAGATCAAGGCGGCCCAGACCGAGCGGATCGGCATCGTGAAGGGAACCGAGCTTCCGGCTGCGATTCAGTACCCGACGCACATCGTGTTGAAATGGGAGGAGCCGCGCTTCGAGATGGATTTGAACCTGGACAAGGCGACGTTGAATCAGTCGATCGACGACCCGGTTCGGCGGGCGCTCTTCGTGCGGCCGGAAATCAAGGGTTCCACTGCAATCGACCTGGCCCGTTACGAGTCCAGGTAGGGCCGTGCTGGCCGGACTCGTTCGCATCCCGACGTTCCCAGAATGCCGCCAAGGGTCGATCGCTGCTGACACCTCACTCCAACTCGGCCACGACCATCGTGTGAATCTCCAGCTTCGGCACTGTTACGGTCCAGCCCGAGGCCGTCTTCTCCACGGAGAGTTCCTTCCCCTCCGGTTGCAACTTCACACTCTTGATCTGGTACTCCGGGCGGAACGTGACGCGAATGTCCGCGATGGGGATCACCTCCTCGCGGAGGGGCACGTCGTCCGTGGGTAGGGCGTGGCCGCCGGTGGTGTTCACGTCGTTGAAGAGATGCACGATGAGCCGCGTGCCGGCCTTCGTTTGCCGCATCGCGGTGACGTGGACGCACATCGGGGCCTTCACGTCGATCGGCGGCGGCGAACTCGCAACCCGATCGATCGCGTTCTTCAACACGATCCGCTGGTACGGGTAGGAGTAGAGGTAATAGGCCGCGTCGATCCCGGCCGCGAGGTAGACCACTTTGCCTTTGCCGTGGGTGCGTTCGACGACGCCGGGGAGTTCGGGGGCGTCCGCGGTTTTGCCGCGCAAGAAGCCGGCGAGCTTCGTGTCGGGCTTCGGCAGAATGCGAACCGCCGGACCCTTGAAGGTCACAGTTTGCGGGCCGACGTAGGTCTTCATTTTCCCTTCGTTCAGGAACGATGCCACATCCTGGCGGAAGTCGAAGACGTTCTTCCGCTTCTCCCAGTAGTCCGGGCCGATGCTCTTCGCGAAGTTGACATCGATCTCTTCTTTCACGGCCGTCACCGGCGGGATGCCGCGGTAGTCCGCGCCGAAGACTTCGCTCAGGGCGAAGTTGTTGCGCGCGGTGCCGAACTCGTCGAAGAGCGAGGTATCGAGTGAAGCGACGAGCCCGCCGCCGGCCTTCACGAACTCGTCGATGGCCTTCACCTGGCGCTCGTCGAGGCACGCCGCGTTTGGCAGCACCAACACCTTGTACTTCGCGAGGTCCGCCGGGTTCAGGTTCCAGTCGTTGATCAGGTTCACGGGAAGGTGTTCTTCGACGCAGGCCCGGAACGTGCCGAGCACGCTGGCCATGTAGCGTTCCTCGACCTTACCCGGATCGCGGCCGTAGAACGTCCGCGTATTATCGCTCATCAGGATTGCGGCCCAGCGCTCCGGCTCCTTGTGCGTCAGCCAGGGTTTTCGCTTCTGCACTTCGTCCATGCAGCGATAGAGTTCCTGTTGCAATCGCGGCGGCTGGGCCACGGCGATGCTCGGCGACGCACCGTACGTGAGGGCCAACTTCATGCGGCGTTCGATCTCGTGAGGCGGGAACGAATCGTTGCCGTACGGGTTGCCGTGGCTCATGAGGTACGGCTCGCTGAAGCCGACGCGGTGGTCGGTGATCGCCCACATGTAAGCGTTGCTGAACGCGGGCACGATCGTGTTGCCGCGGTTCGATTCGTCCATCCAGAATTCCTGATCTGGGGCGTCCAGGAGCAGGTTCATGCGGGCGGGCATGTTCCGCGGCAAGCTCTGGAAATGGCCCCAACGCCCGGCGTTCGTGCTCCACGTGACCAGCGCGACATCCGGTTTGATTCCCTTCAACCGCTCCTGCATCCGCTGCACGAGGTTCTCGATCTTGCGATCGGCCCAGTGTTGATAGCGGCGGAATTCGGGCTCGTTGAGGTCGGCCTTCGGGATCTCCTTGCCCGCGTCCTTGCGGTAGTTCTTGCGGCAATGTTCGCAATAACACACGCCGCCGTGATGCAGCCCGTCGAAGCTGAAGGCGTCGACATCGGGGTACTTCGTGAGGATCTCGGCGAGCACGTCGATGAAGAAATCGCCGTACGGCCCGAGCGGGCAGAGCATGCCGCCGTGCGGGAACTTCTTCATGTCGGTGGTCGGAATCTCGGTGGTGTTGGTCGCGATTCGCCGCCACTCCGGATGCGTTTCGTAGACCTCGCCCTGAAGCGTCGGCGGGTAGACGCCGAGGATGCGGACGCCGAGTTTCTTGTACTCGGCAATGTCCTTTTCGAGCTTGCCGAGGGGCACGTGCGGGCTGCGTCGCTTGAGCAACTTGCTGTCGTAGTAGGCGTAGAAGGGATCGACGAAGCCCATCTCGGAGAGCGCGACGCCGTGTTTTGCGGCTCGTTCGCGCGAGGCCGAGTCCATGACGGAGAGCGTGTACCCGCAGCCGACAGTGTCTTGAACCCAGCCGGGAATTCGGACGCGGTGGAACGGCTTGGTGTCGAACGGCTGCGGCATCACGGGGCGGTCGTCCCACACCAACGGGTTCGGCTGTGCGACTGCCGAGGGAACGACCGCAAGCAGAACGAAGGCCGCGAGCCACTTGGTGAGCGTCATCGTGACTCCCAGAGAATTGGAGGCGGTGTCCTGCCGGTTAGAATACGGAGCCAGCCGATCCTCAGGCGTTGCCCGGATGCGCCTCGCGGCTATTCTGAATTTGCAGCGGAACTCGCTTCCAACTGGGCGACCTCATGGCCAACATTCGCGTCAACTGCCCGACCTGCAAGGCCGAACTCGAAATCGGCGACGAGTACATCGGCCAGGAAGTCGAGTGCGGTAAGTGTTTGCAACCCTTCAAGGCCGAGGATTCCAAGTCGGTCAAGAAGCCGTACAAGATGCAGCGATCCCGCGACGACGAAGACGATGAGGATGAGCGCCCGCGCCGCAAGAAGCGCCGTCGGGACGACGATGAAGACGACTACGACTACAGCCCGCCCGGCGCTTCCCGAGGTAGCAGTGGCGGGAGCGGACTTGGCATCACGTCCTTGATACTCGGAATCCTCTCACTTCCGCTCGCGGTGTTTTGCTGTTGCTGGCCGGTCAACTCAATCGGTTCGGCCATACTTCAGGTCGTAGGATCGATTCTCGGCTTCATGGGAATGAAGGGCTCAGGTCGTGGCGTCTCCATCGCTGGCCTGGTTATCTGCCTTGTGGGACTCGCGCTGAACTTCCTGATGATTGTGCTTGTCTTCGGGAACGCATTCAATCCAAACAACGTCAATTTCCGCTGATAGCCTTACATGAAAACGACACTAGCATTCACCATCCTGCTGACTGCCTCGTTCGCCTTCGGCTGCGGTTCGCGCGATCCCAAACCCGCGACGCACCGGGAGGCCGAGGAACACGGCCACTCCCACGAACGGGAGAAGATGCTGCTCGCCGACCTCGGCAAGAAGCACCACGCCGCCCTCACCGCGCACCTCTCCAGCAAGACGGGCAACGAACTCGACATCTTCCTCGAAACTGCGGACGAGGCTCACAAACCCGCGCCGATGCCGCTGTCCAAACTCACGGCCAAGGCGAAAACCGCAGACGGCAAGGAGTACGATTTGACGTTCGAGCCTTCCGAGCCGGACGAGCGGAAGGACGATCCGCCGGGGAAGTGTTCCCACTTCGTAGCCAAGGCACCCTGGATGAAGCCGACCGATACGCTCAGCGTCTCCGCGACGATCGAAATCGACGGCAAGCCTCAGACGGTGGAATGGAAAGACTTCAACCCCAAGAAGTACGCCCACCACGAGGAATGAGGGCGAGACTTCTGACCCTCTCCCCGCCGGGCCCGCCGGGGAGAGGCAGTCATGCCGATGCGAATGCCTCGGCATTGACCATGGCTGTACTATCGCTTAGTTCCTAAGCGCCTCTTCCCACGCCCGTTGCAACCGGGCACAATGGGGATCTCGTTCGGCATCGCGGAGTACCGAATGCGCGGAGTCTTGACGGTCATCCTGGCGGGCGGGCGGGGCACGCGCCTCGAGCCCCTCACTCGCGATCGCGCCAAACCCGCCGTCCCCTTCGGCGGGCTCTATCGCATCATCGACTTCACGCTTTCCAACTGCCTCAACAGCGGGCTGCGGCGGATCCGCGTCCTCACGCAATTCAAATCGTTCAGCCTCGATCGGCACCTTCACGCCGGTTGGAATTTCCTCAGCCCCGAACTGGACGAATCGGTGGAGGTGCTGCCGCCCCAACAGCGCATCGACGAGACGTGGTACAAGGGCACGGCCGACGCGATCTATCAGAACATCTACTCGCTGGAACGCGAGAATGCCGAGCACGTGCTCATCCTGGCCGGAGATCACATTTACAAAATGGACTACGGCTTGATGCTAAAGGCGCACAAGGACCGCAACGCCGACGTCACCATCGGCTGCATTCCCGTGCCGCTCGCAGACGTACGGCAATTCGGCATCATGCAAACGACTCCGGACGATCGCGTTCACCACTTTCTCGAGAAGCCCAAAACCGCGGAACCGATGCCCGGCGACCCCCGCTTCGCGCTCGGGTCCATGGGCATCTACGTCTTCAACACGCGGCTTCTCTTCGAATTGTTGTGCGAGGATGCTGCCAATCCGAACAGCGATCACGATTTCGGCAAGAACATCGTCCCCGCCATGATCGACGCGGGGCAGAAGGTTTACGCCCACCGCTTCCGCGATGAGAACCGCAAGGCCGCTCCTTACTGGCGCGACGTGGGAACGCTCGATGCCTACTACCAGGCGAACATGGACCTGATCGCCGTGGAACCGGTGCTGAATCTGTACGATTCGGCGTGGCCGATCCGCACGTTCCACCCGCAAAGCCCGCCGCCGAAATTCGTGTTCAGCGCCGAGGGGCCGCTGGGTCACGCTCGCCGCGGCGAAGCGCTCGATAGCATCGTCTGCCCCGGTTGCATCGTCTCGGGTGGCCAAGTGCGGCGGAGCATCCTTTCGCCGCGGGTGCGGGTGAACAGCTACGCAGTTGTGGAAGATTCGATCTTGCTGGAAGGCGTGGACGTGGGCCGCTACTGCCGCATTCGGCGCGCAATCATCGACAAAGACGTGCGACTTCCTCCCTACACGGTTCTCGGTTACGATGCCGAGTTCGATCGCCGTCGCGGGTTCACCGTGACCGAGTCCGGCGTGGTGGTCGTGGCAAAGGCCGAGCCGCCGGAAACGTTCCTGGCCCCGAACCCGCTGCCGAGCTGAACGTAACTGGAGTGAATCCGAACATGCTGCGATACCTGCCCGCGATTCTCGTGCTCGGAATCATGGCCGCTGCTCCGGCGGACGAACCCAAGGCGCCGACGTTTGCCGCGACGGATTGGCCGTGGTGGCGCGGCCCCAATCGCGATGGGATCGCGGCCGCGGATCAGAAGCCCCCCGTAAAGTGGAGCGAGACCGAGAACGTGCTCTGGAAAGCGCCCGTGCCGGGCCGAGGACACGGAGCACCCACCGTCGTCGGAGACCGCGTCTTCCTCACGGCGGCGGACGACTCGCAGTGGATCCTCTGCTTCGACCGCAAGACCGGGAAGGAACTCTGGCGGCACGAGGCCCATCGCGGCGAAGTGATTCCAAAGGGCAGCCCGAACGCCAAGGCGTCGTTTGCATCGTGTACTCCGGCCTGCGACGGCGAACGCGTCATCGTCAACTTCCTCAACGGCGGCGCGGTCCACGCCACCGCCGTCGATCTCGAAGGCAAGCGGCTCTGGCAAACGAAGGTGACCGACTACGTTTTGCACCAGGGCTTTGGATCGTCGCCGACGATCTATCAGTCGCTGGCCATCGTTTCCGCCGATAACAAAGGAACCGGCGCGATCGTGGGCCTGGACCGTTCCAACGGCAAGATCGTCTGGACGCGGTCGCGGCCGAAACTGCCCAACTACGCCTCCCCGATCGTCCACACCATCGACGGCAAGGACCAACTGCTGTTCATCGGTTGCGACCTCGTCACGAGCCTCGACCCGCTCACCGGCAAGGAACTCTGGGAAACCAAGGGTGCCACCACGGAATGCGTCACGTCCACCGTCACCGACGGCAAGCTGATCTTCACTAGCGGCGGGTATCCGAAGAACCACGTCTCGGCAGTCTACGCCGACGGCTCGGGCAAGCTCGCCTGGGAGAACAAGCAGCGCGTGTACGTCCCGTCGATGTGGGTGCGAAGCGGACACCTCTTCGCCGTGACGGACGACGGCAACGCGATCTGCTGGAAGAGCGATTCCGGCCAGGAAGTGTGGCGCGAGCCGTTGAAAGGCGCATTCACGGCGTCGCCCGTGCCCGTGGGCGACCTCGTCTTCGCGACCAGCGAATCGGGCAACACCTTCATCTTCAAGGCGACGCCGACGGAGTTCGATCTCGTCGCGGAGAACAAGCTCGGCGACGAGGTGATGTCCACGCCCACGATCTGCGGGAGCCGCATCTACATTCGCGTGGCCTTCAAGAAGAACGGCAAGCGCGAAGAAATGCTCTACTGCCTCGGGAAGTGAAAGCCGCAGGTTTGTCCGACCAACAGTCGACGTGCTGTACTTCTCGGAACGGGCATCTCTTCTTCGGCGCGCCCGGGAATCGACCAACGACCCTTGTTCGCAAGGTATCGAATCACGGCTTCAGAGTTGTAGTATTTGTCGAACTCCAATCGCATTTGCGAAGCAACGCAAGCTCGATGGGGTGTGCCTTTAGATTTTGGCGAACCGGCGACGTAAGTCGTCGGGTGTGCGAGAAACCCGGCGACTTACGTCGCCGGTTCGCCAGGGAAATCAGCGAGTGCCAAAATCCATAGGTACACTCGCTCGATGAGTCGCGATTGGGTTCGATCGACGGAGTCCGTGTAAGTCTGGTCTCGATTCATTTCGAGAATTGGTACGTCGACCACGAGTGGTATCGCTTCACCATTTTTCCGAAACCAGACCGATGCGAGAATGTCGATGTGCGCACCTGGGCCAACTCCCCCACCTGCATGGTTCGAATTTCCTAGCTTTAAGGTGACGACCGACCTCCCAGCAATGATGTCGGGTGTCCGCTGCAAGGTTGATGGGCAATTCTCACCGTCGCTGGAACTGTCCGGTCGGTGCGCCGAAGCCCGGCGCGAAAGCCTGCACGATATTCGGCACGATCAGGAAGTTGAGCCCGAAGTTGTTCACCAGCGCGTTGTAGGTAAACCCGAGCGTCACGGTCATGTCCGACCCCGTGCGCGTGAGCGAGAGCGTGTTGGTCAGCGCTTGCTGAATGCCGAAGTCGTAGCTCACGCCCAGGCTGGTGTAGTAGCGCTGGCTCAGTTGGTAGCCGACGGCGGCCGTGACGGCCTTGCTGTTCAACGGATCGGTTTGGCGGTAGCCCACGTAGACGTTCGTGCGGTCGGGCCGATCCAGGTTCACGCCGACGTTCCAGTAGCGAGCGCCGTAATCGAAGGGATCCACCCAGCCCGAGGAGAGGATCGAGGTGCGGTCGCCGATGTTCCACAGGCCGAAGTACTCGAGGAAGGCGAACGACTTCCCGAAGTTGTCGCGATTCGCCTGCGGGAAGTACGAGGCGGAAACGTCGAAGGTGAGCAGGTCGACGGTGTGTTCGAGCCCCGGGTACCCGCGCTTCGTCTGCAACCGCTGGCGGACGTCCATTTGGAGAACTTGCTGATTGTCGAGTGTATCGATGCGGTTGTCCACGAGCCGACGGATGGCGTAAAGTTGCTGGTTGAACAAGGGCGAGTTCGCGAGCGCGACGCCTGCCGCACCGGGCACGAGTTGCGTCTGCGCGGGTCGGATGGAGCGGTACGTGTAGTCGGTGTTGTCGTCGTCCAGCCGATCGAGCAGCGGCAACTTCCAATAGGAAACATTTGTCCGCCCGTAGAAGTAATTGCTGGAGAGCGTGACCTTGTGGTAGAGGCCGTGAACGTTGAAGAGTTCGCTGCCGACGCTTTCGTAGAGCCGCGAGAGGGGCAGGTTGCTGCGAACGCCGCCGCCGCCGTAGACGCGGCCCGCATCCTGCCCCAACAAGTCCCGACTGTAGTAGGTGAGGTCGAGCGTGCCGTACGGCGCGAACTTGAACGGGCCGAGATCGAACGGCACGCTCAGTTCTTGGTTCAGATTCAACCGCGCCGTGCCGTCCGACCTGTCGGTCGAGAGCACCGGAAACGGGCTGACGCTGCTGGGCGAAAGCTGAGCGTAGCCCGCACTGGCCCGCGCGTTGTACGAGAACAGATCCCAGAACGATTGACCCACGATCGCGCCGTCGAACTTCGGCAACCACTCCGTTCGCGTCATCCAGTTCTGCCCGAGTCGCGGCAGCACCAACCCGCTCGCCCAGAGGTTCTGCTTCTGGTACGTCAGGTACGCAAACGTCTCCTGCGAGGGGCCGTAGTCGAACTCCTGCTTGTAGTACTGTTCGAAGAAGTTCTTATCGCTCAGGTAGGCGAGTTGGCCCTGGAAGTACATGCCTTCGATGACTTCCTGTTGGTGCCTCCAGAGCACGCGGCCTCGGTTCGCGGGGTGGCTGGGCTGCGTGTCGCGATGGCCGCCGAGGACGTCCACGCCGCCATCGTTGATCCCGTAGAGCCGAATCAGACCCTGGCCGGGTGTGAAGCCGTCTTCAGGCGGGGAAATCGAGTAGGAGTAATCGGTGCCGGCCGCAGGGCCGCGATCGCTGAGGAAATCGAGATTCAACTTCCAGTTGTGGCCCTCGGGCGGCCGCAGCGCGAGGATCTTGTACATGTCCCAGGTCGTGTACACCTGCGTGCCGAAGATGCGATCTTGCCCGCCGCCGATCCCCGTGAGCGGGCCGAGCGGCTCGTTCAACTCCGTTCGCAAGTAGGGCCAGTAGAAGACCGGCACCACGCCGTTGATTCGACCCACCGAGTTCCGGGCCGTGAGAATGCGCTCCGTTCCTTTGACGGTCTTGCCTTCGAACGTCTTGTAGGGCACCCCGAAAATATTGGTCAGGTTCGTGGTCCGCTCGTGGAGCGTGATGCGGCTCGAATCGAACCGGAGACCGGGGTCGGCCGGCAGTTTCGTGGAGAAGGCCGAAGCGTTGAGCGCTTCCCAGTTCGCGGCATCGAGCTTGCGGATTTCCTTACCCGTCAGGTGAATGCCATCGGGCACGCGGGGGCTGGAAATCTCGAGGTCGGCCACCAGTGCGATCGCGCGGCTCTTCGAGACGTCGTAATAGACTTGCTCCGCGCGGAGTGTCTGCATCGTGGGTGGGCCGTTCTCGCTGGGCGCAATCGTGCGAATGATCACGTTGCCCGAAAGGTAGACTTCCACTTCCCGTTTGGTTTCGGGCCCCGCGTCGAACCCCGCCGTGGGATTCTCCACATTGCCGCCGTGGATCCAGACGACCGCTTCGTCGGTGGCAAATTCGATCTCGGGCTGGTTGGGGCCGGGGCTCACGTAGACGATCACGCCGCCGGTATAGACGACGCGTTGCGTGCCGTCGAGTAGTTTCTCGCCGCTCTGGTTGTTCAGCCGGCCGTACCGCGGCGCGAACCGAAAGAATCGGCCGGGAGCTTGCGGCACGGGAATGATCGAACCATCGGGGAGCGTGAAGTCGCGTCCCGGCTGGTTGAATTCGTCGCGATCGGCCGCATTGGTCGGAGGCCGTTGATAGGCTCGACGGGGAGGAACGGACGGGGCTGGGTCCGTCAAACCGTTCGTCGCCAAGGGCATTTCGCCTCGCACGGGCTGCGCGGCGGCCCACGGCATGGACAGCACGAGTCCTGCTCCCACCCCCAGACAGATTGCCAGCCAACGCCCTTTCACCCGGCGCCTCCGCACCCGAAAACCGCACGTTTGGCGGCTCGCGGGCTCCCCAATTTTCGATGCGCGAGCGGCGGACTATAGGTTCTTCCCCAGCATTATCAAGACGGGCTGCGCGGCGGCGTGTCATGGCAACTGTCAACCGTTACCCGGTGCGGACTTCCGTCGATCCCAGGGAGGCGAGGATGCCGACTTTCACCCTTAACGACACGACTGAAGCGGGACGTGTGGACTTGGAATGGACGATTGGCCACTCTCGCGGAGATGCCTCGTTTCGGGACCACGACGGCAGACGGCTTACTGCGACTTGCGACCCTTCGCCGCTTCAACGGACGATGCGGGTTCGAAAGGCTGCAATTCCGGCGTTCCGTCGTCCTTGGTGCCGGTCAACATCTTCACGCGGTGTTCCGCGTCCTTCAATTGGCCGTAGCACTGGCGCAGGAGCCCGACGCCGCGCTCGTAGCGGGCCAGCGAATCTTCCAAGCTCACCCCGCCCTCTTCCAGATCGCGAAGGATCTGATCCAGGTCGCGGAGAGCATCTTCGAATCGGATCTCGGTCGGTTTTGGATTCATGAGGTTTCCACCCGGCTGGTCACTTCACCCTTGGAAACCCGAGTTACGATCACGTCGCCGGGTTGAACGTCGCCGGGGTCGCGGAGCAGTTTGCCGTCCGGGGTGCGGGTCAGACTATAACCGCGGCTCAGGATATTCAGCGGGCTGAGCGATTCGAGCCGGGCCGCGAGGGCACCGAGCTTATCGTTCGCTTTCCGGATTCGCTGCGAAGCCGCGCGGTTCAGTCGTTCCGAAGTTTCGTCCAGATGTTGCTCGAGATCGCGAAGCCGTTGGAGCGGGCGGCGCAGGGCTGGCCTCGCGGCATAGTGATCGACGCACTGCTTCGCATACTGCAGCCGCCTCGCCATGCCGTCGCGGAGACGAGCGTGGTACTCGATCAGCATGCGTCCCACTTCATCTTGATGCGGAGTGAACTGGCTCACGGCCGCAGTGGGTGTTGCGGCCCGAGCGTCCGCCACCTCATCGGCAATGGTCCAGTCTGCCTCGTGGCCCACCGCCGAGATCACGGCACAGGAACAGTGGAAGATGGCGTCGGCGACCACCTCTTCGTTGAAGGCGTTGAGATCCTCGGCAGAACCACCGCCGCGGCCGACGATGATCGCATGGAAGCGCAACTTGCGAGTCCGTTCCAACTCGCTGAGCATCCGAATGCACGCGGCGATCTCCTCGGCCGCACCTTCGCCTTGAACGCGGCACGGCCTCAGGATGACTTCGCAGAACGGCCATCGCAGTGAGAACTGCCGCAACATGTCGTGGATCGCGGCCCCTTTCACACTCGTGACCAATGCGATTCGCTTGGGGAACTTCTGAATCGGTCGCTTGCGATTGGGATTGAAGTAGCCCTTGTTGCGAAGCTTGTCCTTGAGTTGTCTGAGGGCGAGTTCGGCGGCACCGATTCCCTTCGGTTCGAGCGTCTCGACTTCGAGTTGGTAGTTACCGTTCTGAGAAAACAACGAGACCTTGCCCCGTGCGATCACCTGCATCCCGTCGTGTGGTTCAAACCGGATGCGAGCGTTGGCCGCGAAGTGACAGATCGCACGGATTTGGGCGTTCGCATCCTTCAGCGTGAAGTGCCAGTGACGGGACGGGAATTTCTTGAAGCCCGTGATTTCCCCCCCGACCCAGACGGACGGGAACTTGCCTTCGAGGAACGCGCGAATTTGGAAGTTGAGCGCGGTGACGCTGAGAACGTCGCGTTCGGGCGTGGCGGGAGGCGTCATGGTGGATTCGAACGCACGAGGATCGGCGGATCGCCTTGGTGATCATACCTCCAGCGTACGAGTTGGACATCTCCGTTGTCGGCGCGGGGTCACTTGCGTTCGACCAGTACGAGCTTCTTTCCCCGAGCGTCCGGTCCATCCCAGGGGTGGGATGGTTCGCGCAACACCGCGCGCGTTCTCCCTGAGACCGAATCGAAATCCTGCTCCTTGAGGAGCCCCCACCGGGTCGTGCCCGCCTCGAGGCGGGTCGCCAGATCAGCCGCCGACTCGCATTCGAGCAGTGCGGCTCCCGGGTTGAGATACCACACGGCATCTCGCGTTCGGTACAGGGCCACGTCGGCCGGGCCGTCGGTCGTCGCCTCGCGCACGCGCTCGAGGAACGGACGGGTCGTGCGGTACGGTTCGAGGTCCGGCATCGCCGCGAGGTAACAGTAACTCATGGCCCAGATCGCGATGGCCCCCAGCGAGACGCCCACCCGAGTGGGGGTGAACCGCACGGCCGCGGCCGCAACGCTCGCAACGACCACCGCCCACCCGGCCAGGAACAGTCTCGGCTGCGGGAGTCCGGCGAACTCGTCCCACTCGCTGCCCAGCGCCGAGACGGGCAGCACCGCCGCGCCTCCCGCCGCAACCGCAACGGAGGCCGTCAGGATGTAGCCCAGCGTCCGGAGTCGTCGGGCCGTCGCGCTCAGTTCCGTTGCTTCCGCGAGAACCGCACGCGCCACCAGGAGCGCTGCCGCCGGCAGTATGGGCACCAGGTAGTAGCTTCGCCGCGACGACGAGAGCGTGAAAAAAACGAAGATCGCCCAAAAGAACGCCAGCGCGAAGCGGTCGCCGCGATCGCGCGTTTGGTGCGCCCGCACCAGCGCGGCGGGCAACATCAGCGACCACGGGGCGAGAAGACCGACGATCACGTAGGCGTAAAGGTAGATCGGTCCGCGATGGTTGTGCGCGTCGAAGAAGCGGCGGATGTTCTCCCGCCACACCATTCCCAAGCCTTCATCCGAGCCGGTCCGCACGATCGATACGGCGAACGGAGCCAGGAACACGGCCACTGCCAGCGGGGCCGCGAGTAGGGTCCACCGGTCGAGCAGCCACCGATTGCGGCGCAGGGCCGCTCGAACCCAATCGGCTCGACTCGCGGCACGTTCACTGCCGATCGCGAAGGTATGGTAGAAGCCCAGCACGAGCAGCGGAAGCGCGAACCCGAGTAGCCCTTTCGTCAGCGACGTGACTCCCATCACCAGCCAGAATGCGAGCGTACGCCGGCCGGACCATCGGCCGTCGGTTCCGGTCCCGACCCAGAGCGCCGCCAACACTCCCGCCACGGTCTCGACATCGGTGGAGGCCGTCCGGGAGAAAAACGCGAACCCGTAACTGGTGGCGAGTACCGTACCCGCCAGCGCGGCAACGCGACCATCGCCGACGAACCGGCGAGCGAGCGCCATGAGCAAGCCCACGGACAGGACGCCCGCGATCGCCGAGGGAATCCGCGCCGCCAGTTCGTTGATGCCGCCGGCCAGCGGGGCGGCGGCGAGCACCAGCCAGTACGACCCGAGCGGCTTGTCGTAGTACGTCTGGGAATTGATCGTGGGCCAGAACAGGTCGCCGGTCCGGGCCATCTCGCGGGGAATCTCCGCCCAGCGGAGCTCCTCCGACCAGAGAGCGCGGTCGCCGAGCCGGGCGAAGTACAAGGCCGCGGACCCAACCAACACCAGACACGCCAGTAATCGCCACGACCGAACCCGACCGACTCCGTCCGTCATCGCATCGCCCCCGAGGCTTGTGACCCGACGGACACTCTGACCCGGTTGCGGCTCGGCGGTCAATCCGAAGTCGAGCGAGCGATCGTTTCACACTGTCGCACACTCCAACCCGAACGTGTCGGCAACGGCGCGGTTCGTCACCTTGCCGGCCTTCACGTTCACACCCGCCGCCAAGCCGGGGTTGTCCCGCGACGCCAGGTCCACGCCCTTGTTCGCCAGTTGCATCGCGTAGGGCAACGTCACGTTGGTCAGGGCGTAAGTGCTGGTGCGGCCCACGGCACCCGGCATGTTCGTCACGCAGTAATGCACGATCTCATCGACGAGGTACGTCGGCTTCGCATGCGTCGTCGGGCGGCTCGTTTCCAGGCACCCGCCCTGGTCGATCGCCACGTCGATGATGACGGCCCGGTGCGGCATCCGCTTCAAGTCTTCGCGTCGAACCAGATGCGGTGCCCTCGCCCCGGGAATCAGCACCGCCCCAATCACGAGGTCCGCCCACTGAATCGCGTCCAAGATGTTGTGCCGATTGCTGAAGAGCGTCGTCACGTTCTTGGGCATGACGTCGTCGAGATAACGAAGCCGATCGAGGTTCACATCGAGGAGGAAGACGTTGGCTCCAAGGCCGGCGGCGACGCGGGCCGCGTTCGCTCCAACCACGCCTCCGCCGAGCACCACGACCGTTGCGGGAGCGACGCCCGGCACGCCGGCCAACAGAATGCCGCGACCATCGAAGGGCCGTTCCAGGTACTTCGCCCCTTCCTGAATGCTCATGCGCCCGGCCACTTCGCTCATGGGCGTGAGCAGCGGCAAGCCGCCGCGCGCGTCCTTGATCGTTTCGTAAGCCACGGCCGTGATGCCGGACTTCATGACGGCCCGGGTGAGCACTTCATCCGCCGCGAAGTGGAAGAACGTGAACACCGTCTGCCCGCTGCGCATGAGCGGCCACTCGTCGGGCAGCGGCTCCTTCACCTTCACGACCATCTCGGCCCGCTTCCACACGTCCGTTTCGGCGGCGACGATCTCGGCACCGTTGGCGGTGTACTGTTCGTCGCTGATGCCGCTACCGGCACCGGCTCCCGCTTGAATGAGCACGGTGTGCCCGGCACGCGTCAGCTCCTCGACGCCGGCGGGCACCATCGCCACGCGGTATTCGTCCGACTTGATCTCCTTGGGGACGCCGACGATCATGGGCCACCTCGGGTGCGCAGTAGGAAGCAGAAGGCATTGTTGGGAATTGGGAGTGACCGAATCAAGGTGAATTGCGACCCCAATCTGCGGAGCGCGGCGGCTCGGCGATGTCGCGCTCCGCTCCGAGGACTCCGCGTCGCGGCTAATCGGTGAGCGATTCGAGGATTGAGGAACCCCGCGTTTCACTGGAGAGGCCAAAGTCGCGCCCAACTTCTATTGCTTTCAGAGGCTTCATTTCCATTTCTTTCAAGGTTCACCACATGTGTTTGCGAATGTTCAGTGGCCTGGCAGGAGCGTGCCTGCTCGCCGCGATGATCGGATGCGGCAAGTCGGACCCCACGGTACCGGAAGGCCCGCCGATGAATCCGGGCGGCATGGGCGGCATGGGCGGCACGCCCACGGGCAACGCCGTGTTCGACAAAAACTGTCTGGGGTGTCATGCCGCTTCGACGTCGGCGGGAGGTGGCCCCAAGCGCAAGGGACCCAACCTCGCCAAGGTAGGTGCGGAACGCAACGTGGAGTGGTTGTCGGACCACGTCAAGGATCCGAAAACGCATAAGCCGGGGTCGGGCATGCCGGAGTTCGCGAGCAAGCTATCGCCGGACGAGATCAAGAACGTCTCGGAGTTCATGGCGGGGTTGAAGTGATCCCAGGGTTCATTCCAACTCGACCGTGCTTCCCGGCTTGAAGTCGTGGATGAGCAGTTCGAGTCGGTGCATGCCGTTCCACTCGTTGACGCGCGGGGTGAAGGCGATGCAGCAGTCGCCGTTCGCCGAGAGCAGTTCATCAAAACGGTCGGCCATGTTCCACGCCACGCAGCGGATCGTGGTCTCGCCTTGCTTCACGCGGAAGTCGAGGTGGCGCTGCACGTCGCCCGAGCCGATCCGGCGCGGGTTCTCCACCTTGAGGCCCGCCGCCAGAAACTTGGGCTTCGGGTTCTGGGCGCCGTACGGCTCGAGCTTGTCGATGTCGCGGAGAAGACCCCAGGTTAAGGCGCTGAGCGGCACCTCGGTGTCGAGCGTGAGTCGCGGTGCAGGCGGTATGCCGTTGGGAAAGTGGGCCGTGGCATAGGCGTTGAAGGCGATGCTGAAAGCATCGAGGTTCGCGGGTTTGAGTTTGAACCCGGCCGCGGCGGAGTGCCCACCGTGGCCGATGAGGTGTTCCTCGCACGCCTTCAAAGCGAGGTGCAATGGGAAGCCTGGCACCGAGCGGCCCGAGCCGACCGCGATGTCTTCATCGGGCTTGATCGTGACGACGAGCGCGGGCCGGCCGAAGGCCTCGACGATTCGGCTGGCCACGATTCCGACCACGCCTTGATGCCATTCCGTCGAAGAGAGCACGATCCCGGCCGTGGTCGCGAGGTCGTAGCTCGTCATCATTTCCTTGGCTTGGCCCGTGATCTTGCGTTCGATCCCTTGCCGCTGTTGGTTCTGTGCTTCGAGATACTCGGCGAGCTCCTTCGCCTTCGCAGGGTTGGTCGTCGTAAGGAGTTCGACGGCGAGGCGGGCGCAGCCGAGGCGACCGGCCGCGTTCAATCGCGGCGCGAGGCGGAAGCCGACGTCTTCCGCACTGATCGGGTTCTCCCCCCCGAGTTCCGCGGCTTCCATCAAGGCCCGCAGCCCGACCGAGGGCTTCTCCTTGATCCGGTTCAAGCCATGGCGCACGAAGATGCGGTTCTCATCTTGGAGCGGCACCACGTCGGCGATGAGGCCGAGGGCCGCGAGGCTGAGCGCGTCGAGGAGCAGTTCGCGCAGGTCGGCGGAAACGCGCTCGGCTCCCGTGGCCCGCTGAGCGATGGCCCAGCCGAGTTTGAACGCGACGCCCGCACCCGAGAGGCCGTCGAAGGGATACGTGCTGCCGGGCAACCGTGGATGGACGAGAACGCTGGCATCGGGCAGAAGCGGCTGGTCGCCCTGCGTCTTCATCTCGTGGTGGTCGGTGATAATCAATTCGAGCCCGAGCCGCTTTGCCTCGGCGGCTTCGTCCAAACTCGCGATCCCGCAATCGACGCTGACGACCAAGTCGACGCCCTGAGCGGCAAGTTCGCGGAGCTTCTCGCTGTTGAGCCCGTAGCCTTCGGAGAGCCGGAGCGGCACGTGAAACTGCACGTCCGCTCTGAGGTGCGTCAAGAGTTTGAGGAGGATCGAAGTGCCGGTGACGCCATCGACGTCGTAGTCGCCGTAGATGCAGATCTTGCGCTTGTCCTGGATCGCTTGGTGAACGCGTTCGGCGGCGAGCGGGACGTTCGGCAACGTGGCCGGAGGGTGAAGCGAAGCGAGCGAAGCGTTGAGAAACTGCTGGGCCGCCGCCGCGTCGCGGATCCCGCGATTGAGCAGCAACTGCGCGACGACCGGCGACACCTTCGCGCCTTTTGCCAGCCGATTTGCGTCGTCCGGGTTCGCGGGAAGCAAGCGCCAAACTTTCTCGACTTGCGACACGGGATTCCTTTCGCCGACGGAGGCTGCTCACCACTTTGTAGCGTCCGGACGAGACATCGGCGCGACGGTCCGCCTTCGCCAATCGGTACGCGCGGATCAGTCGGTACCAACTCGCTGAGCGACCGAGAGCCCGGAGACGCACCAGCCTGCGTTTCGCGCAGGCTCTTCGCTGGCGGCACCACCCGACGCACAGTGTGAAACGGCGAGCGGATTTTCTTCAGAGAGTTCACGCTTTCTTCTCGAGCCCGTCGATGTCAGCAGTGGAACTTTGGCCCCAGCCGCAATCCGCTCCGGCTCGGTGGCAGGCACTTCACGCTGGAGCGGACCCCTGGGCGAGATCGGTTCCATCCGGATTTCCGCCCCGAAAGGAGGACTCTTACCGTGAATGCCGCTCTCCTGTTGATGTCGTCCACGTTCATGGCCGGGGCCGATGCTCCTGCCCACGTCCACCCACCTGCCGCTCCCGCGGTCGTGTCGGGTTGCAGCACCGGCTGCGCCGCGGCCTGCGATCCCTGCGCCAGCAAACCGAGCCTCTTCGACAAGATCAAGAGCCGGCTCGGGTGTCACAAGTCCAAGGATTGTTGCGCTCCGGCTCCGACCTGCTGCGCGAAGCCGGCCCCGGCTCCGAAGTGCGCCCCGGCCCCAACCTGTGCCCCAGCCTGCGATTCGTGCGCGGCCCCGCGCCCGAACCTGCTCGACAAGATCAAGGCCAAGTTCAAGCACAAGAGCGATTGCGCTCCGGCTTGCGACACCTGCTCGTCGTGCGGCGCGGCCCCCGGCGCGGTCGTCGTGCCGGCTCCGGTTCCCATGAAAGAGACTCCGAAGCCGATGGACCCGAAGAAGGTCGATCCGAAGAAGGTCGGCAGCGAAGGCTCCGTGCCTCCGATCGCCATCCCGACGCCGGGCGCGACCAGCGTTCCCGCCATCCCGTCGATCCCCGTGACCCCGATCTCGGGTTCGAAACTGTCCGGTTCCACCAGCCCGTACTGAGTCTTCACGAGCGGTTGAACCACCAACGGCCGGCCGGTCCATTCCGAACGTTTCCGCGCCCTCGCAGCGCGGGAATGGAGGGAAGGTCCGGCTGGCCGACGTTTTTTCGGACGGTTTCCGAGCAACTCTTCGGTTTCTTCTCTTCCACAAGCACGTGCCGCTATTAGTATGTTCGTGGGGGCGAACTCGCGGGGCGGGAACCGGTGCCGTGCGGGGAGCGGGAAGCATCCCTCGGCGGCAGCGGGTCGATGAAAGAAGGCACGGATGAACGGGGCAGCACTCGGTTCCGCAGGGGCGGAACTGGCCAATACCATTGCGCGGCTCGTCGAAGAACGCGGCTGGAACCAGGAAGATTTCGCTCGCATTTCGCAACTCAACCGCCACACGGTGCGGCAGATCTTGCACAGCGGGCCGAAGCGCCGCTTGCGGAACGCCACCGTCAGCCAGTGTGCCGAGGCGCTCGGACTCACCGTCAGCGAACTCCGCAACCACCCGCTGGAGCGGCTGCTGCCTCGCATGCACGGCAAGCCCCCGGCCGACGAGGAATCGCTGAAGTTGCTCTACGAACGGGCCGCCCTTCCCGACCTCGTGAACTGGCTCGAACGGAACAAGGAACGCGCCGCGGAACTGCGACCCGACGAGGTTCAAGAAATCCTCGACATGCAAGCGCAGGGCGGGCCGCTGGAGAAGGTTGGCGTCGAGAATTTCGTGGAGGTGATCGAGCGGCGCCGGGCCATTCTTTGTCAGGTCCGCGAGATCGCCAACACCGAGTTTCTCGAACTGCTGGAACAACTCGTGCGGCTCATGTACGAGAAGGTGAAGCCCCGCCAGCGCTGAGGTGTCGCCCCCTCGGAATTTGCCGACTTCGAGAGGTACGGCTTTCTTCGTTTGCAGTCCGTTGAATCGAGCGCCGCGAGCCGACGAGACGTATGATGTCCTTCTGCTTTCCGCTTCCGTGCGTTCCGTGTGTTCCGTGGTGAACAATTCATGCCCCATTCACTCGGGTTCGCCATCGTCGGCTGCGGGATGATCGCGCGGTTCCACGTCCGCGCACTCGCCGAGATTCCCGGCACGCACATCGCGGCACTCGTGAGCCGCACGCCGGCCAGTGCTGCCAAGTTGCTCGAAGAAACCGGCACGCCGCCCTGCCCGACCTTCGCCACGATCGAGGAAGCCGTGAAGGCTCCGGGCGTGGATGTCGTGGCGATCACGACGCCGAGCGGGGCGCACCTGGAACCGGCCGTTGCGGCCGCGGCGGCGGGCAAGCACGTCGTCGTCGAGAAGCCCTTGGAGATCACCGGCCCGCGCTGCGAGCGCCTCATCGAAGCCTGCGACCAGCACGGCGTGAAGCTTTGCACCATCTTTCCTTCGCGGTTCGCCGATGCCAACATCGTGCTCAAGGCCGCGGTCGAGGCCGGGAAGTTCGGACGGCTCACGCTGGGGGAAGCGAGCAACAAATGGTGGCGCAGCCAAGCCTACTACGACGACGGCGGCTGGAAGGGCACGCTCGCCCTCGACGGCGGCGGTGCCCTCATGAATCAGGCCATTCACAACGTCGATCTCTTGCTCTGGATGATGGGCCCGGCCACGCACGTGTGCGGTCTAACCGCCACGCTGGCTCACGAACGCATCGAAGTGGAAGACACGGCGGTCGCCTCGATCCGCTTCGCCAACGGGGCACTCGGCCTCCTCGCCGGCACCACCAGCGTTCATCCCGGCTACCCGAAGCAGATCGCCATCCACGGCGACCTCGGATCCGCAGTGATCGAACAGGAAGACGTCTTGAAGTGGGACTTCACGCCGGCCACGACGTCGGACGATGAGGTGAAGTTGCGGTTCGCGGCGAAACTCGGCGCGAGTGGCGGTGCCGCCGATCCCAAGGCGATCGGCCACGAAGGGCATCGTCGGCAACTCGCGGACTTCGTAGAAGCGATCCGCGACAACCGAGCACCCAAGGTCGATGGCCGGGAAGGGAAGCGCGCGGTGGAACTGATCTGTGCCATCTACGAGAGCAACCGCACCGGCCGAGTGGTGGAGCTTCAAAGCTGAACAAGGCGAGCGGCAGATCGTGATCGACCCGTTTGAACGGCTCGTAGGGTGGGCCGGACCGCGATGGCCGCGAATGCGGCATCGCGGGAGGCCCACGGGGAGAGTATCCGGCGATGCCCGTGGGCCTCACTCGGCAAGGCTGAAGCCTTGCCTCGCTCCGGCCCACCCTACGCACCCCGGAATGGGTAACAGAAGAACTGCCG
>JAYTGN010000359.1:0-21603 GCA_043733485.1 Gemmataceae bacterium
GTCGATCCGATGGCGTCCGATGAAGCCGAGGACTTGAAGAAGATTGTCGCCGATCGCGGGTTCACCGGCCGCACGGTTCACGACAAAGATGGCAAGCTCGCGTCGGCCCTGGGTGCGAAGACGACCACGGAAGTGTTCCTTCTCGATGCCGCTCGCACGGTGCTGTACCGAGGCGCGATCGACGATCAGTACGGCATCGGCTACTCGCTCGATGCTCCCAAGAATCACTTCCCCACCGCCGCGATCGAGGACGCTCTCGCCGGGAAGCAACCGCTTGTAACCGCAACCACGGCACCCGGCTGCGAACTGGCTGCTGCGAATGCACCGGCTGGAAGCACGGTGCCACCCATCACCTACCACGCCCGCATCGAACGCATCGTGCAGGCGAACTGCATCGAGTGCCACCACAAGGGCGGCACGGCTCCGTTCGCCCTCGAAACTTACGAACAGGTGAAGTCGCGCCAAGCCGTGCTCAAGCGCGTGATCGCAGGCGGGACCATGCCGCCGTGGTTCGCGGCCCCACCCGCCAAGGGCGAGCATTCGCTCTGGCTGAACGACCGCTCGCTCGCAACCGCGGACAAGGCCGACCTGCTGACGTGGCTCGCCGGCGACCTCAAGAAGGGCGACGTGGCCGACGCCCCGCTGCCCCGCGATTTCGCCAGCGGCTGGCTCATCGGCAAGCCCGATGCCGTGTTCCAGATACCCAAGCCGATCGCGATCAAGGCCACGGGCGTGATGGCTTACCAGAATGTGAGCGTGGACACGAACCTCGAAGAAGTCCGCTGGATTCAGGCCCTGGAAGTGCAGCCGAGTGCTCGCGAAGTGACGCACCACGTGCTCGTGTTCGCGTCGCCGAAGGGTCGGCCACGAGCCGAAGGCGAACGTCAGGGCTTCTTCGCCGTCTACGTGCCCGGCAACAACACGCTCATCTACCCGGACGGCTTCGCCAAGCAACTCCCCAAGAACTCGACCCTCCACTTCCAGATCCACTACACGCCCAACGGCAAGGCCACCGAGGACCAGACGAAGATCGGGCTCGTCTTTGCCAAGCACGCGCCGAAGCACGAAGTAAAGGTCACGGCGATGGTGAACGCGGCATTCACAATCCCGGCCGGAGACGCCAATTACAAGATCGAAGGTGTCATCCCGTACATTCCGTTCGACGCGAAGGCCCTCGCGTTCTTCCCGCACGCCCACCTGCGCGGCAAGGCGGCTCGCTACGACATCAAGTTGCCCAATGGAACGACGAAGAACCTGCTCGACGTGCCGCACTACGACTTCAACTGGCAGTTGGTTTACCGATACGCGGAGCCGGTGAGCATCCCGCGCGGGAGTCGCCTCACGTACACCGCCTGGTACGACAACAGCGACAAGAATCCGGCGAACCCCGACCCGACCAAAGCCGTGAAGTGGGGTCCGCAGACCTACGAAGAAATGCACCTCGGCTACCTGGAATACTACCTCGACAAGTGAGGTTCAACGGCGGGACACTCGAACTCGAAGCGACTTCCGCGATCGCGGCTCGTGAGCCACCGGCGACAGAGATCCTTCGCGGCGTCGGGCCAGGCCGGGAACTCGAACGCGAAGCCGCTTGGCAACAACCGCCCCGGCACGACGCGGCGACTCTTCAAAATCAGTTCCGTCTCCGTTCGCAGGAACCACGCTCCGATCTCGAGCATCCAGGGCGTCGCCGGCAATCCAAACTTCACACCCCACGCCGCGCGCAATGCTGCCATGAACTCGGCGTTGGGAAGCGGCTCGGGGGAACAGACGTTGATCGCGCCCGCGAGGTCGTCGCGGGCGATGAGCCACTCCACGGAACGGATGAAGTCCCGCTCGTGGATCCAGGAGACGAACTGCCGGCCATCGCCGCTGCGACCTCCGAGCCGGCGGCGAACCAGTCCGAGCAGCACGTCGAACACGCCGCCGCGATCGGGGCTCATCACCATCGCCGAGCGCATCGCGACCTTCCGCGTGTTCGGTGCGGGCGCTTCCTCGAAGGACTTTTCCCAGGCCGTTGCCACCTCGATGCTGAATCGCCAGGTGTCCGGCACGTTCGGTTCTGTACCGCCGATCAAGCCGGTGGCCTCGTCGTTCGCGGCGTCGAAGCGGTGGGCGTAAATGGTGGCCGTGCTCATTTGCAGCCAGACGCGGGGCGGCCGGGCGGCGCGAGCGATGGCTTCGCCCACCACCCGTGTGGACTCGACCCGCGAGTCGATGATGGCGCGCCGATTCGCGGCGTGATAGCGGCAATTCACACTCCGACCCGCGAGGTTGATCGCGACGTCGGCACCGTTCAGTTCGGCTTCCCACGGGCCGAGCGTTCGCGCATTCCACGGGATCACTTTCCACGGTGCGGCCTGGGGCTTGCGGCTGAGCACGACGACATCGTGGCCGCTGGAGTGGAAGTGCCGGGCGAGGATGCCGCCGACCTGTCCGCTGCCGCCGGGAATGACGATCTTCATGCGATGACCTCCGAAGTGTTAACCGTCGAGGTGAACTGGACGCAACGGAGTGTGACGATCTTTGCGATTCCTGAGAGTTAACCTGCACGTTGGTTCGCGGTTCGGCATCATGGGGGAATCATGTTACCGAACGACTGGCCTCCGTGGGTGGTGATGTGGGCACTGGCCTCGGCGATCTTCGCCGCGTGCAAGTTGCTCACGTGGAGCACGACGCACGTTCGCGCTTCCGCCTGGAGGCAAGTCGGATACTTCGTCGCGTGGCCGGGGTTGGACGCTCGTGCCTTCCTCGATCCTCGACCGCTTCCGCAGGAGGAAAGGCCCAAACTCAGCGAGTGGATCTTCGCCGTTATGAAGTGCCTCTTCGGTGTCGTGTTGCTCTGGGGCCTCGTGCCACTGGTTCCCACGAACTTGCCGCTGGTTCGCGGCTGGGTTGGCATGGCAGGGCTGATCTTCGTGCTGCATTTCGGGGTGTTTCACGTGCTGAGTTGTGCGTGGCGAGCAGCCGGAGTGGATGCGAAGCCGTTGATGAACTGGCCGCTGTTGGCGACGAGCCTGGCCGACTTTTGGAGTCGCCGCTGGAACACGGCGTTCCGCGACCTCACCTCGCGCTTTCTGTTTCGACCGCTGGCGAAGTCGCTCGGGCCGAAGGTCGGGCTCGCGGCCGGGTTTCTCTTCAGTGGGTTGGTCCACGACCTGGTGATTTCGCTGCCCGCGGGCGGCGGCTACGGTTGGCCGACGCTCTACTTCGTGCTGCAAGGTTTGGGCCTGCTGTTCGAACGGACGCGAATCGGCAAGCGAATCGCGGGTCGCGCCTTCACGGCAATCGCAGTCGTCGGCCCCGCGGCGGGATTGTTCCACGAGCCGTTCGTGCTGAACGTCATCCTGCCGTTTCTGCATGCGATTGGAACGTAGCCGCCACACCGTGGCGGTTGCGAGGAGCCCAACATGGACATCACGTTAGCGGACTGGTTGCGGATCACCGGTGCGGGCCAGTTGTGCATCCTCGTCGCGTCGGCCCTGGTTCCGAGCCGGCTGCACTTCAAGGAAGACCTCGCCTCGCTGCCCACGCTGCATCGCCAACTCTACTGGACCTACGGCGGCTACGTCGTGATGGGGATCATCGTACTCGGCGTAATGGGCCTGATGTGTGCGGATGAACTCGCGGCGGGATCGCGACTGGCCAAGTTCGTCTGCGGGTATGGGTTCGCGTTCTGGGGCGTGCGGCTCGCCCTGCAAGCCGTCTTCGACGTAAAACCGCACCTCACCGCGTGGTGGTTGAAGGCCGGCTATCATACGCTCACCGTGATGTTCGCCGCGTTCACCGCAACCTACGGCTACGCATTATTTCGCTGAGGCACTCACACGCAGACTTCGAGCGTGAGGAAGTGGTCGGGCTCCTTCTTGTAAAGTGCCGCGGCGACGCGGAGCGTCTTGATGCGGTCCGCGTGCCACGGGTTCTCCAGCTTCGGCATCGAGTCTTCGTAAGGGAAGTTTTCCAGCACGTCGACGCGAACCAGCATCGCCCGAATCTTGCGAATGCGCTCCTCGCCGACCAGTTCGCACGTGAGGAACAGCGCGTACTTCACCACGTTCACCGGTTGCCCCGCGTCTTGCCGGATGTTCCCACTCACGAAGTGCTCGGCCACCGCGTTGAGCACGAAGTTCAACAGGAACCAGCGATCCTTCTGCTCGATGGGCATGATCGGATTTTCGAGTGTCGTCTTGCGGCACGCGGCTTCCACCTTGTCGATGGCGAGTCGATTCAGGAACACTTCTTCGACCGAGCGTTCGAGTACGGTGCGAATTTTGAGGTAGCCGTCCGCGAAGATGTTGAGGCTGACGATGACGCGGTCGAGGAACTCCTTGGCGTGCCACTGGCGGCTAGCTTTGTAGCGGCCCCACCAGCGGCCCGCGAAGAACGTGGCCGTCGACGTGATCGCGGCCACGAGTACGGTGATGATCGTCCGCTTGAAGACATCGTCGACGGGATCAACGACATCGGCAAGGAGTTCGAACATGGGATCCGTTCCTGGGAGCGCGGCCGTACCGGCCGCATGCTAACTTCTCGAACTCACTGACCGAAGCGGGCGGGACGCCCGCGCTCCCAGGGCAGAGCCGGCCCGCGCTCCCAGGCTCACTTCTTCTCGATGCGGTACAGCGCCTTCGCCGTGCGGAGGAAGAGCGCGTCGCCGTCGGCGGCATAGCTCGCGAGGCAGAGATACTTGGAAGCCGTGCCCGGTTCGCTGAACTTATTCTTGGCCACTTCGTCGTAGCTGTCGCCGGGGCGGAACACCGTGGCCGTGCCGTCTTCGGCGAGCAGGTACATCAAGCCCGCGGCGTAAATGGGGGACGACGTGTGCGGGCGGGCCAGGTTCTCGCTCCACTTCACCTTGCCGGTCTTCGCTTCGAGGCAACTCAAGAGCCCGCCATCGGAGACGACGTAGAGTGCGTCGCCCAGCAAGAGCGGCGCGGCGTTGCGCGGCATCGAGTCCTTCTTGATGGTCCAGGCCACGTGCGTGTCGGTGACGTCGCCCTTGCCGTCGACGCGGATCGCGTAGAGGGCGGGGTTGTCGTAACCGGTGCAGATGTAGACGAGCCCGTTGCCGAACACGGGTTTCGGCACCACGGAGTAGCCGCTGTACTTCACGCGCCAGAATTCTTTGCCGGTCTTCGGGTCGAGGGCCATCACGACATTGGTGCCCGCAGAAATCACCTGCTCCTGGCCGTCGACCGTGATGAGCGACGGCGTGCTAAACGAGAACTTGCTTCCTGGGGCCGCATTTCGCGGCGTCTGCCACGCCACCTTGCCGCTGGCTTTGTCCAGGGCCACCACGACTTGCTTGTCGATTCCGTCGATGCTGTAGATGAGTTTGTCCGCGACGATGATTGGGGAGCCGCCGTTGCCGTGCCGCGGCTCATAACTGAGGGTTTGATTCGACCAGACCTGGGATCCGTCCTTGAGGTTCAAACAGGTGGTGCCCATGTGCCCGAAGTGGACGTAAATCTTATCGCCTTCCACGATCGGCGTCGGGCTGGCATGGCTGTTCTTGCCGTGAATGTTCGGTGCCTTGGCCGCGTCTTGCTTGAAGTTCTCGACATCCCACACGAGGCTGCCGGTCTTCGCGTCCAGGCATTGGGTGCGAAGCGACTGGCTGGACTTGAGCAGATCGTCGCCATCGGGAACGGCTGTGGTGAGGTAGACCTTCCCGGCCACGATCACGGGCGACGACCAGCCGAGACCCGGCACCGGCGTTCGCCAGACGATGTTCTTGTCGGGCGACCATTCCGTCGGCAGGTTCTTGCTCTCGGCGTGGCCCTGACCGGTCGGGCCGCGGAACTGATACCAATCGGCGGCGGGGAGCGTGAGTGCGAACGCGAGCGCGACGGGCAGCACGAATAGGAAGCGAGGCATTGGCGAACTCCGGCGGAGAGGCGGGAGGCGAGCGGTGGGATGAAGAGATGGTAGCCCGAACCTCGGCGAGTGTCGAGGTGTGCGGTCAGGGAGCGTCGTCGCGCACTTCGAACCGGGCGAATTCGCGGCCCGTTAGCGGATCCCAGAGGCGCACGGTGCCGTCGGCTGCGCCCGTGGCAAACGCACGGCCATTCGGCGAGAAGGCCATCGCCCCGACCGCTCCCGAATGCCCCGTGAGGCGAAGGAGAGGCTCGTCGAGAATCTCTTTTCGCACCTCGCGCGCTCGCATGCGAACCTCAGCCGATGGGCCCTCGGTCGTCGCCGTTTTTAACGCCGGTTCGGCCACCGAACCGATTCGCTTCATCGCCGCCGTCGCCGCCTCACGCACTTCATAAGAATCGTCGTCGAACTCCTTCAGCACGGTCGCGATTCGCTCGCGCTCTGCTGCAGTCGGGTCTCGGAAGGTGAGGTCGGCGATGGCGGCTTCCGCTCGGCCATAACCGGTGAACGCGGCCAAGCCGAGTGCCTCGGAATACGCGGCGCGATCGTATCCGCCCTTGCTCGAAAACCGCATCAACACCTTACCGCCAGGGAGGTCGCGGACGGCCTGCCGCCCGGAGTTGTCCGCCATCATGACCCGATCCGGCCCGACAAACACGATCCCATAATAGCCGAAGCGCCTATCCTGGAGGATCACTCCCTTCAACTCGGTGCCGGCCGCCACGTCCCAGATTCGCGTCGTGTCCGGGCCGCTGGAGACGAGCCACTTTCCGTTCGGCGACGCCACCATCGACCAGACTTCCGCCGGATGTCCGGTCAGTTCCTTGGACACTTTACCGGTCGCGGCATCCCAGAGGCGGATCGTGCCATCGCTTCCCGTGGCGAGCAGATTGGACTTGGGAAGGTAAGCGACCGCCCGCACGTCGACGGGATGCGGGCCGAGTTCGGCGACTTTCAGGCCCGTGAACGGATCGAGCAGAAGTGCCGACGGTTTGCCCTGGGCGATGGCGAGCGTCTTGCCATCGGGTGCGAAGGAGAGGGACTTGACGCCTCCCGGAACATCGCGCTGCCAGCGGGGCTTGCGGGTGGCGACATCCCAGGCGCGGACGCCGCCGGTCTGATCGGCCGCAACATAGCCCGCGACGAGCAGTCGGCCGTCCGGGGAAAAGGCGACGACGCGAACCGTGGCGGGTCGGTCGCCGAGATCGTTATTGGGTGGCACTGTGCTTCCAGCCGGTACTCGACTCGCTGCACCGGCTGGAAGCACGGTGCCACCCACACCGATGGGAAGCACATCCGGTGCGGCCGCGAGAAGCGACATCATCGCGACCGTTGAAATGAACATGTCGGCCCTCCGCTATTTGGTGGGGATCGCTTTCATCGCGGCTTCCAGGTCGAAGACCATTCCAGTCGTGTCGTAGAAGGAGACCGCTAACCGTTTTCCGGTTTGATCGAACGCGAGGTGAAAGCCGCGCGACGGCAAGGCAATTTGGCCAACATCCTTTCCGGAAGCCGCGTCCCAGATTCTCACTCGAGCCTCTTTCACAACCGCCACGCGCTTGCCGTCCGGGCTGTAAGCCAACCCCGGCCAGCTTCCTTCCACCATCGCGGTCCAAAGGGGTTTGCCAGTTGCAACGTCCCACACCGACACGGGGTTCTCCGGGGCGTTCGAGAATTGGATCTGCCCGTTCGCCAGCTTCGTTTGAATCTGCTTTCCGTGGTTCGCAACGAACAACCTCTTGCCATCCGGAGAAAGGGCTATCCCCGAGATCGAGTCCGGGCCGACATCGAGTTTCTGCCGCTCGACGCCGGTCGTGGGGTCGAGCAACCGCACGGTGGTCGTGGCAGCGAGCGCGAACGTCGATCCATCCTCACTGATGTCCGCGGCACCCATTCCCATCGCCATCCTCTGACGCATGGCCTCGGCAAACGGATCGTTCTCGTCGATCTTCTCGCCGGGCGGGCGGGTGGAGTGCTCCGCCAGCAACTTTCCGTTGCGGACTTCCCAAACGCGCAGGTATTCACCGTCGCCCCAGGCGATCAGGCGCTTGCCGTCGGACGTGAAGCGGATCAGCCGATTGCCGCCCGAGCTTGCGTTGCCGAACAGTTTGAACCGCGACTGGCCGGTCTTCGCGTCCCAGATGCGGAGGTCGTTGCGAAGGGCCGACCCGACGACGAGCGAACCGTCGGGCGAAATTGCGAGCCCGCGAACCCAGGATGCGTGTTCGAGTTGAAGGCCCGGTTTGCCCGTGGCCGAGTCCCACGAGCGGATGGTGTGATCGTCGCTGGCCGTGAAGAGCGTGCCGTCCGGAGCGAAGCTCAGACTCGCGATGAGGCCGTCGTGACCCGCCTGGTTCGGACCGAGAACCTTCCCGGTCGTCGCATCCCAGACCCATAGACGGTAGTCGGTGGTGGCGACCAGTCGCGTGCCGTCCTTGGACCAACTCACGGACTCAGCACCGACCGGACCCAACGGCAACCGCAGTTTCTCCGCTCCCGTTGCCGCATCGATCAGCAGGATCGTGTGTCCGCCTTTTGGCACGTCCACATAGCTACTCTGGGAAGCGACGGCCAGCGTCTTGCCGTCCGGGCTGTAATCGAGAGCGCCCGTCGGGATCGTGAGGGCCTTCGACTCGATCAACTTGCGGGTCGCCACATCGTATCGGTGCCGGATGCCGCCACGCGCTTCCACCAGGAGCGACTTTCCATCCGGAGCGAATTGGATCAGTTCGGTTCCGAAGCCGCTGACGGTCAGAAAGTGCTTCGGCTCCTCTCCCTTCTCCCATTTCCAAAGAAAGACATCGTACCGGCCGAACGCGATCGCTTTCCCGTCCTGCGACACGGTGAACCCGTCGCTGCCGGCATGCCCTTTGAACCGGCTCAGTTCGACGCCGGTCTTTGCGTCCCAGACTCGAATCTCGCCATCGACGGCCGTGAAGACGCGCTGGCCGTCCGGGGTGATCCGCACGCCCTGCACCACGGTGTGGTTCTTATCCGGCATCCGGAGCGTCTGCACCACCTTCCGGTTCACCGTGTCGACGAGCCAGACGGCAGGCTCGGACGGTGCCTCGTCCCCGTTGGGCCAGTGCGTGCCGATCACGGCCAGAATGCTGGCCTCCGAAGCGAACGCTCCACTGTGAATTACATGGTTTGGTAATGGGAAGTGGTGAGTCTTGCGGCCGGTCTCGACATCCCAGAACTGAACGCCGACGATGCTCCGTCCCGTCACGATCAGCGTCTTGCCGTCGGCCGAGAAGAAGGCCCGCTCGACCTGCCGGAACTGAGTGGTCCCGATCCGGGCCAATGCCCCAGGCGGCAGTGGATCTGCTGGCTCGGGCCGGGCATGTGCGACTGTACCCGAAGCCACGAAGGCCGCGATCAGCAAAGTACGAATGGATGTCATGGGTGAACCCGACGCGGTTCGACTTCAACGTGAAGCTGAATGCTAACCGAACCACGCGTGGGGTCAAGAAAATCCCCGCGCCACTTGAGCCCGAAGCTTAAGCCGAGGTCCAAGCTCACACCTTGCTTGCGCGTCGGGCTCGAGATTCAACTCCACTCGGCCTTCACGCGAAGTGTTTCACCCGCCGAGTAATCCAGCGGGATCGCGTCGCCGTTCATCGTCAGTGGTTGCGTCGGGCTTCCCATGCCATCGACGAGGGACGCCTGCACGGGATCGCGCGCGAAGCGGAGTTCCGCCGAGCCGCCGAAGCCCGCGGTTTCGAGGAACTGACCCGCCACGGCTCGGTTCATCCCGTCGCTCGCATCGCACGGCCGCAGGCTCGTCAGGATCAGGCTCGGCATATCGAGGTGCGCCAGCCAATTGCTCGCGCCCGCCGCCGGCGGTCCCTTCTCGGTCAAGAGTATGGGCGTCGGCGAGACCCAGCCCACCGCCGTTTGCATGGGCAGTTCCCGATCCAACGACAGCAACAATTCGAAGGTGCGGTTCTGCTCGCCCTCGGGTACGAGGATCACGTCGGCCATGCGGGCGCCGTTGCGTTGGAGGAAGGGCAAGCCGCCCGTGAAGAGGAACGACCGCTCGGCTCCGAAGCGGATTTCGAGGTAGTCGGGCGAGACGGGCCGCGTGTAGCCGGTCTGGGTGTTTTGGCCGTTGACGCCTCGGAACAAGACGCCGCGTTCGTCGCGCCAGCCGAAGCGAGCCCCGTAGTAGCCGTGCCAGGGGTAGCCGCTCGGCTCGTGCTTCACGTCGAGTTCGATTCGCATTTCGAGAACGGGCCGGCCCATCCAAACGCGAAAGCGCTGGCGGAACGTAGCCAGCACTTCGTCCTGAGCGTTGAGGAGTTCGCCTTCGCTGGTGATCTCGCCGAGGGCCGCGCCGCTGTGCGTGACCTTGATGGACTTCACCTTCGCGGTGCTGCCGGGGTTGTAGACGAGTTGCTGGCCGAAGCGCGTGATGCGGGTACGGAGGTCGCGGAAGCTGCGCAACCCGCCGGTGATGGAATCGACGTCGGCTTCAAAGAACTCGTTGCGGAGAGTCAGGCCATCCGCCGTCTTCAAGCGCGGCTTGGGCGCTGAGCTACCCGGCACACCTTGCGGTAGCCAGACGTAGCCGAGTGGCGGAACCTCGACCACGAGCCGGGCAACGCCGTCGCTGAACTCGGAATACTTGACGGGATCGGCCTGGGGAATGGGCCCGCGTGCGCCTTCAATTTCGAGTGCGGCCCGCCGAGCGAAGCTGCACGAGTTGAAGACCATCACGCCCGGTTGCCCCTCGGCGGATCGCGCTTGGAGTCGATCCGCGAGTCGCTTCACGATGGTGGATTCGTGCAGACTCAGCGAGTTGGCGAGTTCGTCGGTCGGCCCTGGCGGGAACTCGACGCCGCGGAGTTCCACCTCCGTTTCGAGGTCCGCGAGCTTCTTCAGACTCACCGTATCCTCGGGGCCGGGATTGGGCGTGAGGCTGCGGTGGAGTGAGGCGAGCGTGAACGCCGAATCGAGCTTCCTCCTCAATCGCAAGTGCCGGGGGAAGGCACTGACGGGATCGGGGCGGTGGCCGTTGGTCACGCGGTCGTCGAGGTAGTCGGCGAAGAAGTCGTCGGCCTGTTGGCTTCCGATGTAGTCGCCGGTGACGGCGTCGGTGAAGTAGCGACCGAGGCCGATCCAGTTGCCGAGAACCGGAGCGAGGTCCGCGAGGGCGAGCAGGTCGCGATACACGGAGAACGGAGCGGAGCCCTTGTGAATGAGCGCGATGGTCGGCGCGGCATCCTGCGAGATCGCTTCGCGCAGATGGTAGACGAGATTGAAGAAGGTATGCGGGTCGTGCGCGGGCAGGGGCGTTCGCGTGAATGCGTCCACGGCCTTGCCGTCCGGCCCCGGCCAGTTGGCTGCCGTGCCGCGCAGCGTCGGGATCGTGGCACTATCGAAGCTCACGAGCACCGCATGCTTAAAGCCCACGTGCTGAAGCCACGACGGCAACTGCGGATGGAACGCGCTCTTCTGCCGGGCGTAAACCGCAGTCTCGACGCCGAAGAGATCCTTCACCGTTTGCCGGGCTTTGCGCAGGTTCCAAAGTTGCGATTCAAAGGGCAGCAAGGCATCGTCGCGTTCGCGATACGAGCCGCAGCAAAGATCGACGCTCGCCGGCAGATCGGGGATGATCTTGGCTTTCAACTCCGCGAATCGCTCGGGAGCCTGCTCCGCGAGTTTCTCCAGGGTTTCACCCGAAGCGAGGAGCGTGAGCGGGATGCCCTTGGCCAGCGACTCGGGCCACGGCGCGTTCAACTCCTTGGGTTGCACGAGTACCCAGTCGAGCCAGTAGATGGAACTGCAGGAGAGTTGTTCGCGCGCGACCTGAAGCTTCTCCGCGGCGGCTTTCAAGTGAACGAGGAAGCTGTTTTGTTCTGGTGGCACAGGCATTCCTGCCTGTGGAGGTGGAGCACAGGCAAGAATGCCTGTGCCACCTAACCCGCACTTCACGGCGGATTCAATCGCCGCCGTTACATCGGACCAGAAGCCGGCGGCGTCGAGTAGCTTCTCGTGGTCCATCGCTTCGAACAAGGAATCGACGAGCAAGTAACCCAGACCCAATCCCGCGAGGAGCCGCACGACCTCTTCGGGCGCATCCAGGAGCGGGCTGGCGACGTCCTTTTCACGAAGTGCCGTCTTGAGAAACTCGACGCTCTCGGAGCGATCCGTGGATGAAGGATAGCGAACCGCACCGGCAGCGAGCACGCGCTCGGCCCAGTCGTCCGGCTGATACAAGTGCGGCCCTTGCGGTACGCAGTACACATAGCCCGCGCCCGGCGTGTCGTGGTCGTAGGTGTTTGAAGTCTGCGGTGCCTGCCCGGCCAAGGAAAGAGCGGCTGGGTGCCAGAGCGAAAGGTAGCCGTTCAACCAGGAGGCCGCCTCGTCGCCCGACAGTTGAAGCGGGTACGTGGTCGGCATCCGATACGGCGAGAGGAGGTGAAGCTGGCGGTCGCTCATGGTGCGTTCGGCTTTCAGCGTTTCGACGGTACGTTCAGTGGTTTTTGGATATAGTACGGAAACCGAACAGTTCTCCCGCGAGGCCGGCCGTGGCAAGGAAGAAAGCCCCAATCGCCCCTCCGCTGCCTTCCGGTGAGCGGGTTCAACAACACCTTCACGTTCGCGAATTCTCGGCGGCTCTCGCCTTGGCCCGCCAACTGTACGACAGCACGTCCAGTGCCGAGAATCTCGCCCGACTCAAACGGGCAATCGTTGCGGCGGCGGTTCACTACGCCGAACACAATTCGGCAACCGACTTCAACCGCGCGATGGAAGTCGCCGATCAGCTCGACTCGCACGATCCAGCGTGGGTCGCGGAACGGGCGTGTTTGCTGGCGCGAGGCGGGCGGCTCGCGGACGCACTCATCCGGGCCGACGATGCCGCACGGCCACTCGTACTTGCTCATGCCTCCGATCGCGCACTTCGGGTTCAGTCAAAGGATTTCCTTCCGGACGATCTGCACGCGGGCTTCGATGCCGTGCTACTGGCCTTCCGACTGTACGAAGCTGGGAAAGACGACGACGCACGGTCGGCACTGGAACCGATCGGGCTGCGTTCGCCCTTCTTGGAGTGGAAGGTCCTCCTCCGCGGGTTGCTGGCACACGCGGTGAACGATGATGCTCGGGCCGCCGAGAACTTCGCCCGCCTCGATTCGACGCGGCTGCCGTTCCGCCTCGCGGCCCCTTATCGCGGCAACGTCGATTCCAACTGGAAGGCCAGTCTCACGCCAACGCTCGCCACCGAGGCTCACAAGCACTACGAGAAGCTGAACGCCTCGCATCTGGTGGCGCAACTCCGCGACATCGCCAAACACCTCGGCCGCGACAAGCCGCTGTCACCGGTCTTCCGGATCGCCGAATCGCTCGTTCAAAACTTAAAGGTCGAGCAGCCTCAGCTTCTCGCACGGCTCGGGAACTGCCTCTATCACGCGATTCTGCAACAGGGCCAGCCGGATGATCTGGCTCGCTACCGTAAGCTCTTCGGCAACCCGACGGACGACCCGAATTTCTACAAGCTTCAGGCACTCATCGGCGAGCAGGGCGAAAACCACGAGATGGCTCACTCGTTTTGGAAGAAGTTCGACGACTGGCTGGCCGCGAGTCCGCCGGGTTGGCCGGCGGCGGTTCTCGCGCGCGCCCGCGCCACGGTCTGGCTGCGGATGGGCGACAACGCCGATCGCGTCGCGGAACTCCTGGGCGACGGTGGCGAGGATCTCTTCGATCTGCTCCCCGGGAAGTACCGAGCGAAGAAGCCGAAGCCGCTCCAGCCTTCGGCGCTGGATTGTTTTCGCAAAGCGGCAGAGCTAGCACCCGACTGGTCCCAACCGGCCCGCGATCTGTTCCAGGCACTCGAAGCGGCCGAGAAGCCCGACGAAGCGGTCGCCGCGGCGCGGCAGTTCCTCCAGCATCAACCGAACGACCTTCAGGCCCTGATCGCCCTCGGTTCCGTCCTCCTCGGGCAGGGTCAGGCAGCCGAGGCATCGGACTTATTCCTGCGGGCACGTTCGCTCAATCCCCTCGATCAAGTCGTCCGCGTCAAGTGTTCGGTAGCCGTACTGGCGAAAGCTCGCCGAGCACTCATGGAAGGCAACCCCGCGGAAGTCGAGGTGATCTACGAACGTCATCGGGATCTCCTGGAAGAAGAACTGTTCTCGGCCACGGATGCGCTGCGGTCCGTCGCGTTCGTGAAACTGAAGAAGCCGGAGGCGAGCGCTCCGCTCCGCGAGCGGGCGATGGGATCGCCGGGGCACCGACTTTCCTCGGCTTATCGCATCATGGTCGATTCGCAACTGGCGAAGCTGAAACCGGCCGAGAAGAAGCTCGCGGACGCCCACTATGCCGCCGAACTCCTGAAGCAAAATCCCACGCCCGGCGAGGTGGCTCGCTTGATTTCCTGCTACGAGAACTACGGCCTCGAGAACGTGGACTACCGGGGCCGGAAGACGCACAAGACGAAGATTCTGGACCTGTCGCTCCGCACGCTGGCGGCCGATGCTCTCGAGATCGACTTCGAGATGCTGGCGCATTCGCTTTTCTGGGAACAGGCCTGGAAGCACCTCAAGCGCTATTCGGATTCGTGCATCGGCCGGTTCCCCAAGAACCCGCACTTCCTGCTCATGCGTTCGGAGACCGGACTCGCCACCCGCGAACGCGAGTACCACATTGAACAGCGACTTCACCGCGCGAAGAAACTCGCCGAGGCGTCGTCGGAACCGCGGCATCGAGCGATCATCGTGCGAATCGACGAGTTGCTCAAGCAGGTGGCCATGCCTGCCCTCGACGAGATGTTCAGTTCGTTCTTCGGGAGGGGTTAACGATGCCGGACCCGTACATTGTTCTCGGCGTGCCGCCCGATGCGGACGATGGAACGATTCGACAACGATATCTGAGCCTGGCCCGCGAGTTCGCTCCGGAGCAGCATCCGGAGCAGTTTGCGGCCGTGCGGGCGGCTTACGAGAAGATCAAGGATCTGGAAGGCCGCACCCGCTATCGGCTGTTTGAAGCGGGCAAAGAAGACACGATCGAATCCATTATCGAGGAAGCGGCATGTCGGACGCGGAGGAAACGGGCGAGCCTGAAACTGATCCTGGCCACAGTGATCCCCCCGCCCTGACACCCGCGGCGATCGACGCCATTCTCGCCGACTTCCGCGTCTGGCTCGCGGACCTGACGCAGCACGATCCGCAACCCGCGCGTTCGCCGGAGGCGGTCGATCTGTTCGCGCTCGTCGGTCAGTTCACGGCCCTGCGGCACGAGGTGAACATGCAGACGCGGGCGGCGCGAACCGCCGTCGAACAGAACGCCGAAATTCTCAAGCTGCTTGCGACGGCGCAGCAACCCGAGAGCGGCGACGCGCTCCGCCCCTTTGCCAAAGCCATCATCGACATTGCGGATGCCCTGACGCTCTCGTACCGCCAGATGGAGAAGTTCGGCGAGAACGTCGAACCGCTCTTATTGGAACTGAGTCCTCCGGCACCGGGCTTCCTCGCGCGATTGTTCGGGTCGCGGCCCAGTGAAGTTTCCCAACCCGTCCAGGACAAACTGCGCCAGCAAGTTGCCGCTGCCGCCGATGGCTATGCATTGAGCCTGCGCCGCGTCGAGAAGCTGCTACCGGAACTGGACCTCGAGCCGTTGGAGTGTCTCGGAGAGGCCTTCGATCCGGAGACGATGGAAGCCGTGGAAGTGGTCGGCGATTCGGGCGAGCCCTCGGGAACGGTGATCGAGGAAGTACGCCCCGGCTACCTGTGCCGCGGCAAAGTCTTCCGCTTCGCGCAAGTCAAAGTGGCGCGGTGAGCCTTCGATTCCATCACTCGCCCGCCTTTCGACGCGGGGCATCGCGGTAGTCGAGCGGCGGCTTCTGGGCCTTCTCCAACATCGTCGCGTACTTCTTCCCATCGAGCCGCTGCGCGTGCTCTTCCTTCGCGGCGGCCACCAGTTTGGGATCGGCGAACAAGTCGTAAGCCGTCGCGGCCAGCGTCCGCGAGGCCAGCTTCATCCCCTTCTTCGCGATGGTCGTGCCGCCGCAGGCGACCGCTTGCCACGAATGGCCTGGCGTGCCCGGCACCCAACACGCCACCGTGAACCCCGTCGTCGGCACCACCCACGATACGTCGCCCACGTCGGTCGAACCCATTCCCGTCTTCGCCGAAGCATCCTCGACCTTCGCCATCGAATCGAACGCGACCTTGTCCTGGAACGATTCCTGGAGCCGTACGGCGAACTTCAACTCCTCAGCATCGAGCTTCAGGTCGTTGAGTGCCGTGAGATTCTTCTTGGCGATCTGGCCGAGGGCGTTGTTCGGGAGCAATTCCATCGTGCCGCCGAGGTAGACGATTTCGAGCTTGGTTTCGGTGGCGAGTGCGCCGCCTTCGGCGCACTTCTTCAGCCGCGGGTACAGCTTCTGCACCACCTCGGCCTTGGGATGCCGCACGTAGAAGAATCCTTCCGCGAACTCGGGCACGACGTTCGGGGCGCCGCCGCCGCTCGTGATCGTGTGGTGAATCCGCGTGAAGTCGGGGCAGTGTTCGCGGAGCAGCTCGCTGGCGTGGGCGGTGAGTTCGAGTGCGTCCAGCGCCGAGCGGCCCTTCTCGGGCGAACCGGCCGCGTGCGAGGCGATGCCGTGGAAGCGGAACTTGACGGCGATGCGGGCGAGGCACGACGAATCGCCGGCGGTGTTCCGGCTGCCGGGGTGCCAGTGGAGTACGGTATCGCAATCGTCGAAGAGCCCGTCGCGGGCCATGAACGCTTTCGCGGCTCCGCCTTCCTCCGCCGGGCATCCGTAGAAGCGCACCGTGCCGGCGATCTTGCCAGCCGTGATCTGCTCGGCGATGGCAATCGTGGCCGAGAGCGAGGCGACGCCGAAGAGGTGGTGCCCGCAGGCGTGGCCGTTGGTGTTGACATCTTCGCGCGGCTTGCGGAACGGCGAGGTATCTTGCGATAGCTCGGGCAGCGAGTCGTACTCGCCGAGGATGCCGATGACGGGCTTCCCGGATCCGAACTCGGCGGTGAACGCCGTGGGAATCCCGGCGATGCCGCGCTTCACGTGGAGTCCGGCCTTCTCGGCAATCTCCGCGAGTGCCGCCGCGGACTTCTTTTCCTGGTAACCCGGCTCGGCCCATTCCCAAATTTTGAGTGCCGTCGGCCAGTTCGCCTCGGCCCGCTCGTCGGCCGATTTCACCGCGACGTCCTTCTGCGCGAAGCCGAGAGCGGGAACGAGAAGCAGCGCGAGCAGTGGAAGCGAATATCGCATGGAAGTGCCTTCCGTTGGTGGAACGAACCGCTCATCATCATGCCTATGGAATGTACACCGCGCTGGGCATCGACTTGCACGCGGCCCTCACGGACCGCGAAGGGCACCGCATTCCGCTTCTCCCGTAGGGCAAAGTGATACCGGGGGTGCTGTGAAGTGCCTTCCGAAACCCGGTTTCTGCTTTGGAAACCGGGTTTCTTGAGGCAGAGAGAAACCCGGTTTCCAAAGCAGAAACCGGGTTTCGGAAGGCAATTCGCCCAAACGCTCACGCATTTCTCGACGAGCCGCGTTGGAAGCGCTGATCCAGGGCGGCTTGCATGCCCGGCGAGATGCCCAGCGGCACGATGAGGCGGCGCAGCGAGCGGAGTTGGGTCGACTCGAGAAACGCGCGGAATCCGGCATCGATGATCGGATTGTTGGCGAGATCGAGTGCCGTGAGGCGATTGAGATTGGGCGCGTTGGCAATCAGTCGGGCGGCCGAATCCGTGAGGCCGCACCCCGCGAGGCGGAGCGTCTGAAGGCCTTCGAGCGACTTGCATTCCGCAAGTACGCGGGCCCCGGTTTCCCCGATCTCGTTATGGCTGAGGTCGAGTTCGCGGAGCCGAGCTGGCCCGGTTTCTCCGGCCAAATGCGATGGCCGCGTGAGGATCGTTTTCAAACTCGCGGGGCCGAGGCGGTTGCCGGCCAGATCGAGAATGGGGATTCTCAGCAAGTCCGAGATGCGCGGTAAGGCGTGCAGGCGCGGCAGGCCGAGGCTCGTGTCGCCGAGGCCGAGTCGCTCCAACGACGCGAGCCGTTCCGAGCCGGCGAGCGCTTCCGCGCCGCCGGGGCCAATGGGGTTGTGCCGCAATTCGAGCCTCCGCAACCCCGCGAGGTGGGGCGATGCCGCGAGCGCTCGAGCGCCGGATTCCGAGAGGTCGTTCTCGGCCAGATCGATTTCCACCAAGTTCGTGAGGAACGGCGATGCCGCGAGGTGCAGGGCCGCATCGTCTTCGAGGCGGTTGCGACCGAGGTAGAGGCCGCGCAAACCTGCGAGTTGCGAGCAGCGCGACACGGCTCGCGCCAGCGGCTCGCCGGCATGTTGCGCGAAGACCGTGAGCGCGGTGAGCCGCCCGAGAAAGGGCGACTGCATCACCCGATCGAGCGATTGCCCCAGATCGAGCAGATGCACGTGCCGGATGGGGCCGGCGGCAAAGATCGCATCGGCATGTCGCAGGAACTGCCGAGCCGCGACTTTCACTTCTTCCACGAACCCACGTCGGAACTCGGGGCCGGTCGCCAGTCCGCGAATCGGCTCCTCCCACTCAGCCCGATAGACGTCGAGCAACTCGCGTTCGGCCGCGAGCAGCGCCGAACGCCGGGCATCGCCCGGATTCATACCGGCGAGCGCGACTTGAATGCGAATGAACGCCGCCCGATCCGATTCTCGCAAACCTTGTTCCTCGAGCCAATCGGCGAAAATGAGGCGGTGCGCGTCCTCATCCGGGAAGGCCCGTATTCGCTGAAGGAACGGCTCGGCATCGGACACCATGCGGACTCCCAGCAGTGGCTTCAGCTGAAACCTTAGAACAATCCCGAAGAAACGGCGGGATTACCGCTGGACTAACTCGATGAGTTAGTCTAGGCTAATAAAACGATTCGCATTGGCTACTTCAACTCATTCGCAGGGGCTTTTATGAAACTGAACCGGCTCAGGTTGCGGGCTTTCACACTGATCGAACTGCTGGTGGTAATCGCGATCATCTCCGTCTTGATCGGGTTGCTGTTACCTGCGGTTCAGAAGGTCCGCGAGGCCGCCTCACGGCTCAAGTGTGCGAACAATCTCAAGCAGATCGGCATCGGCCTCCACAACTTCGAGGGCGTGAACAAACTCTTCCCGCCGGCATACTTCACGCGCGATCCGTACTCCGATGGCTCCGCCTACGGGATCAGTTTTGGAGATGAGTATCGGAACGGGCCGCCGGGATGGGCCTGGGGTGTCTTCATTCTTCCTTACCTCGAACAAGACAATCTGCACAGGCAATTTAACTTGAACGAGCCGTGCTGGTCGCCGTCCAACGCAATTCCCGCTGGTACGCGCGTCTCGACGTTCCTTTGCCCCTCGGCCACGGGCGGCAGCGATGGCTTCGAAGTCCAGAAGGCCGGAGCGGACATGGAGCACGGCACGCCGATCACCCTCTCGAACGGGAACAAGGCCATCTTCGCCCACTCGCATTACGTCACTAACGCGGGCATCCATCAGCCGTGGGGCCGCACCACACCCTACTGCTACGACTACGACGTGCCCGAACCGATCCCGGAGAACGGCAACCGTCTTGCTCGCACGGACGGCCCGTTCTACCGCAACTCGAAGACCAAGGTTGCCGGGGTTTCCGATGGCCTCTCGAACACCATCTTCATCGGCGAGCATTCTTCGATACTCAGCAACAAGACCTGGGTCGGCGTGATTCCCGGTGCGGTTACTCCGCCGCGACTCGACCTTCGCCCGTGGCCTTCCGAAAACAACGGGGCCGGTTGCCTCGTGGGCGTCCACAGCGGCCCGGACACGCACGATCACCCCGAGGTCATCATTCACGCCCCGAACGATCCCTTCGGACACACCGATCAGATGTGGGGCGAACACGGCAACGGATGCAACGTGCTGTTCGGCGACGGCTCGGTCCGCTTCATCACCACCTTCATCAGCCCGCTGACGTTCGTGGCACTCTCGACGCGCGATAGCGGAGAGGTGTTCGATGGCAACTACTGAGGTCGAACCCAACGCCCGGGCACGAGTGGCGTGGTGGGTGTTGGGCGGCTTGGCGGCGATTGCCGTGTTGCTCGTCGCGCTGCACTACTTCACGCAACCGCCTCAGATGGGTGTGGACGACGACGTCTTCAAGACGGTCGATGCCCTGTACACCGCGGTGCGGATGAAGGACGAGGTGAAGTTGTGGCAGTGCGAGAAGCGGTTGCACTCGCATCGCGATGCGGGGAAGTTGCCCGAGAGCCCGGCCGCGTTCTTGGATGGAATCATTGCGAAGGCTCGTGCCGGAAAGTGGGACGCGGCTACGGAACGCCTGTACGATTTCATGTTGGCCCAACGCCGCGAGGGCCGCGAGACGCACGAGAGCCCGAAGCCGAGCAACCCGAAGAAGTCCGCTATGCGCTGAGAGTCGTCTCGAGAATCGCCAGTGCCGTCTCGACCTGTTCTGCCGTGATGCAGAGCGGTGGGCAGAAGCGGACGGCGCGTTCGCCGCAGCCGAGGAGCAGCAGCCCGCAGTGGAAGCACGTCTGAATGAGCCAGTCGCGATGGGCGGGAGTCGCGGCGTCGGCGGCGATCATGAGGCCCATGCCGCGAACGTTCGACAAACTGGGGATGTTTCGCAAACCCGCCCGGAGTTGTTCGCCACGTTCGGTTGCGTTCGCCATGTATTCGCGTTCGAGCAGGTCGATCGTGGCCAGCGCGGCCCGGCAACTCACCGGGTTGCCACCGAACGTACTCGCATGGCTGCCGCTCGGCCAGTTCATCACGTCGGCCTTCGCAATGATCGCCCCAAGGGGCATCCCGCTGGCGATGCCCTTCGCCGCACAGATGATGTCCGGTTCCACGCCGTAGTGTTCCACCGCGAACATCTTCCCGGTTCGACCCATGCCCGATTGCACCTCATCGACGACGAGCAGAATCCCGTGCTGGTCGCAGAGCGTCCGCAATGCCGGTAAGCAGCCCATCGGCAGCGGGTGGTAGCCGCCTTCGCCCTGGATCGGCTCCACGAAAATGGCCGCGACCTCCTCCGGCGGCGCGACCCGATGGAAGAGCGTGCGCTCGATTTCGGAGACGAGGGAACACGTCGCGTTGTTGCATTCACTCGGACACTCCCGCGGAAACTCGATGTGGTGAATGTCGGGCACCAGCGGCGAGAAGCCGCGGCGATGCACGAGCTTCGAACCCGACAGCGACATCGCTCCGTAGGTGCGGCCGTGAAAGGCTCCATAGAACGCGACGGCTCGGGTTCGCTTCGTATGCCAGCGGGCGAGCTTGAGTGCGCCTTCGATCGCCTCGGCTCCGCTGTTCGCAAAGAAGACTTTCTTCGGAGTCGGGCCGGGCGCGATCTTGGCGAGCCGTTCCGCCAAGTCGATCTGCGGGCGGTAGTAGAAGTCCGTGCCGCTCATGTGCAGCAGCGTGTCGGCCTGGTCCTTGATGGCCGCGACGACCTCGGGATGGCAGTGCCCGGTGGAGTTGACCGCGATCCCGGCCGTGAAATCGAGGAAGAGATTGCCGTCCACATCTTCGACCACGGCACCGGAACCGCGCGCCACGACCAGCGGATAGATTCGCGTGTAGGAACCGGAAACGAACTCGGCATCGCGCGCGAGAAGGCCCTGGGCCGTCGGGCCGGGCAAGGGCGTGCGAAGCTCAGGAACGGTGCGGTCGTCGAAGTGGAAGAGGCTCACGCGGCACCTCCAGAAGGGTTGAAACCCGGTTTCTGCTTTGGAAACCGGGTTTCTCGACG
>JAYTGN010000360.1:0-21569 GCA_043733485.1 Gemmataceae bacterium
AGTGGGCGTCGATGTTCTCGGCCGTCACTTCCGCGATGAACGTGCGCTGCATGATGGCGGCGTTGTTCACGAGAATGTCGAGGCGACCGTACCGCGCGATCGCGGCCGCGAACAGCGGCGGGATCTCGGCGGGCTTTCCCATGTCCGCCTTGAAGGTGCTGGCCTCGCCGCCGGCGGCTTTGATCGCCGCGACGACTTCTTCCGCGGCACCCTGGCTGGACGCGAAGTTCACGATGACCTTCGCGCCTTCTCGTGCCAGCTTTTTAGCGATGGCGGCCCCGATGCCGCGGCTCGCGCCGGTCACGATTGCCACTTTGCCCGTCAGTTTCGACATGAACGAATCCTTAGTGATTTTGAAACCCGGTTTCTGCTTTGGAAACCGGGTTTCTCTCTGCGAAAAACCCGGTTTCCAAAGCAGAAACCGGGTTTTCATCTCCGCGCACCTATTTCTTCGCTTCCACCTTCCGCACCGATTTGATCACCACGTCTTCCACGGGCACGCTCGGCGAATCCTCCGGGTCTGAGGTCGGCCTCTTTGCAACTTTTTCGATCTTATCCACCACATCCATCCCTTCGATCACACGTCCGAACACGCAGTAGCCGATCCCATTCCGATCTTGCTTCTTATCGAGACGCGTGTTGTCCACAGTGTTGATGAAGAATTGGCAGGTCGCGCTGTCGGCCGCCTTCACCTCTCCGATATCCTTTCCGACTCGGGCCATTGCGAGTGTTCCCCGCACGTTCGAGATGCCGTTGGCGGCTTCGTTCTTGATCGCCGGCTTCGTCTTCTTTTCCTTGCCGCCCGGTTCCATACCGCCGCCCTGAACCATGAACTTCTCGATCACGCGGTGAAAGATCAGCCCGTCGTAGTGCTTGTCGTCCACGTAACTCATGAAGTTCTTGACGGTGCCGGGTGCCTTCTCTTCAAAGAGCTCAACCTTAATCGTGCCGTGGTTGGTCTCGATGACGACGACGGGATTGGCGGCTCGAGCCGCGCCGGACGCCGCGAATGCGGCAACGAGCGAACAGATCGCCAGGCGAGAAGAAGACATGGTGAACCTCCAAGTATGAGTCGATTTCGTTGCTCGTTCAGGCCGTCTAGAGTAGTATATAATCGGGTGAGGCGGCAAATCAATTCCGATTCGCTGGAGGTGAAATGGATTACCAAACCGTGGAGGATTGGAAGAATGCTCGGCCGTTCGAGCCATTCCGACTGGTGATGACCGATGGGAAGTGGTTCGACATCCATCACCCCAATCTCATTTGGCCGGGTAGCGCGACCGTACTGGTCGGAAAGCAGGATCCATCGGAACCCTCGGGCGTGTTCAAGAACTACATTAGCGTGGCTATGTTTCACGTCGTCCGCGTCGAACCCCTCGTATCGACGGAATCTTTAAGTTCCTGACGCCGAGGATTGCTTAACGAAAAACGCTTCGAGCCGACGGTCCGACTCGAAGCGTTGGTTGGTTTCACCTCGAATGATTACTTCACGCCGTCGAGCACCTTGAGGCCACCCGCGTTCTCGCGCTTGTAGAGCGGCAGGTGGCGGTAGTAGACCTCGAGCGTGAGCAGCGAGAGGGCGGTGGTGCCGATGCGACCGCAGGAGCCGCCGATGATGGCACCGTCCGATTCCCAGCTCCCGTGGTTCGGGCCTTCCTTCTTTTCCTGAATGCCGATGAGCCAATCGCGCATCCCACCTTCGCGCTTACCGTTCTTGTTCGCGCCTTCGTTCCAGTCTTTCCACTCGGGTCCATCCGCGAAGTGAACGACCTGGGTGGCGTAGTAATAGTAGTAGATGTCGGGCTTGGCGGGAGCCTTGGCGGGCGGTCGCTTGCCGAGGCCTTCGACGCCTTCCGCGAGGCCGGCGTTGCCGGGGCCCCACTTGCTGATGTAGTAGCGGCAGAGCAGGCCGACGGCGGTGAGCGACGTGGCCGGGGCACCGTTCGGGCCAGCGTAGCCGTAGACGGCCTTGCGCGACCCGGACGAAACCTTATCGAGGAACTGGATCGCCTTCGCGACGCAGGCATCTGGAACCACGATGTCCTTAGTCAGGATGGCGGCCTTGAGGGCCTGGATCTGCCAACCGACGATGGAGGTATCGCCAGTGGTACCGGGAGAGTACCCCCAGCTTCCATCGGCACCTTGCTTGGTCACGATGAAATTGGTCGCGGACTGGGCGGGCCGCAGAAGCATATTGCGGTCCTTGGTCATTCCGTAGGCTTCGTTCAGGGCGATGGTGGCGATGCCGTGCGAATACATGCCGCCCGAGCCGTTGAATCCGCCGTCGGAACGGAGTTGCGAGATCAGATACTTGAGGCCGCGATCGACGGTCTGTTGGTACTTCTTGCCGCTCTTGTGGGTCTCGCCGGCGGCGAGGAACGGGAGCAGGGCCATGCCGGTGGAGGCGATGGTATCGCCGCTGGAGGTACCGTCGTAGACCCAGCTGCCGTTGGGCTTCTGCTGGGCGGCGAGCCATTTGAGGCCGCGGGCCACGGCCCGTTCGCTCTCTTCGTTTCCACCGCCGCTGCGGAGCAACTGACTCTTGGTTGCACCGCTGCGGCCGGCGACTCCGCCGCTGGCGATCGCGCCATTGTTCCCACCGTCGCCGGTCATCACGGCACCTTCGGTGCCCTGAGCGCCTCCCGTATTTTCGCTCGCGATCATGCCGGGAGCTTTGAGGGCCTGAGAGTCTTCTTTGCTGGTATCGGGAACGCCGATGGGATCGCTGGTGACGATGTCGTCCACCGTCTTCTCTTCGAGCCGATCGATCTCGGGAATGGCGGATGGGATCGGGGATTCGAGCCCCGCATCCTCGTTCGTGAGGTCCTTGGCCGGATCCTCGGTATCCTTCTCGGCCGTGGTGTCGAGCACCTTGTTACTGGAAGTCGCTTCGGCTTGGCGTCCGCCGAACATGAAGAAGAGCGCCAGGGCGATGACGAGGTGAACGGCCCCGCTCACGACCCAGGCGGGCACGTGCTTTTTGACGAGCCGCTCGTGGGCCGTCTCCTCGGACCCGCCGAGGCGGCGGATCACGGAAGCGCCGGCGGCCGGAGCCGCCTTCGCCGCAGGTGCCAGCTTCCCGTTATCGGCCGGAGTCGGGTTCGGTTTATCGACACTCACGATCATCTCCTTGCGGATGAGTTGTTCGTTATCAGTTATTTGTTATTCGTTGTGAATCGATGAGACCGGAGGCCTCGACACCTCCACCCGCATTCCAATAACTCACAACTCACAACAAATAACCCTCAAAACGGATTCCGGTGCCGGTTCGCGTCGATTTCCAGCCGGGCGGCGCGGTCGCCGCGGCGGAACCACCAGCCGAGCGAGAGGGCCGCTCCTCCGAGCAGAACCACAAACGCCACCACGGCCGGCACGAAGCCCTGCGTCCACCACGTCGTCGCGTCATCGACTTCTTCTTGCTTCACGCTCAGCGATCGACCGATGAGCAGGGGAGCGTACTTCTCGACGAACTTCTTGGGGTCGTCCTTGTCCTGCTCCCCCGACTCGTACTTCCAAAGCTTGAAGGAGTACCCGGTGGCGGTCACCGGTACGTCCATGGTCTTCTTCGGTTCGAGCCCCGCAGGCAAGTCGGTCAGCACGAAGCAGACCGGGTTGCCTCGCGGCTCGTTGTCCGGAATGACCCAGGCCTCGTACCAGGACTCGATGCCGGCATCGCTGAGTCGCTGTGGGCTCTTTCCCTTGTTCAGCCGGATCAAGTGACCGGAGAAGGAAACGAGATCGAGCCGGTAGTCCTTGCGGTTGTCCAGGAACAGGTCGCCGAAGGTCAGCTTCCGGTTCGCCTCGGCTTCCAGTTGTTCGACCGTGAACTTGCGTGCGTGGAGCGCGACCCGGTTCCACGCCGTCGCTTCCTCCCAGAAGTCCGTACCCTGCGACATCTTCGACTTGTCGCGAATCTCTTTGTAAACCCGCAGACTCTTGTCGATCGCGATCTTGTGAACCGGTACGGGCGTCGGAACGATCGACTTCCCAATCAGAAGCGGAGCCTTGAGCCATCCGGCCCCGATCGGGTTCCTGGGATCGGCACCCAGCCCGGGGTACGTCATTAGCTTGAACGAGTACCCGCCGAACGCGACCCACTTATCGATCGTAACCGATTCCCCGGCCTGCTGCCCAGAAGGAATTTCGGGAAGCTTGACGAAGTCCGCGGGCCAACTCGGCAAAAGCAGACAGAGCGGATACCCCGGCGACTCGTCGTCCGGCACCAACCACGCTTCGTAGAGTTCTTTAAACCCCGTCTCTTCGAGCGATTTCGTCGGCTGAAGCCGGCGTGCCTTCGTAAGCTTCCCTTCGAATCGAACGAGTTCCAGGCGATACTGGAAGCGGCTCGGGTAGGTCAGATCGTCCGGCGTCAGGTCGCGACGGCCATTCTCGGCCAAATCCGTCGCGGAAAACTGGGCCGCGTGAAGCATCACTTCGGTCAGCGATTGATACTCGTCCTGATTCTGCTTCTCGGAGGCGAGTGGCCGATCGTCTTCGATCCCGCCCTTGATCACGCCCGTCTTCGGGTCGCGGAGCCCGGTGAAGATCGCCTTCTCTTTGTCGATCCGCAGCTTGGCCGCAAGGACGTTCTTGATCGCAAGTTCGGGAGGAATCGGCGGCTTGTCGTCGAGCTTCTCTTCCCCCGGCGGCTGTCGAGCGATCACTACTGCGGCACACCCCATCACGAGCCCGATCGCCAGGGCGATTCGAGCGATGCGTCTAAGTGGGGTGGTGATCGCGAGCCGGGCAGACATGCCTCGTTCCTCTGGCTAGTTGGACGGGCGAGTTCCCGGGAAGTTCCATTTCGGAGCGAAACTTTACCGAACCCGAGGGGTTGCTCACCTTTTGGGGTTCAGCGGCACCGGGGCAATATTCAAGAACTTGGCCCGAATCCCGTGATCCAGCAACTGCACCACGTACTCGTGGATCAGCTTTTCGTCGATCTCGATCATCAGTTTCGCCAGAGATTTATCGCCCTTGAGGGTGGCGTATCGCGCTTCGAGTTCCTTCTGATAAGCCTTGATGTCGGCTCCGAGGTCCACGGACCGCGGCTCCACGGAATCCTTTTGGGAAATGGACATGCGGGCGATGGTGCCGTTGCTCGCCGCCTCGACCTTGACCACAAAAACTTCCGGCGGAATCGCGGCGGGATTGGGAATAGCGTCCGCGCCACCCTCGGACTTGGGCAGTGACATGGCAATCTGCCCCTCGGTGGGCGAGGGGCGGAAGGTGAAGACGAAGAACGCCATCAACTGGAACGACATGTCCAGCATGGGCGTGATGGGCAGATCGGGCTCGACGTAATCGGCATGCTGCCTGTGTTTGCCGGCCATGGGTTCCTCGCGAATGTTGCCGCTCGTTAGCTCTTGCTGCCATCGCGGATGACGCGGAGTTGGCAGTTCTCGAAGCCCGCCCTCTGGCAGGCCGTCATGATTCCGTAGGTCTTCTCGAAGGGCGTCTTCTTGTCCGCGCGAATGATCAGCGTGGACCGCGTCGGTTTCGTTTTGTCCCCACCGGCCGCTCGCACGCTCTCTTCGAATCGACGCTTCATGTACTGCTGCACCTGGATCGGATTGCGCAGCACGTTGTCGTCTTTGTTCTTGCCCTGAACATCATTCGCGGAGAGGAGGACGAACCCCTCTTCGTTCACGTTCAGGAAGATGATGTTCTGGGCGTTCGGATCGAGCGGTTTCGCGGCCACGGCCGTGGGAAGCCGAATCGTCTCGTTCACCTGCTCCATCACGAAGTTGGCGCAGACCATGAAGAACATGACCAGCTGCAAGACGAGGTCGAGCAGCGGAATCAGATTCGGATCGCATTTATCGGGACCGCTGGCTTGGCTCATCGCATCGTTCCAGTTCCTGAAACCCGGTTTCTGCTTTGGAAACCGGGTTTCTTGGAGGCGGTCAGAAGCCCGGTTTCCAAAGCAGAAACCGGGTTTCGAGGACTTCAGCGTGCGGGCGGTGCCGCAGGTGCCACACTTGTTGTGGCCCGGTCTCCTGACCGTGCCACAACTGGGGGAGTGGCACGGTCAGGAGACCGGGCCACAACGTTGGATTCGAGGACTTCAGCGGGCGGGCGGTGCCGCAGGTGCCGCGGCGGGAGCGGCGGGCCCACCCATCGGAGGAAGCGTCGTGCCTGGCGCACCGGGCGTCGCGGGCTTCTTCGAGTTGTGGTACATCTGCGTCAGCAGGTCGTCCGCGATGTGGCCTACGTCCATCGTCACCTTGGTGATACGGTTCCGGAAGAAGGCGTTGAAGAAGATAGCGGGCACCGAGACCGCAATCCCGACCAGCGTCACGGCCAAGGCGTGGGAGATGTTCTCGGCAAGGGCGCTGGCGTTCGGCGTCGAGGTCGATTGACCCAGCACCATGAAGGCCCCGATCATGCCGTACACCGTGCCGACCAGCCCGAGCATGGGCCCGAGGCTCGCAATCACGGCCGTGTAGTTGTTCTTCTGATCCTTGTCGCTCTTGATGGCTTCGAGCGTGTTCAGGGCGGCATCGCGGGCGTCTTCGATGCCGTACTGCAATCGGCCCATGCCGGCCGTGAGCACGCGGCCGAGGAACGACGGATCGTTCCGGGCCATGTCGAACGCTTCCTTGAACTTCCGCTTGTTCACCGTGTCCGTGAACTCGTCCACGAAGCCAGCGGGAATCGCGGACGACATCCGCAGGTCCAACGTGAGCAGCACGATGAGGGCGACGAGGGCGACCGAGACGCTCAGCAGGATGGGCCCGAAGATCCAGCCCAGCGACTCGATCATGTGAACGAGTTTGTTTTTGGAGGCGGCGGGGACGGGTGCTTCGCCTTCTTGGGCCGAGGCCAATTCGGGGAAGAAGACGATGGCCGCGAGCGCCGCGACGGCCAGGATCGAGAATCGGCCGGGCGGGAGAAACCGCGAAAGCGAGATCGTCATCGGCAAATCCTGAAGGACTCGGGTATCGGATTGGGTGGCCACCGCTCCGAACGGCACGGACGTGAATCCCAATTGGACGCGGGAACCGGTCCGAGAGTTCCGGCAAATGCGATCCGTTCGGATGGACTCCACTGCTATTAAGATGGGTCGTACCGGGGAACGTCAAGGACTTTTATCCGCGAATCGGTCAATCCGCTGGAATAGCTACGGTTTCCCATCCTCGTTCGATGCCTGGGCTCGAATCATCTCCGCGATCTGTGGGATCAGGACCGGAATCGCTTCGGTCACCGTCTTCCAGACCACATCGAGTCTCACGCTCGTGTAATCGTGGATCAACTTGTCGCGGAGGCCCGCCATCGCGCGCCACGAGATCGCGGGCTGCTGATCCCTCAGTTCTTGAGGGATTCGTTTGGCTGCCTCACCGATGATTTCGAGCGCGCGAACGACTGCGAACGCCGTTTTCTCGTCCGCTTCGAACTCCAGAAAGGACAGGCCCGACACGAACGCCTGAGCTTTGAGAGCCGCCGAATGGATGTCTTCCAGGAAGTCGACGGCCGAGCGCGCTGCACTCATACGGGCACCACCTCACGCAACACGTTGGCTCCAATTCGCGGTTTCAACGCATCGCGCATCACCAGATCCACTTTGATGCCGAGAGTATCGGTCAGGTGATTCTCCAATTCGATGAGCCCGAACAGGGTCGGAACCGTCGAGAAGCTCACCAAAACGTCCAGATCGCTGTCGGGGCGCTGAGTGCCGTGCAAAAACGAGCCGAAAATCCCGAGCGAGATCACGTGATATTGCTCGGCGAGCAGGGGAAGCTCCGCACGGAGCCGGCTCTGAAATCGATCGAGTGCGTCGGGCATGAATCACCTCTGCGTTCATGGTACCTCGAAGAGTGCCTCGCTTCCAGCAGACTTCCCTTCTACCCTCATCGGCACTAAACCAACTTCCCACACCCATCAACCCTCCCACCCCGAGGCGTCTGTGTCTCGCATCCTCTGCCTTCCACTCTTTGCCTTCGCGGCCGCTCTCTTGATCGGCTCCGGTGGGCCCAGCCCGCTCGCCGCCCAGCCCAAGAAGAAGGACGCGCCCAAGAAACAGGCCGTTGCCCAGCCCGAAGACCTCTTCGTGGCACCCGGCTTCAAAGTCGAACTGCTCTACGTCGCCGATCCCGCCACCGAGGGATCGTGGATCAACATGTGTACCGAGAAGCCCGGCAAGCTCATCATCTCCGGCCAGCAAGGCCAACCCCTGCTCCGGTTCACGATCAAGGAGGGGAAGGTCGATGGCGTCGAGAAGCTCGACCTGCCCATCTCGCAGGCCATGGGTTTGCTTTACGCTTATGAGAGCCTCTACATCAACGGGGCCGGGCCTCAAGGCTTCGGCCTCTACCGTTGCACCGAGATCGCTGGCGGCAAGTTCGACGTCAAGTTCCTCAAGAAGTTCGACGGTAACGGCGAACACGGCCCGCACGGCATCGCGCTCGGCAAGGACGGCAAGCTCTACATCATGAACGGGAACCATACCCGCCTTCCCGAAGGCCTCGCCGCCAACCCGCCGTACTCGAACTACCAAGAGGATCACGTCGTACCGCGACAGTGGGACGGCAACGGTCACGCCGCCGGCATCTACGCCCCGGGCGGCTACGTCGTTCGACTCGATCCCGAAGGCAAGACCACCGAACTGATGCTGGGTGGATTCCGCAATGCCTACGATCACGCCTTCAACGCCGACGGCGAACTCTTCACTTTCGACAGCGACATGGAATGGGACTGGGGCATGCCCTGGTATCGGCCCACCCGCGTGAACCACTGCACCATCGGCTCCGAACACGGCTGGCGCTCGGGCACTGGGGTTTGGCCCGACTACTATCCCGATAACCTGCCGCCGACCGCGAACATCGGCCTCGGCTCGCCCACCGGCGTCGGCAACGGCATCGGAGCCAAGTTCCCCGCCAAGTATCAGAAGGCCATGTTCATCTGCGACTGGACTTACGGCCGGCTCATGGCGGTTCACCTGACGCCGAAGGGAGCCACCTACTCCGCGACGTTCGAGAACTTCGTCTGCCCGCTCGGGCTGGTGAAGAAGGACGCCCCGAAGAAGCCGTTGAACCTCACCGATGTCGTGATTGGCTCGGATGGCGCGATGTACTTCACCATCGGCGGCCGCAATGCCCAGGCGGCCCTGTATCGCGTGACCTACATCGGCGACAAGATGATCGGACCCGCGGAACTCAAAAACAAAGACGGTGCCGAAGCCCGCGCCCTGCGGCACACGCTCGAATCGTTCCACGGCAAGAAGGACGCCAAGGCCATCGAGACGGCCTGGCCGCTGCTCGGAAGCGACGATCGCTCGCTGCGGTTCGCTGCCCGCGTGGCCATCGAGAGCCAACCGGTTGCGGAGTGGAAGACGCTTTTGCTCCAGGAGAAAAATCCGGCCGCGGCCCTGACCGGCCTGCTCGCCCTGGCCCGCACCGGCGACGCCAAGGCGCAGCCCGAACTGCTTGCCGCACTGGACGCGATTCCCTTCGCGAAGCTCACCGATGACCAGAAGCTCGACAAACTCCGCGTCCTTCAAGTGAGTTTCGTGCGCCAGGGCCCGCCGGCCGGCGGCGCGAAGAAACTCATCGGCGAACTCGACGCCCTGTTCCCCGGTTCTAACGAAGCCATCAACCGCGAAGCGTTCGAACTGCTCGTCTACCTCAACGCCCCCGGCATCGTGGCGAAGGGGCTCAAACAGATGGCCGAGGCGAAGACGCAGCCCGACCTCTTCCACTACTTGTTCCACCTGCGCACCGCGCCGATCGGCTCGTGGACCATCGAGCAGCGCAAGCAGTACCTCGGATACTGGACCAACCGCAAGAAGCTGCCGCAACCCTCTGAAGTGACCCTCTGGTTCGAGCAAGCCGGCCGCCCCTACGACAACGGTTCGAGCTTCAACAACTTCCTCAAGAACTTCTTGAGGGAAGCTGTTGCAAACATGTCCATCGCGGAGCAGAAGGAACTCGCGCCGATGATTACCGCGATCAACAAGGACATCACGCCGAGCTTCGACGTGAAGCCGCGAGCCGTGGTGAAGAAGTGGACGATGGACGAAGTGCTACCGCTGTTGGAGAAGGTCGAGAAGGGCCGCAACTTCGAGAAGGGGAAGGAAGCCTACGCCGCGGCGCAGTGCATCAAGTGCCATCGCTTCGGCGAGGCTGGCGGTGCCATCGGCCCCGACCTCACGGCCATCGGCAGCCGCTTCGGAGCCAAGGACATTCTCGAATCGATCCTCGATCCCTCGAAGACGCTCTCGGACCAGTACCAGAACGAGACCTTCCGCACGGTGTCCGGCAAGACGGTGACGGGCCGCGTGGTGGAAGACACCAAGGACGCGATCGCCGTTCAACCGGACCCGCTTTCTTCGGAGCGCGTGGTCATCAAGAAGGACGACATCGAGAGCCGCACGCCGTCGAAGGTCTCGCCGATGCCGGCGAACCTGGCCGACGTGCTGACGGAAGGCGAGATCCTCGACCTGATCGCCTACATGCAATCCCAGGGTAAGCGTAGTAAAGCCTTCCAGAAGTGAGTGAAAATGACGGAGGCTCGCCGAGTAAGGCGAGCCTCCGATGCTTAAGCGTTCCTCCTAGCGTTCTCGAACGGGACGCCTGGAAATCCTCATCATCCTCCTCGCGGGAAAAGCCGAGATGGAGAGGCAGCCCGAAGGACTTTGCGAAGCACCTCGGGAGCGAGTTCAGATGCTACTGGCTGAGAAGTACAGCCGCGACGAATGGAACCGCCGGCGTTAAGAACAATTCGGCGCGCCAAGTGCAACCGGGATGCCATTCAATGATGGCCCTCCGGTCAGTAAAACCATGAGAGCCATTCCCACACCGGAGGAAAGTCGATGCGACGCACGATTTGTACGCTGGCCGCGATGGCGGTCGGAGTTCTCGCGACGTGGCACTTCAGCCATGCGCAACCGCCCGATGACTTTCCGGCCGTGATGGCCAAGATGCAGGCTGCCAAGCCCGACATCCAGAAAAAACACGCCACTCTGCTCGAAACCCGCTACGACCTCGCGGACAAGGCGTCCGACGCCAAGATGACCCGCGGCAAACCCGTGCAACAAGGCGCTCGCGCCAAGCTCCCCGAAGGCCAGACTTGGGCCAAGCTCGCCGGGATGACGCCCGAGGAAATTCGCGAAAAAGGGCTCTTCCCCGCCGGGTATCTGCCGCTGCCGCATCCGAATCATCCCGAAGGCGGGATGCTCTTCCCCAAGTTCCACATCGACGAGATCAAGAAGCAGGAAGGTCGCGACCTCACCCGCTTCGATCTCGATTACGACCTGCCCGATCACTTCCTGCCCGAGTTCCCGCCACCGCTGTACCTCACCACGCGGCTCGATCTCGGCGACGTCTCCAAGGGCAAGCTCGTCACCATCGACAACTTCCAGGAACTGTTCAAGGACGCATTGAACCCGAAACAACTGGAAGGGCTTCGCCTCCTGGTCACGCCGTTCCCGCAGCAGCAGTTCAACGCCACGGCGGATCGCCGCAGCGTGAAGGCGCATCAGGGTGTGACGTGCTTCGATTGCCACGTGAACGGCCACACCAACGCCGCCACGCACCTGGTCGGCGACATCCGCCCGCAGGAATTCCGCCATCGCCTCGACGTGCCCTCGCTTCGCGGCGTGAACGTGCAACGCCTCTTCGGCTCGCAGCGCGCGTTGAAGAGTATCGAGGACTTCACCGAGTTCGAACAGCGGGCAGCGTACTTCGACGGCGACCACACCATGGCGGCCAAAAAAGGCGTGAACCCCCTGGAACGCGGCAGCCAAGTTCACTTCATGGCCGAATTCCAGGAACTACTCTGGTTTCCGCCTTCTCCCAAGCTCAATTTGTTCGGCAAACTCGATCCGAAGAAGGCGAGTGAATCCGAACTCCGCGGCGAAGCGCTCTTCGCCGGCAAGGCGAACTGCGCCGTCTGCCACCCGGCCCCGTATTACACCGACAACACGATGCACGATTTGAAGACCGAGCGTTTCTTCAAACCGGTGATGGTCAACGGCCGCATGGCGCACACGGACGGGCCGATCAAGACGTTCCCACTTCGCGGGATCAAGGACAGCCCGCCGTATCTGCACGACGGCCGACTGCTCACCCTCGAAGACACGGTCGAGTTCTTCAACTTGATCCTGGAAACGAAACTGACCGACGAAGAGAAGAAGGACCTGGTGGCGTTCTTGAAGTGCTTGTGAGTATCCCCGGTGCGGAGATCCCGGAGTGGAGCGCAGCATCGCCGGCGATGCCGCGCTTCCGTTTCGAGGTGTCCGCATCCCGACTAATCGTTTCGCTTCGGCCGCGGTTCGCGTGTATCATGTCCTTCGCTTCCCCCACTCGCCCTCACTCGAAAGGGACTCTCCCATGTTGGATCGCGGAAACTTCTCGCGCCGTGGGTTCATGCAGCGGTCGGTCGCGGCGATGGCCGCGGCCGGGCTGCCAGCCTGGTACGCCGAGGAAATGTTCGGCGCGGCCGCTCGCGCCGCCGAAGACAACAAGAAGCCGGACGCCAACGGCAAGTTGAACGTCGCCGTCATCGGGGTCGGTCCGAATTCGGCCCGCCGCTCGAACGCCCTCATCGGCGAAGCCCGCCGCTTCAAGCACGTCAACTTCACCGCCGTCTGCGATGTGGACGCCCGCCACCTCACTGCTTCCGTGGCCCAGATGAAGAAGGACGGCTTCGACGTCAAAGGCTACAAGGACTACCGCGAAGTGATGGCCAGCAAGGACGTGGACGCGGTGATCATCGCGGTCCCCGATCACTGGCACACGCTGGTCGCGCTCGAAGCCCTTCGCCAGGGCAAGGACGTGTACTGCGAGAAGCCGCTGACGCTGACCATCGAGGAAGCCCTGCTCCTCAAGGAGGCCGTGAAGAAGTCGAAGAAGGTGCTCCAGACCGGCAGCCAGCAGCGCAGCGAGATGACGCAGTTCCGCCTCGCGGCGGACGTGATTCGCGCCGGTCGCATCGGCAAGATCACGAGCATCGAGTGCCGCATCGGCGGCAACCCGACCAGCGGACCGATCAAGGAAGTCGAGCCTCCCAAGGAACTCGACTGGGACATGTGGCTGGGGCCGACCGCGAAGGTGCCCTACCGCTTCGAACGGAAGAACAACCAGGACCAGACGAACTGCCACTACGAATTCCGCTGGTGGTACGATTACAGTGGCGGCAAGATGACCGACTGGGGCGCGCACCACATCGACATCGCGCAGTGGTGCCTCGGCATGGACGGCAACGGCCCGACCCACGTCGAGGTACTCGAAGCCGCCAAGCCGCTCGACACGGGCGACGGCTACAACTGCCACCCCACCTTCAAGGTGCAGTACACCTACGCGAACGGAGCCAAGGCCATCGCCATGGACGGTCGCGGCACCGCCGTGAAGGAACTCTACCGCGCCGACGGCAAGCCGCTCACCAAGAAGGTGAAGGGCAACGAGGTCGAACTCGACGGCATCAGCGGCGACGAGAACGGCGTCATGGTGTTCGGCGAGAACGGCACCGTCTTCGTCAACCGCGGCATGGTCGTCGCCAGCAACCCGAAGATTCTCTCGGAGAAGCTGACTGCGGACGATCCCAAGCTGTATCCGACGCGGCCGCCCAACCACATGGGCAACTTCCTCGACTGCGTGAAGAGCCGCGAGACGCCGATCTGCGGCGTCGAAGTCGGCGGCGGTTCCGTGATCGTCTGCCACCTCGGCTCGATCGCGCTGCGTTCCGGTTTGAAGCTGAACTGGGACGCGAAGGCGAACAAGTTCACGGGTGAGAACGCCGAGGCTGGGAACAAGATGCTCAGCCGTGAAATGCGGGCACCGTGGAAACTCGAAGTGTAAGCCCTCACTCTCCGCGCGAACGACCGTTCGCGCGGAGACTCTCGTTCGGATTCACCATGCGACTCAACTTGCGATTGCGTGGCCGCACCCCCGCCGGGCAGGAATGCCAGGTGGACCTTTCGGTGTACGCCAAGAGTGCGAAGGACTTGCAGGAGCAGGCGGAAATCGCCGCGCGAACGGCGGCTTGGATCGCTTCCGAGGCTCCGTACGACTCGATCCCCGAAGGCTCGACGATTACCGTGGAGCACGTGGAGAAGTTGTGAGCGGATGACAGTGAACCGGATTGTCTCTACACCTGAAAACGTTCCAACATCACTTCCGACGCGCGAATCTCGCGGACCACATCGATCGCTCGGCGAAAAGGGTACGCCTTCAAAAGCGACGCCAGTCGTGCGGTCGTCTTTCCCATGCCCACATAAGTGCGCCAGCGTTTGAGTCCCTTTAAAGGCAGTCGCGGCAGGTCGGGGTCGAATTCCCAGGGGTGGAAGTAGAGCATCCCCGCAGCCGGCGATTGCGCGCGAGACGATTGCCGTAGGCCGGCCCGCATCATGCCGAGTGGGAACAGACGGAAGTAGCCTCCGCCAGCCACGGGCAAGTTGAACTCCGCGAGGCGGTAGGTCAGCAGGGGCAGTTCCAGAATCTCGCGTTCCCTTCCCACGGCCAGGAACGGACCGCGCGGCGCGTCCGGGATGCCGTAGCGGTCGTGCCGCACCGGGAAGATCGACGAATCGTACTCGAAGCCGCACTCGGCAAGCACGTCGATAGCCCACGGCATACTGCGGCCAATGCTGAAGGTCGGCGCGCGGAAGCCGTGGACCGCGCTTCCCGTCGCCTGTTCGAGTGCATCCTTACTCTTGAGGAGGTCTTCGCGAAACGACTCCGCGTCGAAGCGACTCACCATCCGGTGATCCCAACTGTGGGAACCGACTTCGTGGCCCGCGTCGTGAATGGCTCGCACGAGCGCGGGATGGCTGCGGGCAATTTCACCCACGATGTAGAATGTGCCTTTCACGGAGGCTGCCGCGAGTTGATCCAGGAGCCCGCGAGTCGAGACTTCCATTCGGCAAGAGTATTCGGCTTTCGCGTCGGGGGCGATTTCCAACCCCACGGCGGCTTCGATGCGAAAATGCTCCTCGACATCGAAGCTGGCGATGGCGGCCCAGGAAGGAGAATTTGGCAGCGCCGTCACGAGGTGGCCCGTTCCGCAAGAGTGGTGTTCCCCCATCAGTTTAGTTCAAAGTTCGCGACGTGTCGCGGAGCAAGAGTGTAAGCCTTTGGATACAGGCGCGCCAGGTGGGCCGCTGTCAGCTGTCATCATTCACCTTCGATTCGCGCCGGAAAATAGCCTTCAATTCTCGTTTTAAGTCCCTTGCAAACCGGAGTTTGTGTGCTAATGCGGCACTTCGGTCCTTTTATTCCGGCTCGGCACCCGGCTTGCTGTTGGAATGGGACGAGATTGGCGAATTTGGGTTGACAGAGTGGGTACCCATCCGCTTTGCTAATACGAGTCGCTGACGCATCCGGGAGAAAAACCGTACCGGCCGCCATCCACCCTTAAGATTCGGCCGGGGAAGTGATTGGACTTTGCAGCGCTTCCAGAATCGGCGAGCCTCCGGCCAGGCAAGGTAGTCTGGTCGAACTCGTGCCCGCGGTGTATAACCAGTAGATCGAACACTGTTTCGAGGAGCCTCCCGTCATGTTCCTGCGAAAGATGCGATGGCTGTGCGCAGCTATCCTGGCCACTGCCGCCACTCTTGGCGCGCCCTCCCGTTCCATGGCCGACACTCAGATCCTGATTCAGGAACTGGATGGTGGCGGCAACCCCGTTAGCGGGCAGTACTTCACCGGTACCTCCGCCAGTTTCTCGACCGCGAACTTCCAGAACATTCAAGTCACGACGACTCCGAACACCGGAGCCATCAGTTCCTTGAACACGTCGGTCACCGCGGCCCTCTCGGCCTCGCTCGACCCGACGCACTCGCTGCAGGTCGTCGTGACCAGCGACGGGTTCATCAACCCGTTCCCCGGCCAACCCGCCGCGATTATCAACAACGTCGGTGCCTCCAGCGGTATCTTCGGCGGCACGAACACGATCACGGGAACCACCCAGCTTCTGGACGTGCCCCTGACGGTCGGCGCGAACCAGACGGGGTCACTCGCGACCGGCACGGCGATCATCCCGCCGACCGCCCAGGCCACGGACGTCCGCCCCGGTAGCGGTTCGACGACCTCGACCTCCGCCAACGCTTCCAACCTCCCCGCGAACTTCTCGATCCAACAGTCGATCGTCGTTCGGGCGACCCCGAACGCGGGTGGCGCGATTGCGACCGGTTCGACGGTCGGTGGAACGGTCGGCTCGGTAGTGGTGACGAATGCGGCTCCGGTGCCCGCGCCGGCTGGCCTGCTTCTGGCCCTGGCCGCGATTCCCGTCTTCGGCCTCCGCCGCGCCCTTCGCCGCAAGGTGACCGAAGCGACCGCGTGATTCCCACTCGCGGGATGGTTCCCATCCCGCGATCCTTGTGCTACGCTTAACGGGGGCTTCGGCTCCCGTTTTTTTGTTGCACACCGACTCTGGGTGGCACCGGCTTCCAGCCGGTGGCTTTGGGTGGCACCGGCTTCCAGCCGGTGCGAGTCGTCTGCATTTCCGAGGAACTCTCCGTGCGCCGAATCATTAGCTGGAAGCGCTTGCTCATCGTCCTCGCCGTACTCCTCACCGCCAGCGCCGCGACCTACGGCATCCACATCGCGCAAATTCGGCGGCACGCCACCTCGCTCAAGGATCGCGCCGAAAAGATCCTCGCCGAATCGAAGGCCGACCCCGCCAAGAACGAGGAGGCGATCTCGCTCCTCGATCAGTACCTAAAGTACAAGCCCAAGGACGAAGACGCATTCCGCAAATACGCGAACTTGAACCTCGATCGCGCCAAGGCCGACCCGAAGCTGGCACTCGTCGCGGCGGAGGCCGTGGAGAAGTTCTTGCGGCAGTTCCCCGAGCATCCCGAAGAACGCCGCAAACTCATCGACTTGTACATCGAGATGGCGTCGTTGAAGTCGGCCCGCCAGCACATCCAGATTCTGTTCGATGGCCGCGGCGACTTCAAACAGGACGTCGATCTTCTCGATAAATCCGCGACCTGCGAGATCGGCCTCGGCGGCGACATCGCCCGGGCCGTCAAGGATCTCGACGACGCCATTCAGACTCGCAAGGCTCCTCCCCGCGTCGTCGAACGCATGTTGGGGCTCCTCTACGGCACCAGGGCCTACAACGATCCGCGGTTCACGCCCGCCAAGTACCTGGAAATCCTGCTGAACTGGGAAGAATACCGCTCGGATATCGAGGCGCGAATCGTCGCCGGTCGCTTCCTGCTGCTCTCGGGCGACTCCCTCAACGCACGCCGGCACATCGCGGACGCGCTCGCCATGCCCGGCGGGGCCACCCATCCCGAAGTGCTCATGGCCGCCGCCGAACTCGAGCGCAACGAGATCAAGTCGCCCGAGACCATCATTCCGCAGCTGAAGAAGGCCCGCGTCCACCTCGAAACGGCCTTCCGCCAGGACAAGAAGAACATCCGCGCCGGGCTCATGCTCGCCGAGACGCTCACGGATCTGGGCGAAGTGAAAGCCGCGATCGACGTGCTCCGCACCGCCGCCGAAGCTCTCGGGGAAACCGACGACCTCACGCAGCGGCTCGTCGATCGGCTCATCGACCTCAACGAGCAAGAACTCTCCGTGAGCCTCATCGAGAAAATCGCCAAGAACGAAGCGGACCGCGAACGCATCGTGAAGTACTTCCGCGGGCGTCTGGCTTTGCTCAAGGGCGACTGGACCGCGGCTCGGCAACTCCTGGACGAGATCGCACCGGTGCTCGTCCGCCTGCCTCACTTTCACAAGAAAGCCATGGTCGGCCTCGGGCAGTGCTACGCGGCCATCCAGAACCCGGATAAGGAACTGGAGTACTTCGCCGCCGCACTGCGCGACGATCCGTACTACCTGCCTGCACGCATCGGGCTGGCCGATGCCTATCTCCGGCTCGGCAAACAGCGCGAGGCACTCGCCGAGTACAAGACGCTCGTGAACGGCTACGGCTTGCAGTCGTTCCGGCCCGCGTACGCCCGCTTGGAGTTCCGCGCCGCCGCCGCACAGCCGGCCGCAAACCGCTCTTGGGAAGCCTTCGAACAGAGCATCGGGCCAGCGGCCGACCGCACCTCAGAACTCCACATACTTTCTGCCGAGGCCTTCGTCGCTCGGGGCGACTTCGACAAGGCCAGCAAGATTCTCGACGAGGTGATCCGTAAGGACCCCAAGAACGCGCTCGCCTGGCTCACGCTGGCTCGCATTGCCAGTAAGGGCGTGCCCGGCCCCGCGAACCAGATGCTGGACGAAGCCGCCAAGGCCATTGGCGACTCGGTCGAGCTTCGCCTCGCCCGTTCGATCGTACTCGTGAACCGGCTCCGGAAGCCGGAGGTGAAAGACTTCCAGGCGCTGGCTGTGAAGGCCGGCGACTTCGAGAAGGCGGACCGCCGCCGCTTATTCCTCGGCCTGGGCGAAGCCGCGACGCGATCCTCCGTACTCGTCGAAGAAAAAGACGTTCTCGCGATGCGGAACCTGGCCATCGAGTTCCTCCAGGCCGCGGCCGAACTCGAGCCGAGCGATCTGATCGCGCGGGCCACGCTCATCGATCTGGGAATCCTCGCCGGCCGAAACGAGGTCGTCGAAGCCGCCCTCGATCAGATCGCGAAGCTCGAAGGGGAGAAGGGCCCGATCGGGACGCTGGCGAAGGTGATTCGGCGGTTGCCGGACGTTCGCAAAATTGAGGACAAGGCCTCGCGTGCGGCGAGCATTGCCGAACTCCGCGACCTGGCCAATCGCGCGAAGGCGGACCGCCCCGGGTGGAGCCGCGTCTTCGTCGCGCTCGCACAACTGGACGAACTCGAAGGCCTCAACGATGCGGCACTCACGAACTACAAGGAAGCGATCGACAAGGGCGAGCGGCAGGAGTTCGTGATTCGCCGGGCCGTCGACTTGTACCGCGAACGCCGTCAGGACGATCAGGCCGCCCTGCTTTTGAACTCGCTTTACACCGAGATCAACCTGCCGGACGATCTCGAACGTTTCCGCGCGATCAAGGATCTGCTTTCGCGCAACATCCCGGCCAGCGAGCGGCCGACCATCGATCGCATTTCCCCGGCGGATTCCAAGGACTGGCGCATCCTGCTCCTTCGCGGGTCGCTCCTCGCGGCCATCGGTGCGGACGACGACGCCCAGGTTGCCTTCCGTGGCGGCGTGGCCCTCGGCGACAACGTACCGGAAACCTGGGGCGCACTCGTCACCCACCTCGTCCGCCTCGGTAAGACCGAGGAGGCAAAACGGGCCACGATTCAAGCGGAAAGCAAGGTCGATACGAACCCGCCGAAGACTCCCGCGGCGAAGGCCGAACTCATCCTCGCCATCGGCGGTTGCCGCGAGATGATCGGCGATGCGAAGCGGGCCGAAGAGCTTTATCGCGAGGCCGTGAAGGTCGCGCCGCGCGAACTCAACCCGAATCGGCAACTGCTCCTCTTCCTCCAACGCACCGGCCAACCCGAAGCCGATGCCATGCTGCGAAGGATGGCCGACGACCCCGCGCAAGACATCGCCCGCTGGTCGCGGCGGCACCTCGCCATGACCCTGCTCGCCCGCCGCGACGCCTACCAACAGCGGAACGCGGCCCTGCAACTCATCGATCGCAACATCGCCATCAGCCCCAACGACCCCGAGGACGTGAAGTGCAAGGCCGTGGTGCAGACCGTCGATCCCGTGACTCGCGAAGAGGGAATGAAGACGCTCAAGGAGTTCGCGAAGTGGGGCGAACTGACGCCGGATGAGTTCCTCTTGCTCGGGCGGTTGAACTTCGAGCAAGGCAAGGTGTTCGAATCGGTGGACTACTTCGAGAAGGCGGCGCGGCCGCGAGCCGGGCTGAACGCCGAACACCTCGCCGGGTTGATCCGCGTCTATGCGGGGATCGGCAAGCTCGTCCAGGCCCGAGCCACACTGGAGCGGTTGAATAAGTTCGCGCCGCGCAGTTGGGACGGTGCCCGCGAAGAAGCCCGACTCCTCCACCGCGAAGCCCTCGACGCCGAGAAGAACGGCAACGCCGACGAAGCCAAGAGACTCACCAACCAGGCCCGCGATCTGATTCTGAACTTCCCCGAGGCGCGAACGGAGGCCTTCGTTCGCACGCGATCCGGGCCGCTTCTCGAAGAACTCGGATTCATCCCGGAAGCCCAAACGCACTACACCCGACTGCTCGCGGAAGGCAAGGAACCGAACCCGCACTTCCCGCTGGCTTCGTTCTTGATTCGCCAAAAGCGGACGGCGGATGCCATCGACTTGGCGAAGAAGTACGACGCCACGACGCCGCCGGCTCTCACGGCTCGCATCTTCTCGGGCGCGATCCGCATGAAGAGCCCGAGCCCCGCCATCGAGCGCGAAGTGGCTGCCTGGCTCGATGCGAAACTCAAGAACCCCGCCAGCAAGTTCGAGAACCTCTCGCTGCTCATGTCGAAGGCCGAACTTTACGAAGGGACCGGCGAGTACGACAAGGCGATCATCGGGTACGAAGACGCGCTGCTCTTGGCCAAGCCGGCGCGGCCCGAGGAACTCAAGGACTTCGCCTGGGAACTGATCGCGAACAACCTCGCGATGCTGCTCGCGCTCTACCGGCCCGCCGAGGCCGATCGCGCGATCAAACTCATGGATGAAGTGATCGCGATCCGCAGCCCGGCACCCGCGTTCCTCGACACCCGAGCCGTGTGCTACCTCGTGAAGGGCGGCAAGACCGAAGAAGCCGCTTCGGACCTGAACCTCGCTTTGATTCAACAGCGCAGGGCCGTCTATCTGTTCCACCTCGCCTGGGCCTACGACCTGAACGCGAGCAAGCGGGCGCTGCGCGATCAGACGCTGGATGAAGCGAAGAAGCTCGGCCTCACGGTCGAGGATTTGCACCCGATGGAAGCCCGCAAGTTCAACGAACTGTACCGCCCCAAGTAATCCGGCGAGCCGTGCCTCGTCAGGGGCCGGGTGAAAAGACGTCACCCGATTGCTTACGCAATTCGGCTCGCCTTTAATTCCAAACGCTTCTCAATGCTGCGCGGCAACTCTTCCTCGTGGTGGCTCACGAACAGCAGCGTTTGATCCTCTCCGAGATTCGCGTCTAACCAGTCGCGGGCATGCCGCATCGTCGTCGAGTCGAGCGCCTGAAACGGTTCGTCGAGAATCAGAAGCGCGGGTCGCTTCACGAGCGCCCGTACGAAAAGCACGAGCCGCTGCTCGCCGGTCGAGAGTTGCCGGAAGGGACGCCCGATGAGGTGCGCGATGGCGAACTCGGCGAACATCCGCTTCACGGTGGCGTCTTGTTCCGCAGTCGTCGGCCGATCGATGACGCCATCGAAGAAACCGGTTGCGGCCACCCGCTCGGCCTTGAGCGGTTCCGTGAAGTAGAGGTGGAATTCGGGTGAGAGCAGGCCGACGCGGCTCTTCACATCCCAGATGCTTTCGCCGCTGCCGCGCCGTTGGCCGAAGAGCCGCACGTCGTTGGAATAGGCTTGCGGGTGGTCGCCGCAGAGGAGGCTCAGGAGCGTGGTCTTGCCGCTGCCGTTGGGTCCGAAGACGGCCCAGCGTTCGCCGGCGCGAACAGTCCAGGTGATGTCGTCGAGGATGGTGTGGCCGCCGTGCGCGACGCGGACGTTGCGCAGTTCGATGACGGGATCCTGGGAGCGCGGCCGTCCCGGCCGC
>JAYTGN010000361.1:0-21557 GCA_043733485.1 Gemmataceae bacterium
AAGTGGGCGGGTCGGCGGCTTCAACGCCCTCGAACTTCTTGAGTTCATTTCGCGCCTTTTCGAACTGCTTGTCGAACCCGATCTCGGGCCGCGAAGAGAGCAGGGCATCAAGCACGCCAACCTGGGCGCGACTGTACCGAACGGCTTCGCCGGTGGTTGTTCCCATGCGGGCGAGCAGGCCATATTGTGCGAGCCACTCGTCCGGTAGCATGCCAACGCTGCCATCGTCGAGCGTAATGGTCTTGATGCCTTGCCGCAGGGCGTCGAGGAGCCGCGGCAGGGGGACGGACTTGCCTTCAAAATCGGCGCTGCCGGCCAGGTCGAACCAGTCGCGCTCGGTTTTCACCGCGAGTTCGAAGTGCCCGGCCCGGCGATACAGTTTCCCTTCCGCCTCGACCAGCCACCCGGCGGCGGTCGCCTCACGCACGGCCTTCGGCAACTTCGTGGGGCTGATTTCAAACCCCGGCTTGCCATCGAACCACGCCGGCTGCATCCCGAGTCGGTTGAACAAACTGTAGGCCTCCCGCTCGGCAACCGCATCGCGAACGATCAATCGCTTCCGTTCCGGTTGAACGATGGTGCCTGCGAACGGCAGCGCCGGGACCATCAGTTCGTCGTAAACGAAAGTGAGTTCGGCCTGGAGTGCCGAGCCCCGGTAGGTCGTGGCCTTTTTCACAACGAGCCGGGGCCGCGGCGCGATGCGTTCCTCCGCGAATTGCAATTGCTCGGGAAGGTTCGTGCGCTTGGGGCGAGGGATCGCGAGCAACCTCGCGACCAGTTGATCGCCCGAATCGATCGGCACCTCGATCGAGCCGACCTTGCGGAGGATCGGAACCCACGCATAGCCGCCGCCATCGTTGAAGCGAGCGATTCGCATGTCCCAACTGACGACGCCGGGGATGAGGAGGTCGACTCGAGCGAGTGGGAGCGATTCATCGCCGCGCTGCAGGCTACCCGTGAGCCTCCAGTTCTTGCCGGTTTCATCCTGAGAGACGTCGAGCGCCAGTTCCCAGGGCGGCCCCTCGTCGACCGTCATGGCCGGGGGTTCGAGCCGCGCCTTCGGATCGATATAAAGCCGCACGCGACCCGTCCGGCCGAGGTGTGGAAGCACCTCATCGAGGAGTTCCTCGCCGAGGCGGTAGCGAGAAGACTGGTTCTGGTAGTACGACGGGATGTACACGTTCGCGATGCGGTCCGCGCCTTCGAGTAAATTGAGAATGCGACGGTCGAGCAGATCGGGCTGGTGGTCGATGTCGAGGACGCCGCTGAACGGTTTCGTCACGCCCCAGGTGCCGTCCTTCTTGAGCGGTTGCGTTCCGAGATGGAGCATCAACTTTCGCGTCGTGAGGCTGGAAGGAATGTCCACGAGATAGATCAGCCGCTGTTCGCTCTCGCGTGGAGGCCGCGCGTTCCACTGATTTGAAGTTGGAGTCGGTTGGGCCTCGCGTTCGACGGCGGCGAAATGATCCTGCCACGTCTCGCTCGGTTTCGGTTTGGGTTGCGTCTTGGTGGTTGAGTCGCGATGAGGCGCAGGCTGCGGCTTCGCTCGATACTCGTCGTCGTCCTCACCTTCATCGGGATAATCCATGTAGATCGAGATTGGGCCCACGATGTGGTTGCCGAACTGACGTTCGTCCGCCGCCAGGATTGTGGCCCAGACGTGCTTGCACGGATCGAGGTTCCCCGTGGCGTAGGGACAGGTACACTGCACCGCGAGTTCTCGACCATCGAGCTTCAGTTCGACATCGTAGACTTGCGAGCCGCGGACCGTGGCCGTCACGACGGAGTCGGTGAAGGTTTCGAGCCGAACTCGGCGATTGCGAAAGTACTGATTCCCGCGATCCCGGACGCCGGAACCGACCTGCTTGGCGAGTGATATTGCGAGTGGCATGGCATCGTTCTAGAAGGGAATCGCCGAGCGGCTTGCCCGTTTGTTCAAAATCGCCGGGAGCTCGCGAAACTCGTGCGAGATCGAGCTGTTCAGGAATCGAGCCCGAGGTAAGATACCGCTATCCTGCCGAGACTCTCCGCATGACTCGCTTCCTTTCGTTCATCGTCGTTGCACTGCTCGCGCTTCGTATGGTGGGGGCCGAGCCCGCGCCGCCACCGCGAGCCGTCGAACCCATCGACTTCGACCGCGAGGTGAAGCCCATCCTCGCGAAGAACTGCATCTCATGCCACGGAGCCGACAAACAGAAAGGCGGCCTTCGTCTCGATCTTAAAGCGGATGCCCTCGCCGGAGGCGACTCTGGTGCTGCGATCCTGCCGGGCAAGTCGAAAGCGAGCCCGCTGCTGCATCGCATCGCGAGCAAGGATGCAACCGAGCGGATGCCACCGAAGGGCGAGGCCCTAAGTGAAAAGGAATCTGCGACGCTTGCGGCATGGATCTCACAGGGTGCAAAGTGGCCCGAGGCTGGCAACTCGGCCGGTACCGATCATTGGTCGTTCCAGCCGGTGCTGCGACCCGCGGTCCCCGGCAAATTCGCCAATCCGATCGACGCGTTCATCCAGTGGAAGCTCGCTGCGGCTGGGTTAAAGCCGAACGCCGAGGCCGACCGCCGGACGCTCCTTCGCCGACTCAAGTTCGACCTGCTCGGATTGCCGCCAACGCCCGAAGAAGTCGAAGCCTTTGAGAAAGACACTTCGCCGGATGCGTACGAGAAACTCGTGGAGAAGTACCTCGCGTCGCCGCACTTCGGCGAGCGCTCGGCCCGGCATTGGCTCGACGTCGTTCGCTTCGCGGAAAGCCACGGCTTCGAGATGAACCACGAGCGGCCCAACGCCTGGCCCTACCGCGATTACGTCATCAGGTCGTTCAACGACGACAAGCCGTACGATCAGTTCGTGAAGGAGCAACTCGCCGGCGACTCGCTCGGGGCCGATGAAGCCACGGGTTTCCTCGTCGGCGGGGCATGGGACCAAGTGAAGAGCCCCGACCCCGGCCTCACGGCGCAGCAGCGCGCCGACGAACTGCACGACATCCTCGGCACCGCCGGCTCCGCGTTTCTCGGTCTGACCGTGGGCTGCGCCCGCTGCCACAACCACAAGTTCGATCCGGTTTCGCAGGTCGATTACTACCGGCTCAAGGCGGTGTTCGCCGGCGTGCGGCACGGCGAACGAACCTGGAAGCAGGACAACCGCGCGAAGGATGCGGAGGCGTTCCAGAATGAACTCGCGAAGGTGGATGCCGCGCTTGCGGCATTCGAACCGCTTGCCGATCCGAAAGCGAAAACTGCCCGGCGTGTGCCGGTGAATGCTCGCATCAACGTCGAACGCTTTGCGCTGGTGAAGGCCTCTGCCGTGCGGTTCATCGTGTTCGCCACCACCCAGAGCGAACCGTGCATCGATGAGATCGAACTGTTCAGCTCTGGGTCCGCGGGCGTCCCGCCCGCGCGCCCAGGGAAAATCGACACCACAGGTGGGAAGCTCCGCTCCTCCGGCGACTTTCCCAACTCATCGCTTCACAAGCTTGAACACCTCATCGACGGCAAGTACGGCAATGGCCGCAGTTGGATCTCGAACGAAGTTGGCCGCGGCTGGGTGGAAGTGGAGTTCAAGCAACCGGTCGAGATCGACCGCATTCTGTGGAGCCGCGATCGCGAGGGCCTCTTCCTCGACCGCGTGCCGACTCGCTACCGCATCGACGTCTGGACCACTTCCTATGAATGGCTCACGGTTGCGTCGTCCGATGATCGCGTGCCGTTCGGCTCGGGCCAAGCGTTCCCACCGCACCTCGACAAGAGCGATCGCGAGACGTGGGCGAATCTCACGAAGCGCCAGGCCGAACTTCGCGCCCGTCTCGGCAAGATCGCCGGCTCGGGAATGGTGTATGCCGGGAGCCTGGGTTCGCCGGAGGCGACCTTTCGCATGCACCGCGGCGACGCAATGCAGCCGCGCGAGCCAGTCGGCCCCGGCGTGCTGACTTCATTGGGATCGAAGCTCGAAATTGCACCGGACGCCAACGACTCTCAAAGGCGACTGGCGTTCGCGAAGTGGATCACCGACCCAAGCAACCCACTGACGGCGCGCGTGATTGTGAACCGCCTTTGGCAGAACCACTTCGGCACCGGCCTCGTCGAGACGCCGAGCGATTTCGGCAAGAACGGCGGCAAGCCGACTCATCCCGAGTTGTTGGATTGGCTGGCCTCAGAACTCGTCAAGCCCACGGATGGCCGTCCCTGGTCACTCAAGCACATCCATCGCCTCATCGTGACCAGCTCCACGTATCGCCAATCATCATCAACCAACGCTCACGGCATCGAGAAGGACGCTCAGTCGCGGCTGCTCTGGCGCTATCCACCACGGCGACTCGAAGCCGAGGCCATTCGCGATTCGATCCTCTTCGTCACCGGCAAACTCGACCTCAAGATGGGCGGCCCCGGCTTCAGCCTCTTCGAGCCGAACGCGAACTACGTCCGCATCTACAAGTCGAAGGAGACCTTCGGTACCGAAGACTTTCGACGCATGATTTACCTGCACAAGACACGCATGCACTCGGACGGCACCTTCGGTGCCTTCGACTGCCCGGACGGCGGCCAGATCGCTCCCAAGCGAAACGCCTCGACCACGCCTCTGCAAGCCCTGAACCTGCTCAACGGTGTCTTCCTCCTTCAACAAGCGGAGTTCTTCGCCCAGCGCGTGAAGCAGGATCGCGAAGGCGTATCGTCTCAGATGAAGCAGGTGTTTCGCTTAGCCTTTCAGCGATTGCCTTCAAAAGCGGAACACGACGCGGCCTTGAAACTGGTGGAGGCGCACGGCCTCGCGGCACTCTGCCGCGCGGTGCTGAACGCGAATGAGTTCCTGTATGTGGATTGATCGGGTACGATGAAGGCACGAGGTGCAACATGACCACGGAAGCAATCACCATTCAAGTCTCCCCCGTCCTCGCGAAGGTTTATCGCGAGGCCGATCCAGAGGAGCGCAGGAAACTCGAACTCATCGCGGAGATGGGGCTGCAAAGCGCGCTCCGCGATACCCGAACCCTCCAGGAGGTCATGAGGGATATCGGCCGCAAGGCGCGCGAGCGCGGGCTCACTCCGGAAATTCTTGAGAGCATCTTGAATGACGAAGAGTGAGCGATGGGTGATCGACGCAAACGTGCTCGTCAGTGCCATGCTGTTCGAGGATTCGGTTCCCGGCCGCGCCGCCTTCCACGTACTCGACAACAAACGGTTGGTGGTGTCGCCATCGTCTCTTCGCGAAATCATCGCTGTCGTGAACAGACGGAGGTTCGACAACTATGTGACCTCCGACGATCGAGCGGAATTCCTGGGGACGATTATCGGATCCGCAGTGCTGGTCGAACCGGTCGAGCAGCTTGATGTCTGTCGCGATCCCAAGGACAACCGCTATCTCGAACTTGCGGTTGCCGGGGCAGCGAGCGGATTATCACCGGCGACCTGGACTTGCTGGTGCTTCATCCCTTCCGTGGTATTCCGATCATAACTCCCGCTCAATTCCTGGAAGAGAGCGGACTCGAGAACTCAGCATGACTTTCCCCTCGCAATCCTGCCGCCACTTGCTCAATCGTCGCTCCTTCCTCGGCGATGTCGCCACCGGGCTCAGCAGCATCGCGCTCGCGTCGCTACTCGCCGAAGCTGCTGATGGCCCCATTCGCCCGACAATCCTTCCCGAGTCGCCGCTCGCGCCGCGACTGCAGCACTTCCCCGCCAAGGCCAAACGCGCCCTCGTCATCTTTTGTTCCGGTGCCGTCAGCCATCTGGACACGTTCGACTACAAACCCGAACTCGTGAAGCGCGACGGCCAACCGCTGCCCGGAGGCAAGCTCGTCACCTTTCAGGGAGAACAAGGCAACCTCGTCGCGCCGATCTGGAAGTTCAAGCCGCGCGGCCAATCGGGCAAGATGGTTTCCGACCTGCTGCCCAAACTCGCCGAACTCGCCGACGACATGTGCTTCGTTCACTCGATGACCGCGAAGAGCAACACGCACGGGCCCGCCGAGAACCAGATGAGCACTGGCTTCACGCTCGACGGCTTCCCGAGTGCCGGGGCGTGGGTGAGCTACGCGCTCGGCAGCGAGAACCGCGACCTTCCTGCGTTCGTCGCGATCCCCGACCCGCGCGGCAACCCGCAAGTCGGCCCAAACAACTGGAGCAGTGCGTTCCTCCCCGCCGTGTTTCAAGGGACCGCGTTCAACGCTGACAAACCGATCCCGCACCTCGCCCGGCCCGCGATGATCTCCGGCAAGACCGACGCCGACACCCGCGACTTCCTCAAACTGCTCAACGTGGAACACCTCAAGAAGCACCCGGGCGACTCGGAACTGGCGGCCCGCATCGCCAGCCACGAACTCGCCGGCCGCATGCAACTCAAGGCTTCGGAAGTCTCCGACCTCAGCAAGGAGACCGCGAAGGTCCACTCGGAATACGGCACCGACGATGCGAACAAGGTGAAGGCCGGGTTCGCGCGGAACTGCCTGCTCGCCCGACGGTTGCTGGAGCGCGACGTCCGCTTCGTGCAACTCTTCAACGGCTCGTACGCCATGGGCGAAGGCGTCGGCAACTGGGACGGCCACAAGACCATCAAGACGCAATACGACCTCCACGGCCCGATTCTCGACCAGCCCTGTGCGGCACTCTTGCGCGATCTTAAACGCACCGGGCTCTTGAAGGACACACTGGTGGTCTGGGTCACGGAGTTCGGCCGGATGCCGACGTTTCAGAAGGGGGCGAGCGGCCGCGATCACAACCCGAGCGGATTCACGGTCTGGTTCGCGGGTGCCGGCGTGAAGGCGGGTACCAGTTACGGCGCGACGGATGAATTCGGCCACAAGGCCGTCGAGAAGGTTGCCACGATCTACGACTTGCACGCGACGATGCTGCACCTGTTGGGGCTGAATCACGAACGGCTGTCGTTTTACCACAATGGCATCGAGCGAAGGCTCACCGATGTACATGGCCACGTGATGAGGGAAATTCTCGGGTGAAGTGATGTGGCCCCGGAGGTTGCAGGGGGGTAAAAACGGTATAATACTGAAGGGGGAGTCAAGCAGTCGTCAACTGGATGAGCATCCGGCCGCGAATGCAGCTCGCTCGCAAGATCGAGTTTTCTTCTTCAAAGAAGGGATCGTGGCTGCAACCTCAGGACAGCACCGGTAGAATTACTCCCATGCTCACGCGACTCTATTGCGATAACTATAAGTGTTTGGTGAACTTCGAGTTCCGACCAGTAGCAACTCAATTGCTCATGGGTCGGAATGGTGCCGGCAAGTCCACAGTCTTCGAGGTGCTCGAATTGATCCGGGACTTTGCGGCACGCGGTGAAACTTGCGAGGATCGACTGGTCGGCCATACCCGAACGCGCTGGCAAGACCTGCCGGACCAGAGGTTCGAATTGGACGTCAAAGGCACGTCGGGAACCTATACCTATGAACTAGTAGTGGACGAATCGGACCGGCCCCCGCTGCTGCGGGTCAAGAAGGAGCGTTTGTCGCTCGACGGAAAGCCACTGTACCTCTTTGAGAACAGCGTCGTTCATCTGCATAACGATCAATTCGAGGATAAGACGCAGTTCGAGTTTTTCCCCAGGCGGTCATTCCTCGCCGAGATTGAGTCGCGACCGAACAATACCAAGCTCATGTGGTTCAAGTCGTGGCTGAATCGCTTGCTCTGCGTACAGGTTGATCCGAAACGGATGCGATCCGAGGCCGAAAAGGAAGCGATCTATCCGACGTCCGATCTCTCCAACTTTGCCGAGTGGTACCGCCATCTCCGCCAAGACAACAGCGCAGCGACTGATGAACTGCGATCGTCGCTTCAAGAGGTAATTGCTGGGTTTGAAGGTCTGGACCTCAAGGGTCCTCCGAGCGGCACCAAGGTGCTTCAGGTCGCCATACGCACGGGTAGTGAAGGCAGAACCAAACCGGAGCCGTACGGTTTCGATGAGCTTTCAGACGGGCAGCGAGCTCTCGTGGGCCTGTACACGCTGCTGCACTGTGCCCTCACGGACCATTCGACACTATGCATTGATGAGCCGGACAATTTCGTCGCCCTCCGCGAGATCCAGCCTTGGCTGTCGAGTCTCTCGGATCGTGCTCAGGAGAATGGCTCGCAGGTCTTGCTGGTTTCTCACCATCCGGAGCTCCTGAACCAACTCGCCACTCGTAACGGCGTTATCATCGAGCGTCCCGATGCTGGGCCGACTCGTGTACGCCCGTTCGCACCGCCGGCCGACTCGACGCTCACCCCCGCCGAAATCATCGCCCGGGGGTGGGAACATGCCTGACCATCCGAGTACGGTCGTAATCCTTGCTGAGGGTCAAGAGGACCAAAACTTGGTGTGGCATTACCTCAAGAACTGCACGCCCTACAAGAAGAAAATGGGACGAGTGACCAAGGTAGCATTACCCGCTAACCGCGGATGCGGCTCGCAATATGTGCGCGAGCGGTTTCCAAAGGAGGTTGCTGCGTGCCGCGGACGGCATGCCCAATCTCTTCTCATTGTTATTACAGACGCTGACAATAAAAGTGCCATAGAGCGTGAGCGGACTTTGCACAATGAGCTGACTCAGAACCACCACGATGCCATTAAGGCCGAGGAGCCGATCATCATCCTCATCCCGAAGTGGCAAGTCGAAACTTGGGTCAAATGTCTGTACGGACAAGTGGTTCAGGAGGATGACAAGGATACCGACAAGCCAGCGGTGACCCCAAAGCAAGTAAGCGCCGCCGCCATCATTCTGCATGATTGGGCACGACCCAACGCACAGATCGGTGCGACATGTGTTGACTCGTTGAGATCTGCCTTGCCGCGATGGTTGAGGATTGGGTAGTCCCCGGTTTGATAAGACTCCGCTGTGGCAGAGTCTCCTGACCCTGCCACTGCTTCGACCGAAGGTTCCCTCGGTAGCGATGCAGGAGACCTTCGGTCGGCCGAGTGGCAGGGTCAGGAGACTCTGCCACAGCGGGAGCAAATCGTACCAAGCGATTGGTCTTCCATTCACCCTTCCACCTCGGGCGGCCAGCCCTTTGGAAATTCCCCGTACACCGCCAGATACGCCCGCACCGTCGCCGGGGGCTCTTCATCCTGGGCCGCCTCCACGGCCTCGCGATGCCCCTCGTCGAGCTTCTCCCGCATCTCGGAGATCTCCGCGTCCTTCTGCTGATTCTCCTGCTCCTCCTCGAACGCTGCCGCCGGATCGTACCCGGCCCACTCCGGTTCGTCGCCGCGCTCTTGCTCGTCCAGTTGTTTCTTGAGCCCGCGAAAGTCCACGAGGTGCAGCCTGGGAAAGTGGTACTCCCAATCCAGGTCGCGACCGCGGAGGCGGCGGAAAATCAACTCGTACACCGGCTGCAAATCGGCCCGCCCGGACACCGTGCCGGTGCCCATGTAGAAGTCGAGGTAGGTGTAGCCGCCGTCGCCGAACATCTCCTTCCGCATCTCCTCGACGAATCCCGCCATCTTCGGGTCCATGCCATCCGTCGGTGGGAACATCTTGGCCATCAGTTCCGCGGGAAGTTCCGGCCGCGGGAGCGGGGGGGGGCCGCTCTGAGAGTTGATGACGTCGGCCAGGAACCCGCCGCTGCCGCGCATCGAGCCGAGGTCGAACTTGCGACCGTCCGGCGCGATCACCTCGTGGTTGTCGGAGAAGACATCCCACAGGCACCGCCCGAGCAATTCTTGGCACTCGCGCTCGGGCTCGACCGGGACTTCCTGATGCTCGGCCGCGATTTCTTCCAACGTCGGCTCGGGTGGTGGGGGCGGAGCATCCGGCTTGCGGAACAGCGAGTTGAGGTTGCGGTGCATCCGCACTTGCTCGTCGTACATTTGTGCCACCGTGGGGTGATCCACCAGTACGAGTGGCGACGCCGCCCAGCCCTTAGGGGCGAGTTCCGCAAGTACGTCCGCCCCGGCCCATCCGTGCGGGAACAGGATGGCGAACTCGGCTTTGATTTCTTCTTCGGTCAGTCGTGCGCCATCGTCGTCGTAATCGGTCATCGTTTGCCCTCGCGTTGAAAGTCGCTTACCTCGTGCGATTCTTGTCCCAGTAATGGATCAGGTCGATCCGCGTGACGATGTCGGTCACGATACCGTCTTGGGTGGCGAGCACGCCCGTGTAGCCCGCGAGCAGCAGGCGGTACGGCTCGTCCAGATGCGTGTGAATATCGACCACCGGCAGCGGCCTCGCCATCACGCCGCCCACGGCAACCTGCGACGGATCCTTGCCGTCGTGAAGCACTCGAGCCAGCGTCACTTCTTGCACGCTCCCCACGGGCCGGCCGCCGTCGATCACGGGTAGCTGCGAGATGCCCGTCGCTTCCATCAACTCGATCGCCTGCTCGATCGTGGTGTCGGGCGTCACGGTCACGAGCTTGCGTTCGCCGCGTTTGCGGATCAAATCTCCGACGGAATGCGCGGGCGGCTCGGTGAAGCTGAGTTGGTTCTCCTTGAGCCATTTGTCGTCGAAGAACTTGCTGAGGTAGTTGCGACCGGTATCGCAGCCGAGGGCGACGACGAGGTGTCCCGGCCCCAGTCGTCGAGCGTATCGCAATGCCGCCGCGACGTTCGTGCCGGTGCTGCCGCCGAGCAGCATGCCTTCGCGTCGCGCCAGTTCCCGCGCCACGTGGAACGATTCGGCATCGCTCACGCGTTCCCAGTCGTCCACGTACTGACTCGTGAAGGTCTTGGGAACGAAATCTTCGCCGATGCCCTCGACCTTCCAAGGTTTGGGCGAACCGCCAGAGAGGACGGAACCCTCGGGGTCGGCACCGACGACTTTAATGTTCGGGTTGCGTTCCTTCAAGTATCTTCCGACGCCGGAGATGGTGCCGCCGGTGCCCACCCCGGCCACGAAGGCCGTGATCTTCCCTTTGGTGTCTTCCCAGATTTCGGGGCCCGTCGTGCGGTAGTGTATCTCGGGATTGGCGAGGTTCTCGAACTGGTTGGGCCGCCAGGCACCGGGGATTTCGCGAGTCAGCCGATCCGCGACGCCGTTGTAACTTTCGGGCGAATCGGGAGGCACGCTCGTCGGCGTGATCACGACCTCGGCACCATACGCCTTCAAGAGCGCGATCTTCTCGCTGGACATCTTATCTGGCAGTACGAAGATGCAGCGGTACCCGCGAACCGCGGCGACCATCGCGAGGCCAACGCCCGTGTTTCCCGCGGTCGCCTCGATAATGGTGCCACCCGGCCGCAACAGCCCCCGCGTCTCGGCTTCGGCAATCATGGCCAACGCCACGCGATCCTTCACGCTCCCGCCGGGGTTCATCATCTCGACCTTCACCGCAACCTTGGCTTGAAGGCCTACCGTGAGCCGGCTCAGCAGCACCATCGGCGTTCGACCCACGGCATCCAAAATGGAATCGAGCATGACGCGGCTCCGGAAGGGATGCTGTATTGTTCGCCGCTCAAGGGCGAATGGGCAAGGCGAGTGCCATCAATTCGCGGATAAATGCGGCTTCGGACGAATCAACAGCACGAGCACTCCAGAAAAGACCGCGATCGCGGCGAAGGTCTTGGTGGCACCGGACCCAACTTGAGCCGGGCAACGACATCTCGTGGAATTCCTGGATCGAAGCACCAAGGATTGCCGATTCTAGCGAGTATGACGTGGTCACTGCGGATACTGGCGATGCTCTGCGCTGCGATCCCCGCGGTGATGAGCGGGTGTGCGTCGGAACGCGACTATTGGGCCGACGACGAACCGCGATTGCTTCAGCGACACGTGAAGCCGCCACCCGCGAACGAACCCAAGCCCGACAAGCCCGTCGTTCAGGCCGGATTCCAGCAGCCCCTCGTTCATATGGCGGCACCGAGTTTTGGAACGGAGTTGACCCTCGAGGCGGTCATCCGAGTCGTACTCGAACGCAATCCGAGCCTCGATCAAATGCGTGCCGCGGCCGAGGCGGCGGCCGCACGCTACCCGCAAGTCACTTCGCTCGACGACCCGGCCCTCTCGTTCAACACGGCACCAGGCTCCGCCTTCTCGTCGAATACCGACTACGCGGCACGCATCGAACTCAGCCAGAAGTTCCTCTTCCCCGGGAAGCGCAGCCTCAAGGGGCAAGTCGCGAACGCGGAAGCCGCCGCCGCGACCCGCGACATCGATGACACCCGGTTGTCACTCGTCGCCGCCACCAAGTCGGCACTTGCGGATTACTATCTGGCGGAGAAGGGTAATGAGGTGGCGCTGGAGAACGCGAAACTCCTCCGCGAGTTTCGGCAGAATGCCGAGTCGCGGTACAAGACGGGCGTCGGTTCGCAGCAGGATGTGCTTCAGGCCGATGTCGAACTGGCCCGTCTGGAGGAACGTCTCGTCGCGCTCCGCCGCGCCCGGCTCGTGGCCGTCGCGCGGATCAACACCCTGATGCACGCCTCAATTGACGCTCCGCTGCCACCGTCCGCGGAACTTCGCACCGAGGCCGCGCTGCCGGATGCCGCGAACCTTAGAACCCAGGCGACTCAGAGCCGCCCAGACCTCAAGGCCGCGACGGATCGGTTGATGGCCGACGAGGCGGCGCTGGTACTCGCGCGAAAAGAATACAACCCGGATGTCGAGGTGATGACGGCTTACGATGGCTTCTGGCAAGGCGATAGCGGCCGGCCGCTCCAGTGGCAGATCGGAGCGCGGGTGAACCTGCCGGTGCGTTACGCGCGCCGCAACGGCGCGGTGGCCGAAGCCCAAGCGAAGGTCGCCCAGCGCCGCGCGGAACTCGTGCGCCTCACCGACCGCGTCAACTTCGAGGTGCAAGAAGCCTTCGAGCAAGTACGCGAGGCCGAGGACGTGGTGCGGTTGTACGAAACGAAGATCCTTCCCGCAGCCGAGGCGAACGTGAAGGAAGCCCAGGTGGGCTACGTGAACAGCAAGGTGCCGTTCCTCAATCTCATCGAGGCGCAGCGCAACCGCGTCGGTCTCCGGGATCGCTACTTCGAGACCGTGGCGGAAACGGTCCGCCGGCGGGCCGCGCTGGAACGAGCCGTGGGGAAGCCGATGACCCCGTGAATCTTGGTGGCATAGGCATTCCTGCCCGTTCAGAACAACACAGGCAGGAATGCCTGTGCCACTTAAACCTTTTGATGTTTCAACTTCCCTGCGGCTTGCAGCTTCAACCACCGCGCTCGGCGAACCCAGAAGAACCGCACGGGCAGGAAGAGATCGACCACTTCGTCCGAGATCAACAACCCGCCGAGGACGGGCAAGGCCATCGGAGCGAGGATCTCGCCGCCGACGCCGGAGGCAAACACCATTGGGAAGATGGCGATGATCGCCACGCCTTCCGTGAGCAACTTGGGCCGGAGCCGTTGAACGGCCCCCTCGATGACGGCGGCGCGGAGTTCTTCCAAGGAACCGATCGCTTCCAACCCGCCGCGCTTGTCGATCGCCTCGCGGAGGTAGACGAGCATGATGATGCCGGTCTCCGTCGCCATGCCGAAGCAGGCGATGAACCCGACCCAGACCGCGACGCTGAAGTCGATCGGCGGAGTGTCCCAGCCGTTGACGACTTTCGGAAAGAGGAAGAGAAAGAACGCGCCGCCGGCGAGCGCCTCGGGCACGGCGAGCATCATCAGGCCCGCATCGGCGAGGTCGTTGTAGGTGAGGTAGAGTACGAGGAAGATCACGAGGATCACGGCCGGGAAGACCCAACGAAGCGTTTTGGAAGCCCGTTCTTGATGCTGGAACTCCCCGGCCCACTCGACGTGAACGCCTTCAGGCAGCTTCACTTTCTCGGCGACGATGCGTTGAGCTTCAACCACGAAGCCGACGGAATCGCGGCCGCGAACGTTGAGCGTCACGTAGTTGAGAAGCTGGCCGTTCTCGCTCTTGATGACGGCCGGCCCCTCCGTGATGCGGACGGAAGCGACAGCCGTCAGCGGGATGAACCGCTTCCCTTTGGCTGTATGCTCGGCGACGGCTCCATGTGCGTCGGTGCGGAAGGTCGGGTCGCCGGTCATCGTCGCGTCTCGCTTCGGAGCACCGGCCATCCCGGCGGGAACGAGCAGGCGCTTCACGGCCTCCTCGTCCTCGCGCTGCACCCGGGCATAGCGCACCCGCACCGGGAATCGCTCGCGGCTCTCGACGGTGTAAGTTACGACGCGACCGCCCAGCGCCGTCTCGATCTCGGTCTGGACGTCTTCAACCGAGACGCCGAACCGCGCCGCCTTCTCGCGGTCGATCGCGATCTCCAGATACCCCTTGCCCATGATCGGTGCGGCCACCACATCGCGCGCCCCCGTCACCGGCTTCACCGCGGCTTCGATTTGCTGGCACACTCGCATTACGGTGTCCAAGTCCGGGCCGAACACTTTGATGCCGATGTCGGTCCGCACGCCGGAGGAGAGCATCTCGATTCGGTTCACGATCGGCTGCGTGAAGATGTTGCTCCAGCCCGGCACTTGTAGCACGCGGCCCATTTCGTCGTCCACGAGATCGCCCTTCGGTCCTCCGGTGCGGGCGCGAAAAACCACCTTCTCGCGAAAGGCCTTCTCCAGTTCGGCGCGCAGGTCGCCGAACGGCGGGAACACATCTGCGTCGTAAGGCTTCCCGAGCACGACCCGCACGGACTGCGCCGCGAACCGTTCGGTCTCCTCGCCCTTCGGAGCGCGATCGAGCAAGCCCTGGCCACGCGCCGCCTTGGCCACTTCCTCTAACGCGAACCAGGTGAAGGCCTCGGTGCCGCGATCGAACAGCTCCCCGTTCACGGCCTTCACGCGTTCGTGCCACTGATTCAATCGCGCGTCGTCGGCACCAGCGGTCGGCCCGAGTTCCTTCTCGATTTCCTGGAAGCGAAGCAGCGCGAGTTCGCGCATCACCTCGTCGAAGCGTTCGAGCGATTTCTGCGTGGCGTCGTTGACGAAGCTATCGCGGTCGTCGGCGGCCGAGAGGTAATCGCGGCGTTCCAATGCCTTAAGCACCCGGCGCGTTTGAATGACGGCATCGGCGTAGCGCAGCACGCGCCGGGGCCATAGATCGCGCGGCCGGAAGTTCACGAACGTCTCGACCATATCCAGGGGCGCGGGGTCGGTCGCCGTTTCGGCGCGACCGGCCTTGCCGATCACGCTCTCGACTTCCGGAAAACTCCGGATCAAGGCGTTGCGGGCCTTGAGGTCGTCGCTCGCCTGCGTCACGCCGATTCGCGGCACCGTCACCGGCATGTCGAGCGTGGTTCCTTCGTCGAGCATCGGCATGAACGTGACCCCGATCTTCGGGAAGTGCCAGGCCACGAGCGCCAGCAGGAGCAATGTGATGAGCGACAATCCTTGCCACACGAGTCCGCGGGTGAAGGCGATGGTGAGAAACGCGACGAGCCCGAACGTGCCGAGGAAGAACCATTGCCACCAATATCGCTCCGCCCCGAAACCGAAGAGTGCTTGGAGCGGGAAGAATCCCACCGCCAGAATCAACAGCGCCGCGAACGACCACATCACGAGGTTGAAGCGGTCGAGGGCGAAGGTGAGCATGGGTCGGTAAATTCGGGTGAAGCTGCGGACGATCCAGTTCTCCTGTTCGCTCCGCAGCCGTCCACGGATAAAGCCGGGAATCAGAGCCGGCACGACGGTCACGGAAATGAGGGCCGTGCCGAGCAGGGCGAAACTCTTCGTGTAAGCGAGCGGATGGAATAGCTTCCCTTCGCGGCCGGACAGCAGAAACACGGGGACGAACGAGAGCAGCATAATCATCACCGAGAAGAAGATCGGACGGCCGACCATGCGGAGTGCGGGCAGGAGCAGTTCGCGCGTGTCGCCGGTCACCTTCTCGCGGCCGAACTTCTCCTTGAGGTGGTGGCTGGCGTTCTCGACCATCACGATGGCCTGATCGACGAGGATGCCGACCGAGATCGTGATCCCCGCCAGCGACATGATGTTGGCCTGGATGTCGATGATGCCGGCCTTGCGCAACACCCACATCAATAAGAACGAAAAGAGCACCGAGAGGGGCAGTGTGATGCAGATGACGAACGCGCTGCGAACGTGCGTGAGGATGAGCAGGATCGCGACGGCGGCGATTGCCATCTCGTGCCACATGACGGTCGTGAGCGTGTGGATGACTCCGTTGATGAGCCGAGTACGGTCGTAAGCCGGTACGATTTTTACGCCTTCGGGCAGGCCCGGCTTCAACTCCTCGATCTTGGCCTTCACGGCCTCGGTGACGCGGAGGGGGTTGCCGCCGTGGCGCATGAGCACGACGCCGCCGACCACTTCGTTGCCGTTCTTCTCGAAGACGCCGCGGCGGAAGCCGGTGCCGAGTTGCACCGTGGCCACGGTCTTCACGTAGATCGGCACGCCGTTTACTTCGCGGACGAGCGCGTTCTCGATGTCGGCCTTGTCGCGAATCCAGCCGATGCCGCGTACGATGTACTCGGCATTGTTTTTTTGAATCACGCCGCCGGCCGCGGGCAAGTTCGAGCGGCTCACGGCGTCGAAGAGTTCGCCGATGCTCACGCCGTAGGCGCGGAGGTCTTCCGGCCGCACGTCCACCTGATACTCCTGCGGCATGCCGCCGACCGGCGCGACCTCGGCGACGCCGCTTGCCGCCGTGAGTTGCGGCGCGATGTAGAACTTGTTCAGCGCCCAGAGTTTCGGCGGGTCGATCGGATGCTTCGGGTCCGGCTCGACCGTGTACCAGAAGATCTGGCCGAGCGCCGTGGCGTCCGGTGCGAGGTACGGAGTGACGCCCTTGGGGAGGTAGTTGTTCGCTTCCGCGAGCCGTTCGCTCACCCGCTGCCGAGCGAAGTAGAAGTCGATGTTGTCCTCGAAGATTACGGTAATCATCGAGAAGTTGAACTCGCTCGACGACCGCACGACGCGCACTCCGGCAAGCCCCTGGAGCTTGCGGGAGAGCGGGTACGAAACTTGATCCTCGATCTCGCGCGGGCTGCGGCCGGGCCAGTCGGTGAAGACGATCACCTGGTTCTCGCCCAGGTCCGGCACGGCATCGACCGGGGTGTCGAGCATGGCGTAGACGCCGAATGCGGCCAGCGCCGCCGCCACGACGAGCACGACGAACCGGTTGCGAACGGACATCTCGATGATGCGGGCGATCACGGCTTGCCCTCCGGGAGAATCGGGGGCAGTTTCTTGAACTCTTCGACGCGCTTGAGCACGCCCTCGGCATCGTTCGCCGCCTTGTCGATGCAGCCCTTGCAGCAGACGTAGATGAAACGCTTGCTTCCGAGTTCGACCTTGAGCGGCTTGCCCATGATGCCGAGTGCCTTATCGAGAATCGGGCAGAATCGCTGGGCTTCGGCGAGCTTTCGCTCTTCCACGGGAAGCTCCGCCAACCCCTTGCGGATCTCGGCGAAGTCCTCGGCCGCGAACTTCCGAGCCGGCTGTTTCGATGTCGGTGAAACGAGCGCGACACCCTTCCGCTTGTACTCTTCGACTTGAGCCAGCGTCTTGGCTGGGTCGGCTTGTGCCTCGGCGACGCAGGACTTACAGCACACGAACACTGGCTTGCCCTCCAGCACCAATTTGACGGGAACAAGCATCGTTCCGAGCGGCTCGTGGCGGATTGGGCACATCCTTTGAGCCTGCGCCAGTTTGCGATTCTCGGGCGTGAGCTTCGCCATGGCCGCGGCGATCTTCTCGGCGTCGTCGTCGGGCGTAGTGGGCCGGACCGCGGCGCCGCCGGGCTTGCCGCTGCCGCTGCCGCTGCCGCCGATGTAGATGGAACCCGCCGCCGGGTTCAGGCGCGTCTCGGCGTCGATGAGGAACGAACCCGCCGTCACAATGCGATCGCCTTCCTCCAACCCGGAAAGTATCGGGTAGAAGTCGACGCCATCGGAGTCGCGCATCTTCGAACCGAGCCGGACCGACACTCCTTCGAATGCGTTCGGCAGGCTCTCGCGATACACCACTTTCAACGCGCCCGTATCGATGACCGCGGCTTCCGGGACGGCAAGCACCTTGCCGTCCTTCAGACGCAGTTTCGCGCCCGCCGGTGTCGCTGCGAGCAACTCGGGGCTCAAGTGGAGCGAGGCCGTCGCGCTCATCCCCGGCCGCAGTTCGTGGTCGGCATTGGGCAACTCGAACCGCACCGTGAGCGTCCGCGTCTCGGCATCGACGTGCGGGAAGAGGAACGATAGCGTGCCGTCGAAGACCTTGCCGGGAAAGGCCCGCGCGGTTGCCGTGATCGGGAGGTTGAAGTCGGGCTTACCGGTCTTGGGGTCGTGACCGCCGGGCGGCAGAAACGCCAAGTCGTCTTCGTAAAGCTGCGCCTGAATCCAGACCGTCGTGAGGTCGGCCACGTCGAAGAGCAACCCGCCTTCCTCGACGTATTGCCCCTCGCGGACGGCCTTCCGCAGCACGTGCCCCGTGATCGGCGAGCGGATCGTCAGCGAGGTAATCGGCTTGTTCGATTTGACGATCTCCTCCACCTGAGCATCGTCGATGCCCCAGAGACGCAGCCGATCGCGAGCGTTCTTTTCGAGGATGCCGTTGCTGGCGGAACGCGCGTCGAGCAGGTTCTGAACCGTGACGACGAGGTCCGGGCTGTAGAGTTCCACGAGCGGATCGTTCTTGTGAACCATCTGCCCGGTCTGGTTCACGAACAGCTTCTCGATGCGGCCCTTCACGCGCGCCGAAACCGCCTTCAACTTGCGTTCGTCGAACTCGACGGTGCCCACGGTCGCAATGTCCTTCGTCAGCGTTTGGTACCCGACGGAGACGGTGCGAACCCCGGCCAGCACGACGCGGTACGGCGAGAGTTGCACGCGGCTCACGGTGCCCGCGGGCAGTGCATCGTCGCTCGCTTCGCCCTTCTTGCGCTTCGAGAGCGGCATGAAGCAGATCGGACACTTGTCCTTGTTCGTATCGCGAACGATGGTCGGGTGCATCGGGCAGAAGAATTCGCGGTCGGGGTCCACTGCGGCCTCGGTGCCGGGCTGGCGGACGTACTTCTCGTAGCGGGCAACGAGGTCGTCCCACTTCACGATCGCGAAGCCGATGGCACCGAGGATGAACAGGAATCTCAGCCGCGCCAGCGGCACGAGCACGACCAATCGCACGACGCGAAAGAACGGCATGGACATGGGAACCTCGGGGCGAACAACGCCCGGATAAGCTGACGACTGGAATGAACCGGCACGAGGAATGGCGATGGTGGACCGCGAGCGCAGTCGCGGGAGAGCGCGCGGAGTTGCCTTCAGAAACTTAGCAAGCGAGACGGGATTGAACGCCGAGGACGTCGGCGGGCCGATTCGAGTTGAAATGGTTCGAGCCGCTGAATTTGAGTTCGACGAGCCGAGGCACGAACGCTGGTGAGCCTAGCGCCGAGTTTGCATACTGGGCGAAGATATTCGGGGTCGGTGCGAATGGAGGATCGCCCGGCACTTCGCAATCGCACCGAACGCAAGAACAATCCGCTTGGACTGATTTGGAGGAAGCAAGCAATGTCTCGCCTCGATCGCGACAGCAGCAATCGGCTCTCAACCCGGCGGAACAGCAGCGGCGTTCACACGGCGCCTCGCGAACGGGCGTGGAGCAATTGAGTTCTGAAGTTGAAGTGGCCGCGCATCGTTCTCCACCGGAAGTCGGGCAGGGGCAGGCCCGTACCGGCGAGAGCACTCCGAGCGCAGTGGCGACCGCGAGCAAGAGGGACATCAGTGGATGGAGTTGTCGCACGGATCGCATAAGCTCATAGTATCGCTCGAGGTCGCCGTTCGTCAATCGATTCGCGACCGCCATCCACCGTGGATAGAATGAGGTCTCCCATGCGACTGCTCACTCTGACGGTTTTGCTGCTGCCCTTGGCGGCGTGCCTGTGTCTGGCCGGGGAACCGCCCGAAGGTGCGCCTCTGGTGGCGAAACCCAATGCGTTTAAAACGCTCGTGAACCCGGCCTGCTCGCACTGCAAGGACGAAGCCAAACGCCGGACCGTGGAACTGAAGCCCGGCGACCGAGTCCTCTCGTGGACCCGCGGCTACTCGGACGGCGGCACCATTCCCATCCGCTTCTTCCTCAACCCGTATCGCGTGATCTCGGACAGCTACGGCGTGTTCGTCTACGACCCGGACGCCGGCTACTCCCGCGGCTTTGCACCGTCCTACGAGTTCCAATTTCACGGTTGGCGGAACGGCGTGATGGTGATGAAGCACAAGGACGGCACGCTCTATTCTTGCCTAACGGGCGTGGCCTTCGAGGGGCCGAAAAAGGGCGTGCGATTGAAGCCGGCCCCGACGATCGTGAGCGACTGGGGTTGGTCGCTGGAGAAGTACCCGAACGCCGTCGCGTACCACATGTTCGACAAGTATCAGCCGGTGGAACTGCCCTCGGGAGAGAATCCGGATTCGGTGAAGTCCCGCGCGAAGCCAGACCCGCGACTCGAAGCAGGTGAAGAAGTCCTCGGTGTGTGGACCGGGAAAGCAGCCCGTGCGTACCCCCTCGAGTTGTTGGAGAAGAGCAGCCTCATCGCGGAAGAAATCGGTGGGGAACCGGTCGTCATTCTCTGGGAGCCGAAGACCCGGACCTCCTCGGCGTACCGGCCACTCGCCTTGCAGCCGCGAAGGTTCAAGGCCCCGGAACCGGATGCATCCGGCGAATCGAAGCTCGACGAAGGCATTCCGACGACGGACGGCCAGACGGTCGTACCCGCCCGCAAACTCACGCTCGGTCTGGCCCCCAAGGAATCGGCCGGACGGTTCCAGGATGCGGAGACGAAGTCGTTCTGGGACGTGGCCGGCCGGTGCGTGGAAGGCGCGCTCAAGGGCTTCACGTTGGAATGGGTCGATAGCGTGCAAGTGAAGTGGTTCGCCTGGGCGGCCGAGTACCCGGACGGTTCGCTTTACGAAGTGAAGCAGCCCGCGCCGCCAACCCCGGCCGAGGCCAACAAGTCCGTGAAGGAACTGGCCGGCACGTCCGAGTTCCTACGGCTCCTGCCCAAGCCGTTCGCCACCCTGAAGGGAATCGACGCGAAGGCTCACACCGTGACGCTGCTCCTCGATGGCGATAAAGACGCGAAGACCTGGCCGCTGGAACCGGATGCAGAGGTGAAAGTCGGCGGATGGTGGGGACGGCTCGAACAATTTCAGCCCGGAGATCGCGTCTGGGTCTGGCTCAAACTCGACCGCAAGAAGAACCCGGTCTCGGTGGTCATGCTCGCCGACGAGGCCGCCGAGTTCGACATGCACGGCAGCCTTCGCGGGAAGACGGCCGAGAAGCCGAAGTTCACTCCGGCTGAGATCGCAGCGAAGCAGGTCGTTCAGAAGGCCTGGCTTCGCAAGCGGTGGGCCGAGGAGGGCTTGCCCGGCACACTCACCTTCCACCACGTGTTCAGCGGCGAGTTGGAACTCACCCTCGACCACGAAGCGATGCGGTGGGGCCGTTCGCTCAACGTCGGCGACACGGTTCACCTTCAGGCCGACCCGCCGATCAAGGCCGTGGTGAAGGCCGTCGCGCCCTGGCGGGAACGCACCGTGCTTCGGCTCGTGGTCGGCGAACTCGAATCGTCGGAGTTGAAAATCGGGCAGCGCCTCTTGCTCAAAATCACCCCGCCGACGGAGGCGGTCGAGGCGAGCGTCTATCCTCCCGACATCGGCCGTCCGCGGTCGAAAGCCGAGCGGATCGACTGGTTCCTCGCAAGCACCTATTGCACCTGCGGC
>JAYTGN010000362.1:0-3270 GCA_043733485.1 Gemmataceae bacterium
GCAAGGCCAAGCAGAGAGCAGGACCGGCCCGGTCCGCTACGACTCTCGGGTAGGCTGCTCGATCCGGCCAGTAATGGTCGGGCTAGAGAAATGATCGTCGCCGGGAGCGCCGCGAGGTTCCCCGGCACAAAACCCGGCTTACACGCCGGCCGGCCAACCGAATCCGGGGTTTTTCCATCGCCGCCGAGATCTCTCGGCGGCGATCGGCTTTTTCCATTCTGTCCCATTCGCAAAATTCCGACATCAGCCGCCGTCCCGGCGGGCAATAGTGGATGACCGCCCGGCCCGAGCCACGCATGACCCTGCCCGACACTCTCCGCTACCTGAGCCTTTCCGCCACCGACCCCCGGTCGGATGGGGAACTCGTGGCCGAGTTCCTCAGGACGCGGGAAGAATCGGCGTTCGCGGAACTGCTTCGCCGACACGGGCCGACGGTTTACGGGGTCTGCCGGCGAATCCTCGGCGACGGTCCGGATGCCGACGATGCGTTTCAAGCGGTCTTCTTGGTGCTCGCCCGCAAGGCGAACGCCATCCGCCCGCTGGGTATGGTCGGCAACTGGCTTTACGGAGTGGCCGTCCGCACTGCGAACAAGGCGCGAGTGATGAACGCACGCAGAATGAAGCGGGATCGACGAACCGCGATGCCGACGGGCGCGACTTCATGGGATCGCGATTCGGAAACCCTCGCGCTCATCGACACCGAACTCGCCGCGATCCCGGCCGTGTACCGCGCCGCATTTGTGGCCTGCGATCTCAACGGCCGGTCGCGCTCCGAAGCGGCGCGAGAACTCGGCTGGCCCGAAGGTACCGTCGCAGCTCGGTTGGCGAAGGCCCGCGAACTCCTCGCCGCCCGGCTCCGCAAACGCGGCGTCACGCTTAGCACGGCGGCATTCGCGGCCATCGCAGTACCGACGGCGGTCTCCGCCGAAACATTGATGGCGGTGCGGGAACTACTCGCGGTCGGCACGGCTTCCACCGTGGCCCCGGTCGCCCAACAACTCTCCGAAGAGGTGCTGAAATCGATGGGCACGTTCAAATTGAAACTGATGGCGATGGTCTGTTTAGCAATCGCATTCGCCACCAGGACGGCGGTGCTCGTCGCCGGCCCGAGTGAGAAACCCGGGCCGCGAGCCGAGGGGAGGCAAATGGCGAACGCCCCGGTGCCGAAGGAACTACCGGTAGAACTGAAGGAAGAGAAGTCGATCGAGCTCCCCAATTTTCCCGTGCAGAATTTCGCCATCAGCCCCGACGGCAAGATCCTCGCGGCGGTGACTTCCAATGGCCTCGTTTCGCTCCACGACCCCGCCACCGGAGCCAAGATCAACAAGAACGACTTCATGCAACTGAAAGCGTCTGCGACGCGACTCGCGGTCGCGTTCAGCCCCGAGGGGAAGCTGGCGATCACGGGCGCGAACGGTGTGGTGGTGTTGGAGTCCGACCGCCTCCTCGGCGAGATCGCTTCGATTTTCGATTCCTGGAAGTTATCGGAGGGCATCACGGACTTCGATCCTCACCAACTCGTCTGGCTGCACGAGGAGAAGACCGGAGGCGGCTGGCGGGCCGGGGAAGGCCGGCTCGTCGCGACGAACGGGGTGTCGTTCAAGGAAGTCGGCTGGACCCGAGGCAAACGAGAGGACGAGTTGAAGCGGTACGAGGGTGACGAGTGGGAGGCGAAAGGAGCGGAGCGACACGGCGCGACCCTGCTGGTCTCCGCGCCCGGTGCCAACCGCGTCTTCTACTCCGCGGGTGCCACCAAGCCGAAGCAATTCGATCTGGGCGTCCGGGACACCAAATCGCAACCGCACGTCGTCCGCACGCTTTCCGGACACGCGGCACGGCCGACGAGCGGGGCGATGTCCGCGGACGGTCTGCTGCTGCTCAGCGGCGACGAGAGCGGCGACCTGATCGCCTGGGACGGCGAGCGATTCACCGAGCGGAAACGTTGGAAACTCGGTGGCAAGATTACCTCCGTAGCCCTCGCTCCGGATGACAGAACGGTCGCGGTCCTTCGGGTCACGGAGACGAACAAGGACAACGCGATCAGCACAGAATGGGAACTATATGCATTCGATGCGACAGCGACGGCCACGCCGTTAATCCCTGTCTGGCGAACGACACTGGCTGGTTCGTACTCGAAATCCGGATGGCGGCTACCAGGTCAAACCGGGCGCGAAGATGCCGGACCGTACCGCGCGTCGATCGCGTTCCATCCCGACGGCACAAAACTGTACGCGTCGCTCGCCGACCCGTATCTGAAGGTGTTGAAGACGGACCCGAATTGGCGGAAGCCGGCCGGCATCCGGGTGTGGTCGCTCGGCCGGAAGGTGCACGCCCCGGTGCCGAAGGCGAAGGATGACGCCGGGCTGATCTGGACACACAACGTCAACAACAAGACTCTCACCGCGTACACGCCCGACGGCAAGGAAGTCAAGGCGGTGAAGCTGCCTGACGACGCCTTGTTCGCCGGGTTCACCCCCGATGGCACGCGGATGGCGTTTGCGGGCCAGAACGGCCGGGTGGTGCAGGGGAACGCCGAGCGGACGTTGCACCTCGGGCCGATCGACAACAGCGGTACCGGCACCGACACCGGCCTCGGCTGGACTGTGAACGACAAATTCGTGTGCTCCCCGGACGCCAAGCAAGTGGTGCGGACGCGGGAGGAAGCCCCTGGTAATCGCCCGCCGGGCATCTACCACTCGCACGTCCTGTTCGACCTCTCCACCAAGAAGGAGACGCCGATCGACTTGCCGGCCGATCATCAGGTGTTGACCTGGTCGGCCGACGGCAAGTCTTGGGGGGTGATGCACAACAACCTGCAGGACCCGAAGCTGCCCAAATGTCGCTGGCTCACCACCCCAAGCGGCGGCAAGCCTGAGCCGAAGCCGGTGTGCAACACCCACTCGTTCCTGTGGAGCGAGCTTGTTCCGGTGAGCAAGGGGGCGCTCGGCCTCGGATGGAAGCACGTCACAGGCGGCAACACCCCGGTGCTCGGCCTGCACGCCCTCGCCGACGGAAAAGCAACGGAACTGGTGGCGATGGAGGGGGTGAACTCCGGGACCGCCCGGTGGTCGCCCGACGGCCGGCGGGTGGTGGTCATGCAGTACGAGTACGACCCCAAAACGATGAAGCTCGGCGACACGGCGGTGACGGTGTTCGATGCCGACGGCAAGAACGAGACGAAGCTGCTGCGGGTGAAGGACGACTTCATGGCGTCGAACCTCGTCGGCTGGTTCCCTACCCCGCCAGACCTGAAGGACGTTAAACCCGAAT
>JAYTGN010000363.1:0-21514 GCA_043733485.1 Gemmataceae bacterium
GCTTTGCGAGACCCGCCGTCAGCGATTCGGCGGGTCTCGCAAAGCCTCGACCTCGCCCTACTTCACTACTTAACCAACACACAATCCGGTCGCTTGCGCGACTCGGCTCGTCATTCAATCAACTGAACTTGTAGCTGCCCGGGAGCGGCACCGCGAACGCCGGCGGGGCTGAGGCCATCTCGTACTTCGCGGGGCCGAGGTTCTGCTTCGAGGCGAGCATCTCTTTCCACGTCAGCCGCTTACCGGAGTAAGCCGACTCGCGGGCCATCAAGGCCATCAGCGTGCTGAACGCCGCCGATTCGCCATCGTTGACGAGCCTGCCCGAGCGGATGCCCGCGAACAGTTCGTCGTGTTCGACCTGATACATGTCTTTGTACGATTCGTCGCCGAGTTCCCAGGTCCGAGCGCCGGTCGGCGAGACGGTGTGCTTCATCAGTTGGGCCGAGCCCTTCGTTCCCATGATGTGGTCGTTCACGTCTCCGGTGCAGCCGGCCATCTGGCGGCACGTGGAGAACAACTTCGTGCCGTTCTTGTATTCGAACGCAACCGAGAAGTGGTCGTAGATGTGGCCGAACTTCGCATCGGTTCGCACCTGCCGGCCGCCGACGCCCGTACACGCGATCGGCATCTCGCCCTTCATCACCCACGAAGCCTTGTCGAAGTTGTGGCAGTGCTGCTCGACGATGAAATCCCCGGAGAGCCACGGGAAGTAGTACCAGTTGCGCATCTGGTACTCCATGTCGGTCCATTCGGGCTTGCTGCCGCGATGCCAGAGAGGGCTCGTGAGGTAGGTGATGTGCATGGCGGCGACGTCGCCGATCATGCCGCCGTGGATGCGCTTGACCGTTTCGCGCTTGCCCAGATCGTAGCGATAGCAGAAGCCGGAACAGAGGCTGAGGTTTCGCTCCTTGGCGAGTTTGGCGGTCTCGATGACGGATCGAACGCCGGTCGCGTCCACGGCCACGGGCTTCTCGCAGAAGACGTGCTTGCCGGCCTCGATGGCGGCCTTCAGATGCATCGGGCGGAAGCCGGGCGGAGTACACAACAACACCACATCGACGCCGCAGTTCAGCAGCTTTTGGAAGCCGTCGAAGCCATCGAACCGGCGATCCGGCGTCACGTCGATCTTGTCGGCGATGTCGCCGATCTTCTTCAATTCGCCGAGGTTGTCTTCGAGGCGATCCGCGAAGGCGTCGCACATGGCAACGAGCTTCACCTTGGGGTCGGCCCGCAGTGCCTGTTTGGCGGCGCCGGTGCCGCGCCCGCCGCAGCCGACGAGTCCAATTCGGAGCACGTCGTTCCCGGCTGCATACGCACCCGGCAACAGGACCGTGGAGGCAGCGATGCTCGCCGCCGTCGTCTGAAGAAAGGTTCGGCGCGAGGCTGATGCAGCACTCATCTCGGAATCCCTCGGGAAAGGAACGGCGTCTCAACTATTGTGCGCGAAGTGGGGCCGACTTGCCACGGGAAATCTCCCGTGCCCTGGCGTGCGGCCCTGAGTATCATGAAACCTAGCACCGTTCGGAACGGTACCACCCGTGCCACCGCCACGTCCCTCATGAGAGTTCCCATGTCCGGCACCCTCAGACTTTCGCTCGCGTTCGCGCTCACGACCCTCGGCAGCAGCGCGACCGCCGCCCCGGCACCCGCGACCGGATCGAACATTCCCTTGCCGTACCCGGCCAAGGCACCGCTCGTCGTTCACGTGAATGGGTTCGAGCGCGTCAGGGAACGCCTCACCAAGATGCTCGATGCCCTGCCGCCGGCCGAGAGCAAGCTGGTGAAGAAGGAACTCGAAGCGGGCCTCGCGCAGTTGCTGAAGGACCGCAAGCTCGACGCCGTTCCCAAGGACGGCCGGATGTTCGTCGTTCTCCACGATTTCGCCAAGCTCGTCGAGGGCGACCCGGCCGTGTCGGTGTTGCTGCCCATCACCGGCTACAAGGAGTTCAAGGACTCGCTGCTCACGGCGGAGGAACGCAAGACCTTGGAGAAGGCCGGCAACGGCATCGAGTCGATGAAGACGTCCGCGATTGGCGAGGAGCACACGCTTTATCTCGTCGATCTGAAGGGCTACGTCGCGCTCACGCCGAGCAAGGAGATCGCGGAGGTCTATGCCGGCAAGTACACCACGGCGCAATCGGCCGCCATGGGTGCCGACCTCGCCAGCAGCTACCTCGCCGCCGATGTCGCGCTCTACGTCAACATGGACGCGATCAACGAGATGTACGGCGAACAGATCCGCCAGTTCAAGGGGCTCATCGACTTCGCACTCGGCCAAGCCCAGAACATGGGCATGATTCCCGGCCTCGGCAAGAAAGAACTCGAGATGGCCAAGACCATGATCGGCGGCCTCTTCCAAGGAATCGAAGATTCGAAAGGCATCGTGCTGGCCACTGAGTTCCGACCCGAAGGGCTGAACTTCCGGGCTCAGGTACGCTTCGCGGAAGACACGCAAAGCGCCGACGTCTTGAAGACGGAGATTCCGAGCAAGTTGGCGGACCTCAGCAAGTTGCCGAAGGGTCTCAACAACTACGGCGGCTCGAAGTTCGGCAAGAAGTTCGTGGACCTCGGGAAGAAGTTCTCGCAGGATTTTCTGGCGGCCGACGACGATGAAAAGGGTACGGCTCAGATCGAGAAGTTGCTCGCGGAGCTTGCCGCCGCCAGCCCGCAGGGTGAATTCTCGGCCAGCAACGCTCCCGAATCTTCGATCGTGGTGACGGCTTACAAGAGCCCCGAGAAGGCCTTCGACGCGATCCTGAAGCTGTACGAGGGCATGCCCGCGGGAGCCAAATTCTCCAGCATCGTGCTCAAGGACAAACCCAAGATCAAGCTGGACGCCGCGACCTCAGGCGACTTCAAGTTCGCCGCCGTAAACGTGACGTTCGATTTCGCCGCGACGGTCGAGGCGCTTCCCGAGCCGGGCCGCGAGTTCGCGCTCGCTCAGTACAAGCGTCTCATGAAGGAAAAGACGAGCATCTGGCTGGGAACCGACGGTAAAGTTCTGGTGCAACTCACCGCCAAGGATTGGGAATCGGCCAAGAAACTGCTCGACGAATATCAGGATGGGAAAGCCGGAGTCGGCTCCGATGCCGGGTTCCAACTCGCTCGCAAGAACCTGCCCCCGGAAGCCTCGCTGCTTCTCCTGTTGGAAACGAGCCAGGTCGTGACGATGCTCGCGGAGCAAGCCAAGGCCATGGGTCAGGCCATCCCCGGCGGCGTCTTCCCCCAAATCGGCAACGTCAAACCCGTGAAGGGCGACGCCACCTACATCGGCATCGCCCTCACCCTCAAACCGCAGACCGCGACCTTCGACCTCTTCGTGCCCGGCACCGCCATGAACGTGATGACCAAGATGATCCTGCCGCTCCTCAAGAAAGTGGAGTAGTGCAAAGAGTTCTGGCGGCACAGGCATTCACCCAACCAAGCAAGTTCAAGGAGTACCGATGTTCCTTCGCGCACTCGCTCCCTTTTTTGCGATCGGGCTCGTGGCGCTCGCGGGCTGCGGCCCGGCCAAGCTCGACGTCACCAAAACCTACACGCTCGAAGGCGAGCCTCAGATTATCTTTCTGGATGCTCAGCCGAAGCCGCAGAAAATCACCGTGGAGTTCGAATCCTCGGCGAGCCCGATCACCGTCCTACTCATCAAGGATGCGGACGTGCCCAAGGACGAAGATGGCTTCATCCCGACGAGCAAGGCGATCGCTTTCAAGTCGGGTGAGAAGGCCGCAACCTTTTCCGGCGACGTGCCCGAGAACACGGCCACGCGCGTGATTATCCGCAACGCGAGCAGCAAGACGAGCGTAAAGTTGCGCGTGACGAATCAGTGAGTTTGGTGCTTTCCAGGTGTAGCCGCGACGCGCAGTCCTCGGAGCGGAGCGCGATGACATCGGCGATGCGCGCTCCGCTCCGAGGACTGCGCGTCGCGGCTACACTCGCACCGCCTTCATCCGCATTCCGCCAGCAAATCGAACAGCGCATCCAGCGATTGCACGATGACCTTGGTGTCCGTTAGCACGGGCATGAAGTTGGTGTCGCCGTTCCAGCGCGGCACGATATGCCAGTGGAGGTGCCCCGGCAAGCCGGCCCCCGCGACCTTCCCGAGGTTCAGCCCCACGTTGAAGCCGTCCGGATTCATACGCTGTTCGAGGATGCCGATCATCTTGCGAAGCACGAGTTGCAGGTCGAGCAGTTGCTCCGATTCGAGTTCGGCCGGCCGGCCTTTGTGAACGCGCGGGGCCACCAAAAGGTGGCCGTTGTTGTAAGGAAACTTGTTGAGTACCACGACGGAAAGAGGCGTGCGGTACACCAGCAAGTTCGCGCGGTCGTCGGTGCCGGTTACGCCCTGACAAATGAAGCAGGCGTCCGGCGTTTGCGGCTTCCGTTGCTCCTTCGGATCGGCGACGTACGCCAGCCGCCACGGGGCCCAAAGTTGATCCATGACGGGTTCCTCCGAGGATAACCGCTACGATATGGGCTTTTGTCGTTGCCGGGATCGCACGCGGCTTTTACATTCGAGAACAAGACCTACCTCCAGGGCTCGCCGTCATGAAGTTCAAGCTCGCCTCGATGATGTTCCTCCAGTTCTTCATCTGGGGGGCGTGGTACGAGCTCGGCTTCGACTACATCCCGAAGCTGGGCTTCAACAACGACTGGCAGCTGCCCCTCGTTTTCGGCGCATTCAACATCGGAGCGCTGGTCGCGCTCTTCTTCAGCACGCAATTCGCCGATCGCAAGTTTGCCGCGGAGAAGTTCCTCGCCTTTAGCCACCTCATCGGCGGGCTCGCCATGATCGGGCTGTTCTTCATCGAAAAGGAACCGGGTGAAGCGAGTGCTCCGTTCTGGCCGTTCTTCATCCTCATGCTCATTCACTCCGTCTTCTACGTGCCGACGATCTCGATCACGAACTCGATTGCATTCGCGAACCTCCGCGATCCGGCCCGCGAGTTCGGACCCGTTCGCGTCTGGGGCACGATCGGATGGATCGCGGCCAGCTGGCCGTTCATCTTCATCCTCACCGACTGGGCGAAGGTGCCCGCGTTCGGCGATGTCGGCTTCACGGAGTGGCTCGGGAAAGTGTTTGGAACGTCGGTCGAGGGCGAAGCGGCGATGCGGTTGAAAGCGTACGTCTTCTTGGTCGCCGGGGCGGCGTCGTTGGTACTCGCGGCGTTCAGCCTCGTGCTGCCGCACACGCCGCCCAAACCCGCGACCGGCGAAGACTCGCTGGCCTGGCTCAAGGCCATGAAACTCCTCAAACACCCGTTCGTCGCCGTGTTGTTTCTCGTCACGTTCATCGACGCCGCCGTTCACCAAAGCTTCTTCTTCTGGACGTTCACGTTCCTCGGGCCGAAGGGAGATGGCGGAGTCGTCGACATTCCGGCGAACTGGGTCGGGCCGGTCATGAAGATCGGGCAGATCGCCGAGATCGTCACGATGCTCTTTCTGGGGCTCGTTCTCAAACGGTTCGGCTGGCGGACGACCATGGCGATCGGCGTACTCGGACACGCCGCCCGCTTCGCCGTTTTCGCGTTCTACCCCGAACAGGTTCCCGCGATCCTCATCAACGTCGTCCACGGCATTTGCTACGCCTTCTTCTTCGCCACGGTGTACATCTTCGTGGATGAGTTCTTTCCGAAGGACGTGCGCAGCAGCGCCCAAGGCTTGTTCAACGTGCTGATTCTCGGCATCGGGCCATTCGCCGCCAACTTCGCGTGCGGCCGGCTCAAGGCCGAGTACACGGTGGACAAGGCGGTCGATTACCACATCGTGTTCCAGTACTCGATGTTCGCGGCGTTGATCGGTGCCCTGTTCCTGTTCTTCTTCTTCTATCCACCGACCGATCGAGCCAAGGAACCGCCGCACTCGACACCGGAGGAAGACGCACCCCCGACCCCCTGACCGCGATCTCGGTGAGAACCGGGGAGCGGAGCTCGACATCGCCGGAGTCGTCGCGCTCCGCTCCGCTGGTTACACCCTCGTTACACCGTTGCAGTCACTTCCGGTTCGGGTTCGGTTATCATGTCGGAACGTAGCCCGCCACTCCGTGGCGGTCTTCGAAGACCGCCACGGAGTGGCGGGCTACGTTCCAGCCTCGGAGGTAGCCGGATGTCCGCGAAGACGCTTCCCCTCGCTCTCGGCTGCCTCCTCGCACTCAGCGTTCCCGCCAGCGCCGACGAGAAGCAGGAACTCACCGCGAAGGTGCAGGCCGTCTTCAAGGCGCACTGCTACCGATGCCACGGTCAGAACGGGGCCATCGAAGGCGGCATGAATTACATCGGCGACCTGTCGAAGCTCGTCGCCCGCAAGAAAATCCTCCCCGGCAACGCGGACGGCTCGCGCCTCTTCAAGCGGATGGACGAAGGTTCGATGCCGCCGCCGGAGGAAGCCCCTCGGCCGACGCCCGCCGAGGTGGCACTCGTCAAGAAATGGATCGATGCCGGGGCACCGGGTGCCGAGGTCGCCGCACCGCGAACGCCGGTGACGCAGGGCGATGTCCTCGATGCGGTGCTCGCGGACCTGGAGAAGATCGATCGCCGGGCTCGTCGCTTCCAGCGCTACTTCACGTTGAATCAACTCTACAACGCCGGCCTCTCCGACGAAGAACTTCAAACCTATCGCAACGCTCTGAGCAAGCTCGTGAACAGCCTGTCGTGGAACCCGCGAATCGGCGTGCCCGTGGCCATCGACCCCGCGAAGACCGTACTCCGCATCGACCTACGCTGGTACCTCTGGGACGCGACCATTTGGAACCGCATCTTGCAGGAATACCCCTACGGCATCCTCGACGACACCATCGCGGCCCGCGCCGTGACGGTGAGTACCGCAACGAAAGTACCCGTGATTCGGGCCGACTGGTTCGTCGGTACCGCCTCCCGCGCCCCGCTCTACTACGACGTGCTGCAACTGCCTTCAAACCTCGCCGATCTCGAACGCCAGCTGCGCGTCGATGCCGTGCTCAACGTCCAGCAGGAACGCGTGACGCGCGTCGGGTTCAACGGCTCGGGCATCTCGCGCTTCAACCGGGTGCTCGAACGCCACGACTCGGCTCAGGGCATGTACTGGCGAAGCTACGACTTCGACGAACCGCCCGCGAATCTGACCGAACGCGTGAACGGCAACTTGCTCCCGGATCGCCGCAACATCTTCGCGTTCCCGCTCGGCCCGAACCTCGTCGAGAATGCGTTCCAGCACGCCGGCGGTGAAGCGATCTTCGCACTGCCCAACGGCCTGCACGCCTACATTCTCGCCAAGGCCGATAACACGCGGCTCGACAAGGGACCGATCAATATCGTCAGCGATCCGAAGCGGCCCGATCGCGCCGTCGAGGCCGGAGTCTCGTGCATGTCGTGCCACATCACCGGCATCCTTCCCAAGGCCGACCAGATTCGCGACCACCTCGGCAAGAACCCGAACGCCTTCAAGAAGTCCGACGTCGACCTCATCAAGGCACTCTACCCGGCCAAGGAGAAGTCGCTCGAAATCATGCAGGAGGACGCGAAGAAGTACACCGAGATCGTGGCGAAGACCGGCGCGAAGGTGTCCAAGTTCGAAGCCGTCAGCACGATCACGTTGAAGTATGAAGCGGACCTCGACCTTCCGCTCGCGGCCGCTGAGGTCGGGCTTTCACCCGACGAGTTCCGCGCCAAGATCGACACCTCCGCGACGCTCGGCAAACACGTCGGGGCGCTCCGCGCCGCCGGCGGCACCGTGAGCCGGCAAATCTGGGTCCAGGCCTTCGGCGACCTCGTCCGCGAACTGCGCCTCGGCACCAGCTTCCAGACTAATTTGAACGGCCCGGCCCTCGCGGACAACACCGGCGAACTCGACCCGCTCGAAGCCCGAGGCGGCGACGCCAACCAGATCGCCTTCGCCCCCGACGGCAAGCGCGCCGTCGTCGCCTCCGGCGACCGCACCGTCCGCCTCTACGACGTCGAAGGCCGTCGCGACCTCAAGCGATTCGTCGGCCACACCGCCAGTGTCTGGGCGGTGTCGCTCTCCGCCGACGGCAAACGCGCCATCTCGGGAAGCATGGACGGCACCGCCCGCATCTGGGACACGCTCTCCGGACTCCAGACCGCGAAGTTCGACAAACACGAAAGCCTCGTGACCGCGGTCGCGTTCACTCCGGACGGCAAGTGGGCCATCTCCGGCGGCTTCGACGGCTTGGTCGCGCTTTGGAAGACGAGCAACGGCGACGAGATTCGCCGCTGGGAAGGCACCGCGAAGTACATCACGGCCATCGCGATCGACCCCGACGGCAAGTCCGCCCTCATCGCCGCCGACCGCAACATCTATCTCTGGGACCTGTACACCGGCGAAGTGTTGAAGAAGTTCACCGGGCACACGTCCACCGTCACGTGCGTGGCGTTCACCGACGACGGGACGAAGGCAATCTCGGGCGGCGACGACAAGACGGTGCGACTTTGGAACGTGAAGGATGGCAAACTGCTGACCACGTTGCCGGGCCACGAGGCGGCGGTGCGAAGTGTCTCGGTGATGCCGGGCGGCCGCTGGGCGATCTCGGGTTCTTCGGACCGCACGCTGCGGCTCTGGGATTTGTGGGCCAAGGTGGAAGTGGCCGCGTTCCGCAAACATACCGGCCCGGTGGTCTCGGCGGCGTTCCTGAACAACGGCACCCAAACGATCTCCGGCGACCGCGAACTCGGCGTCTTCCCCTGGAAGATCGACAAGTTCCTGACCAGCGAACCGCCGAAAGCAATTCCGAAAACGCTGCCCGACGCGATCCCGTACGCGAAGCCGTGAATGAGGTCGGAGATATATTGGCTATTGGTGTGCGAAGAGGGGCTGTTCGCCGCGGATGCGGCGTCCGATGGTAGCCAGGGGTGGAGCGAAGCGGAACCCCTGGCCCGAATGCTTACAACTGAGCCGCGGAGCGGCGACCGATGCGGGCCATGACACTTGGGATGGGCATCTTTCCAGGGGTTTCGCTCGCAAAGCCTCGCTTCACCCCTGGCTACCATCGGACGCCGCATCCGCGGCTCAACGGAGGCGGATAAGCACCTCAAGGCGCGAACATCTTGCTCAAGACCTGGAGCACCTCGGCTGCGACCTTGTCGTCGATGCGACGGCTTGCCTCCAGTGGTTACATTGTATCCACCGGGCCTCATGCATGCAATCATCCGTTCAACACTTCGCGCGCTCGCGATCTTCCTGCTTGCGTCAGCTTCAGCAACGCTCCTTCCCGCTGCACCAATCCGTTTCGCTCCGCACGGGATACCACGGCCACGACCTCGACCGGCTTCCAGTGCAGGTGAGCATGCAAGCCATCGAGGCGCGACTCATCCGCCTCGGCCGGCGTGCCCTCATGTTGAAGCAGGTGAATCGCCAGCATCGCTTCGAGGAAGCGGCGGGTCTGCGCGTAGTGGCGAACGGCCTGCGCGACGAGCCCGCGTTGCGGCGCGAAGGTGAAGCAAAGCGCGAAGAGCACGCCGAGCATCACGGCCACGGTGCCCGCAATGTTCGTATCGACGCGGAAGGCCACGTAGGTTCCGCTCGCGGCACCGATCGCGCCGATGAGCGCGGCGAGGCCGAGCAGCACCGCGAGCCGATCCGTGAGCAGGAACGCGGTCGCGGCTGGCACCACGAAGAAGCCGACGACGAGGACCGGCCCGACCGCATCGAACGAGGCCACTGCCGTGAGGGAGACGACTGCCATGAGGCCGTAGTGCATGAGGCCGGGGCGGAAGCCGAGCGAGGCTGCGAGCGCGGGGTCGAACGTCGTGAGTTTCAGTTCCTTCGAGAAGACCGCGAGCAACATGGCGTTGAGGGCAAGGACGCCGATCATCACCCAGAGCGGCTTGATCGCGGTTCCGCCAAGTTCCCAGCGCGCTTGCCTGGCGTACTCGGGTTGGCCGAGCAGCACGCGATCCACGTCCAGATGCGTCTGCCTCAGATAGAGGGAGGCGAGCAGCACGCCGAGCGCGAAGAGTGCCGGGAAGACGAGCCCGATGGCGGCGTCTTCCTTGATGAGTTTCGTGCGTTGCAGCAGCTCGACGAGCGCGACAGTGAGCACGCCAGTGGCCGCGGCCCCGACCAGGAGCCACGGCGAATCGGCGTCGTTCGTGAGGAAGTACGCGAGCACGATGCCGAGCAGCAGCACGTGGCTGATGGCATCGGAAACGAGCGACATGCGGCGCAGCACGAGGAACGAGCCGGGCAGCGCACACGCCACCGCGACCACGACCAGCACCAGGATGATTTCGAGTTCGTAGTTCATGGCGCATTACCGTTTAGCCGCGACCCGGAGTCCGCGGAGGGGAGCGCGGACCTCGCTAGCCCGCGCACGCGTCCGAAGAACAACGAGAACACCACAATCGTCGTGGCCGCGAGCACGATGGTCGGGCCGGTCGGCACGCCGCGACCGGCGAGGTGGCTCGCAATCGTGCCGCCGATTCCCGAGAGAGCGCCGAACAGCCCTGCGAGTAGCACGACTCCGCCGAGCCGGTTCGTCCACTGCCGGGCGGCCGCAGCGGGCGCAATCAACAACGCAGTCATGAGCACGACGCCGACGGCCTTCAACCCGATGACGACTGCCGTGACCGTGAGCGTGGTGAGGAGCAGGTCGAACGCGCGGACCGGGAAGCCGAGGCTCGCGGCGTAGTCCGGGTCGAAGCTCAACAGCTTGAACTCCTTCCAGAACGCGACGAGGATCGCGAGCGCAGCCGCTCCGAGGATGCCAATCACGCGGAGGTCCTCTTCGAGGAGCTGGGCCGCCTGACCGAACAAGTAGCGATCCAGTGGATGGCTCGCGGCTCCGGGCACGTGCCGCTGGATGTACGACATCAGCACGAGGCCGAAGCCGAAGAAGACGGCGAGCGCCCCACCGAGCGCGGCATCGAACGGGATCCGCGAACGGCGCTGGATGAAGCCGACGATCATCATGGCGAGCCAGCCCGCGACCGCGCCGCCGAGGATGAGATAAACGGGTTCGCGGGCACCGAGCAAGAACGCACAGCCGAGCCCCGGCAAGGCCGCGTGCGAAACCATGTCGCCCTGCAAACTCTGCCGCCGGAGTACCGCAAACGAACCGATCGACCCGGCCACGAGCCCGAGGCCCGCCGTGCCCGCCGCAACCGTCCACAAGGCCGACGTGTTCAAATCCTCCAAAATGTTCAAGGCGCACCTCCCGGCGGCACGTTCAATTCACCCAACTGTTTGAGAATCTCCGGCTCCCACGATTCGGCCTCATCCACCGGTTCCACGTGAATCACCACTTCCAAACCCGGCAGGGATTCGACCAGTGCGTTCTCAATGAGGTGCGCCACGTGATGGGCCGCACGCACGGTGAGGTCGCCATCCACGAGCAGGTGGAACTCCGCGAATCGCCGCGCTCCAGCTTGCCGAGTTCGGAGCGCGTGAAAGGCTCCTCCCGGCGGCAGGTTTGCTTGAATCACCGACCGAATCCGCATTTGATCCTCGGACGGCAACGCATGGTCCATCAGGCCATCGAACGCACTGCGAATCAATTCGTAACCCGTCCACATGATGTTCGCACCGACCGCGATGGCGAGTACCGGGTCGAGCCATTCCAGTTTCGTGAGCATCACGAGACCGAGCCCGACGACGACGCCGACCGACGTGACGACGTCCGACATCAGGTGCTTGCCGTCGGCTTCGAGGACGATCGACCGATGCTTGCGACCTTGAACCAGAAGCACGCGGGCCACGGCGAAGTTGACGGCGGACGCGGCCAGCGCAATCAGCGTCCCCACTTCGAGATCGGCGAGCGGTTCGGGCGCGAGCAGCCGTCGAATCGCGTACCCCGCGGTAGCCAGCCCGGCGACGAGAATCAGCACGCCTTCCAGGCCGCTCGACAGGTACTCGATCTTTTCGTGCCCATAAGTGTGCGTGGAGTCGGCGGGCCGCGAAGCGTAGAGCAGCGAGAAGTAAGCCGTGACCGCAGCGAGCAGGTTCACGACCGATTCGAGCGCATCCGAAAGCAGGCCGACGGAACCGGTGAGCGCGTACGCCGTCCCCTTCATTCCGATGGTGACGATGGCCGCGAAGATCGACAGGACGATGGGCCAGCGGAGGTGGGAGGAAGCCATGCTGAGATTGTACGAGGCGTGGCGTTGCCCCGATGTCGTTCGGTCACCTCAATCTCGACCTACTTCTTCTCGCCGATGCACCAGAGCGTCTTGAAGGTGCGGATGAAGATCTCGCCGTTCGAGATCGCGACCGACGAATTGGACATCTCACCAGCACCGAGTGAGTTCACGGCCAGCACCTCGTGCTTGGGATTGGCCGCGAGTACCACGGTGTCGCCGTTCCGCATCAAGAGATAAAGCTTGCCGTCGGCCGCGACCAGGGAACCCCAGGTGAGCCCGCCGCGGAGCTTGCCTTCGTCTTTCCAGAGGTCGACGCCGGTCTTGAGTTCGTAGCAGTGGGGCACGGCGTTTTCGTCCACCATGTAGAGGTGTTCCCCGAGGATGACGCCGGTGCCAACGCGTTGGCCGGCGGGTTTGGGGTGAAGCCAGAGCCGATCGCCGGTGATGTTTCCGGTGCCGCCGAGCTTCACGGCCAGGCTCGACCCGCCGTACCCGGACATGGCCACGGCCACGCCGCCGCTCACGAGCGGCGACGAGTACATATAGCTATCGAGGCCCCGGCAACTCCACAGTTCCTTCCCCGACTTCGGATCGATGCCCTTCAAGTAGCCGGTCTTGGCTTCAGTCGCTCCTTTCACATCTTGCGATTGCCCGAACACGAGTTGGTCCTTGCCGTCGATGGCCGCGATCACCGGCGTACACCACGAGCCAAAGGACTCTTCGTGTTCCCACACGGTCTTGCCGGTCTTCTTCTCGACGGCGAGGAGGTAGTTGCGGCCCTTCTCGTTGACGCCGCACCACTGGATGGCGAGGTCGCCGTGGAGAACGGGCGACGAGCCGTTGCCGAAGGCGTGTTCGAACTTGCCGAGGTCGGTGCGCTTCCAGAGTTCCTTGCCGGTGAAGTCGAAGCCGAAGAGCCCGGCGGAACCGAACGAGACGACGACGCGTTCGCCATCGGCGACCGGCGAAGCGTTGGCGTACCAGTTCTGGTCCCAGTTGCGTTCGGCCTCGGTGTAGGCGATGGTCTTCTGCCAGAGAATCTTGCCGTCGGCGCGATTGAAGCAGATCAGGCTGCGTTCGGTGCCGCCCTTGTTGGCCTGCGTGAGGAAGAGCTTGTCACCCCAGATCACGGGCGTGGAGTTGCCCTGGTTGGCGAGGGGCACCTTCCACTTCACGTTGTCCTTGGCGCTCCATTTGAGCGGGAGGTTCTTCTCCTCGGAGGTGCCCTGGCCGGTGGGCCCGCGCCATGCGGGCCAATCCCCGGCGAAAAGGGCCGTGGTGGAGAACAGCAGCAGAGCGGCAGAGAATGTGCGCATGGCGGACCTCGGGGAGAAGCTTACGGAAAGTCAGGAATGCATTCGATCCGGAATTTCGCCGCGGATGCGGCGTCCGATGGTAGCCAGGGGTGGAGCGAGGCTTTGCGAGCGGAACCCCTGGCTTGAGTGTCACCCAATTCCTGCGTCCGAGCCGCGGAGCGGCGACCGACGATTCACTCCCACAAATACTTCTCGTCGAACGCAATCCCGTGCCGCTGGAGATACAAACGGAACTCGTCCTGAAACGACATTGTCTTGTGATGCTTTTCCTGCTTCACGATGTAATCCTTCACGTCCTCCAAACCCGAATGGCTCACCGTGAACGCACCGTATCCTTTCTGCCACCAGAAATCCTTTACTTCGGGGAACGTGTCGTGAACCCACCCCGATGACGCCGCCTTGAGATCGCGCATGAACGACATGACCGATTGCTCCTGCCGGAGCGTCACCGACAAATGCACGTGATCCTCCATCCCGCCGATTTGGATGGGGATTCCTCCCGCGCCTTTGACGATCCCACCGAGGTACTCCCACAACCGCGTCTTGATGTTCGGCGAGATGACGGGCAGACGATGCCGCGTGCTGAATACGAAATGGTAATGAAGACAAGTGTAGGATTGCGGCACGGGCTTATCTCCACTGGTCGCGCTCGGTCGCCGCTCCGCGGCTCAGGGGTGGTTGGGGATCACTCGTCCAGGGGTTCCGCTCGCAGAGCCTCGCTCCACCCCTGGCTACCATCGGACGCCGCATCCGCGGCGAAATACCGACCCCCAGTCAGGTCGCATGGTGCCTTTGGTTTCCTGACATCGAGTCTCAAGTCGGTCTGAAATCGACCTAGGAATGGCGATGACCCTTTGCTTCTTGCTCGGTCCGATATCGGTCCGTCGTCCAGATTTCCGCGTCCCAGAACTCTCGGACAATCGGGTGAAAAAGCAAGGCGTCCATGTCGATTGCCCAATGATAGTGCCTGACGGGTCTGGCGTGGGGATCGAATCCGATCCGCACGCAACGGCCGACAGTCTTCCATTCACTCGACGCCATCCAGAACTCCGCGGCGTTTTCGGGCACAGGCCGGGGAAGAGTTTCGTCGAAAAGGTCGTTGAAGGCGTCGACGAACTGTACCGCTCTTTGCTGAATCACTTGGTCGACCTCCCAGACGTACTCAGGCTCGCTTGGTATTTGTGCTGCCCCCCCGGCGCACATCGCGTAGAGGACAACCGACTCACGCAGGGCCGCCAGCACCACTGCGTCTCGTGACAGCGCCGCCAGTGCGACCAAGGAGAAATCCGTCGATTCGGCCGCGCAGTCGTATGCCGCGTTTGTCAACTTCTCCACGGTCCATTCCGGAAACGTCTTCCCGAGCGCGACCGCGAGTGGATCCATGCCGACCGACAACAAGTGGAAATCCCGGAACGGCGGTCCGAAGATCGGAGACTCGGTGACCTGCCTGAGTCGCTTGAAACCGGCGAGGTCGGCGACTTCGGATTCACGACCCCGGGAAACCTGTTGGAGTGCCCGCATGAGACGGAAATACTCCGTCAAGTCCTCGTCTTCCGAATAGTAGCCCTCGATCGGAACGTTGGCGGGAGCGACCAACAGGACCTTTGTTGTTTCCTGGGCGCATCGCAGAAGTTCGTTCCGTTCGTGCCGCTTCATCGACTCCCGATACAGTTCGTCGAGGCCGAGCAGGAAGACGCGATTGTTGACGACTCGGCGATCCGGCTTCATTTGCATGTCTCGTAGCGGAGCTTCGGCAAAGCAATCGCAACACCACTCGCTGGATCATAACGGACGCCGATTCCACTTCCAGCGCAATTCGATTTGCATTCGGCAAACGGGAGTGTAGCGTTCCCGTGGTCTTCACTTCCGGCTCGGGTTCGCGACGGCACGACTTGCGGACGCTAAACCATCGCAATTGGAGCTCAAACATGGCCAAACACCGCCAAAGCGACCCCGTTCGTGCCAGACAAAACGCGAAAGCGCGGGTCGCGATCGACGCGAAGTGCCTGCGGCGAAAGGCTTTGACGAACGCCACCGGTGGTGGCGGCGTTCGAGTGCGATCGCAAGTGCAGATTCAGGCAAGGGATGCGGGCGAAATCCGAAACGAACTCTACCGCCAGACACGAACGAATTCGCACTTTCTGCGGGAAATCAGGGTGATTTCGACGACGCAGAAAAAGGAACACCCGGCTCAGGGCTTCGGCACCATCAGTGTAAACGGCGGGACGAAGGCTTGCAGCGCCGTCATCGCGCCGACGATGCACGCCAGGAAGGCACTGTGCCACACCACGGCCTTGAAGATGTCCGCCTCCTTGCCGATCTGATTCGTGCCGGCGGTCGCCACGCAGATGCTCTGGGCGTCGATCATCTTGCCCATCACGCCGCCGGTGCTGTTCGCCGTGCAGATCAGGACCTGAGCCTGCTCGATGGTGAGGTTGCTCATCGCCTCGGGGTTGGCGTTGTAGACCTCGATGGCGGTGATCTTCTGCAGGCTGCCGAAGAGGGCGTTCGAGCCGGCATCGGTTCCCGTGAGGAAGACGCCGACCCAGCCGAGCAGCGCCGCGAAGAACGGATAGAGCACGCCCGTTTCCGCAAAGGCGACCCCGAGCGTCGCATCCATGCCCGCGAACTTCGTGACGTAACTCAGCCCCAACATGCACATGATCGTCGGGATCGGCACCTTCATCTGCACGATAGTTTTTCGAATCACGAGTGCGACCTTCGAGCGCGACATGCCGAGGAACAGCATCGAGGTGATGGCGGCGAACAGCACGGAGGTGCCGGGCGCGGTGAGCCAGGTGAGTTTGAAGATGGCGGATTCCTTACGGGCGTCGCCGACCGAGCCGGGCGGCACGAGTCGATCCGCGCGTTCCACCGTCTTGTGCAGCGTGGGTACGGCCGGTTCGTAGAAGGAATCGATGATGCCGAGGTCGATGGGGCCCTTCTTCTCCTGGTCCTTCAAGACGCCGGACACGACGAGGAACGCCCCCATGAGGATCCACGGGGACCACGCAATGATGACGCGCCGCGCGGTCAAGGGCTGCTCGATTTCCTTGGGCGCACTCAACAGCGATTCCACCTCTTCCTTCGCGGCCCGCTGCTCGGGCTCGAGATGTTCCTCGGCCACGGGAGGCTGCGCCGGCGCTTTCACCGCTTCTTCCGGGAAGCGCCATTCGACCTTCGGCTTCCACACGAACTTGAGGAAGAGCGCGAGCGCGATCATGGAGAGGGCCGAGCCGGCGATGTCGGTCAGCGGCCAGATCGGGGGGAAGCCGTAATTGTGGGCCGTGGCGAAGAAGAACTGAAACACGGCGAACGACCCGCCGCCGACGAGCAGCGCCGGCCACACCTCGAGCGTTTGCCGCCAGGTACACATCGTCTTCACCATGTAAAGCGGCACGAGACACGAGAGGAATGGGAGTTGGTGCCCACACATGGTGCTGATGGTGTCTGCCGGGATGCCGGTGACATTGGCGAGGGTGATGACCGGGACGCCGAGCCCGCCGTAGCAGACGGGCGAGGTGTTGGCGATCAGGCAGATGACGGCGGCGCGGAACGGCGGCACGCCGAGGCCGACGAGCATCGCCCCGCAGATGGCCACCGGCGAGCCCGCTCCTGCGGCTCCTTCCATGAATGCTCCGAAGCAGAAGCCGATCAGCACGGCCTGAACGCGGGCGTCGCCGGAGAGTGCGCCGATGGAACGGCGGATCACGGCGAACTGCCCCGTTTCGACCGTCACGTTGTAGAGCAACATCGCGGCGAGGACGGTCCACCCGATGGGGAGCAGGCCGAACACGGCTCCGTGCACGAACGACCACGACGCCATTTCAAACGGCATGCCGTAGACGAACACGGCGAGCGCGATGGCGACCACGGCTCCCGCGGCACCGGCCCAGCTGGCGAGCCAGCGCCTTCCCACGAGCAGGTAGAAGAGCACGAGCACCGGCAACGCGGCCACGACGGTGGACAGCACGCGGTTGCCGAAGGGGTCGAGGTTCTGAACGTAGGCGAACAGCATGGAGAGTCTCGGGAGAGTGAGCAGAATCCACGATGCTATCAGGCTCTGAGCCGGATGCAAGAAATCGTTCTGGTAGAATAGAATTTGGAGGCCAGTGTCGGCCTCAAGGCCTGGTGAGTTGTACGCATTGGGACGAGAGAAAGGTAAAAGCCCGTCGGTCGTCTTTGTGTTTCGTGAACGCCGAGGCGGAACTTGCCCCCCAGTTCCTCACTTGCAGGGCGTTCGCCTCAATTTCCGCGGAGCACGAAGAACACCGAAACCAAGTTGAAGAGCCCGTGGACGATGGTGGGCGCGAGGATGCCTCGGGTTCGCACGGCGAGCCAGCCGAGGCCGAGGCCGAGCACGAACAGCGGAATCGGAGTCGGCCAGACCTGCGAATGCACCACGGCAAAGAGCGCGGCCGACGCGTAGACCGCGCCGATCGTCCGCTCCTTGCGATGCAGTTTGTAGTGGAGGAGCACCCAGCCCGCGATCAGGATGGCCGCGAAGAGCACGGGGCCGAGCCGCAGCGTGAGTTCGCCGTCCGGGTTCTCCGCGGAGAGTGCGACGGCTAGGGTCGCGGCGATGCCGAGCACGATGCCCGCACGATATTTCTTGCCAAAAATCCACGGCAGCAGCAACCCGCGAAACAGCACTTCCTCGAGAAGCGGAGTCGCGATTGCGGCCTGAATCACGAGCAGGATGCGGTCGACGGCGGGCCGCCCTTCGCGGAACGATTTCGCGAGCGGGTGTTCGTCCGCGTTCCAACCGAGCGAGAGGAACGCCATGGTGACGGCGAAGTGAACGAGCCAAACGAGCGGAGGGATCGCGAGCCAGCCGCCGACTCCGAGTGCGATTCGCGACGAGATCGTCCCAACGGTGGTGGGCCCGGCTGGCTTCCATTCGGGGTAAAGCGTTCGCTTCATCAGAACGAGGAAACCGATCCAGATGGGGACGAAGACGACCGCGGACCAGAGCGGGCCCATGGGCAACCACGACGACTCGGGCACCTCCGCACCGTAGATCGCCGGGTAGAACCCGCTCGCCAGCAGCAGTGGCTGAATGAGCCCCATCGGTGCAATGGCGGCGAACGGGAACAGAATGAAGAACTCGACGCTCCACGGCACGGACCAGCGCTGCACCTTCGGCACGAGCGGCTCGCCGGCTCTCCGGGCCATCATCCGCGCCGCCATGGCAATCGGAACGGCGAAGGCCGCGACGAGCAGTCCGCAAACGGCCATCCGCGCGGCTTCAGTCCAGATGTCTGCGGGCACGAGTCGACATCCTTGATGGATTCAAAATCCGGAACGCGGAAGGAGCTGAGGCAGCGATACGACCAAGACCTGTCGGCGATCTTCGTTGATGATGTATCGAATCACGATCGGCGAGATTACGCCGATCCAAAGTTGGGCAGGAGTGACCGACAAGTCGCGAAGCGGTTGCCCGAATTGCGGATAGACTTTGAGTAGCCGATCGAGCTGGCGAAGTGCCTCAAACACCTGGAAGCCCAGACCCGCCGTTCGAACACGAACCACGATGGCCTTCATGGCCTCGTGTACCCGACCGGAGTAAGACACGTCGTAGAGTTCCACGCTATCCTCGGGCAATCTGCTCGAGTTCTGCCTCGAAATCGCTGAACCGAAGTCCGCCGGTCCTGCGAATCTCTTCGAGTTCCGCCGCGATCTCCGCCTCGTTGATGTCCTGCAGCGCGAATGCGATCAACTCGGGATCGATCGGCTGCTTTCGGGCTGCGATCTCACGAGCGGCATCGGACAGATCTTCCTCTTTCGGTTCCACGACTGCTCCTCCACTAGAACGCGCTTCATTCGCTAATCATATCATGAGCCGTACCCGGAAATCAAGCACCATGCCATCCATCCTGGACCGGATCGTCGAGACGAAGCACCGCGAGATTGCCGCGGCGAAGCAGGTCGTTTCCGAAGTCGAATTGGAACGCCGAGTCGTGGGGCTTCCGCCCGCACGCGACTTCACTGCGGCCGTGGGAAAACCAGGCGCGATCCGCATCATCGCCGAGGTCAAGAAAGCTTCGCCCTCGGCCGGTGTGATTCGCGAAGACTTCGATCCCGTCGCCATCGCGAAGGTGTACGAAGCCCACGGTGCGGCCGCGATTAGCGTGCTCACCGATGCGGACTACTTCCAGGGCCGGCTCGACTACCTCACGGCCATCGCGCAGGCCGTCGCGTGCCCCGTGCTTCGCAAGGATTTCATTCTCGATCGCTACCAGTTGCTGGAAGCCCGCGCCGCCGGGGCCGACGCGGCACTGCTGATTGCCGAGTGCCTGCCAGGAGAACGACTCGCGGAGCTGCAGCGCGAAGCAACTGCACTGGGGCTCCACACGCTGGTGGAACTGCACGACGCGGATCAGTTGCCCCGAGTCCTGGCTTGCGGGGCGAAGGTCGTCGGTATCAACAATCGCGATCTGCGGTCGTTCAGCACGCGGCTCGGACACACGCTCGATCTGCTGGCTCACATTCCCGCGGATCGCGTAGTTGTCAGTGAGAGCGGCATCCGAACGAACGCCGATCTCGTCCGATTGCAGCAGGCCGGAGCGCGGGCCGTCCTCGTCGGCGAGTCGCTCATGCGAGCCCCGGACATCGGTGCCGCGCTCGACGCCCTTCGCGGAATCGCCTGAGAATGTCTTGCCTTTCGACACCTTCCGGTTGAAACTGTCATCGTTCGCTCCCACCGTTCCCGCACCTCGATCAGGAGTTCCACCATGCTGCGGTTCGCGACCCTCGCTGCCCTTATCGGCCTCTGCACGACCCTGGCGTCCGCCAAGGACGACACCATGCTCAAAGTGAAAGTCGGCGACAAGTTCCCCGACGTGGCCCTGAGCGCCGCTCAGATCGACAAGGTGAAGAAGGACGCCAAGACGCTCTCGATCGCCGACCTGAAGGGCAAAGTCACGGTAATCTTCTTCTACCCGAAGGCCCTGACCAAGGGCTGCACCATCGAATCGTGCGGCTTCCGCGACATCATCAAGGACTTCCCGGCAGACGTAGTCGTACTCGGTGCCAGCGGCGACGACATGGCCTTGCAGCAGAAGTTCATCGATACTCACATGCTCCCGTACCCGCTGCTCTGCGATACGGATCTGAAGCTCATCAAGGAACTCGGCATCCTGGGCACGAGCGGGAAGACGCCGCAACGCGTGACGTTCGTGGTGGGCAAGGACGGCAAGATCGCGAAGATCTACAACGGCAAGATCGACACCGCCAAGCATCCCAAGGAAGTGCTCGAGTTCGTGAAGGCGTTGAAGTAATCCAACGCTTCCCTCTCGCGGAGCGAGAGGGCTACTGTTTCCCAAAGTAGCCCTCTCGCTCCGCGAGAGGAAAGCGGTACATAGGATAGCGGGCGGCGATCGCGATTCAAGGAACTCCCATGGCACGAACGCAGCCATTAATATTGGCGGCAGTTCCACCTCCGTGGAACTCCATCAATACCCATATCGAGCTGTGGCATGGATGCCTCCGTTCTGCCGCCCAAGATATCCAAGCCAACGGAATCGACCTGACCCGGAGCCGGATCGCGCTCGATTTCGGACGAGGCTTCTACACAACGACCTCGCGCAGCCAGGCCGAAGGCTGGGCCTGGAAGAAGTACTTGAGTCTGATGCCAGCGACCCGAGCTAAGACACGGCCGACGGTCCTCCGCTTCCGAGTCCCGCTGGACGGCCTTGCTAAACTCGAATCGCTGATGTTCGTGCGGGGCGATCCGGGGCACGATGCGTTTTGGAGTTTCGTCCATCACTGCCGGCTCGGCACGGCGGTCGCCCCACGAAGGCATCTTCACCCGTCGCGTCTGCCTCCGAACGATGACTATGATGTGGTATGCGGTCCGCTGGCAGCGGTCTGGCCTCCGGATGGCCGAATCGCGATTCCGAACTCGGATCAGTTTAGCTTCCATACTCCACCCGGAGTTGCCATACTAGATCACCCTGGCGGAATCCACGCGCCACCAATCCCGGAAGGTGCCAGACTCCATCCGCCCAGACCCGTTTCAGACATGGGCACTGCCCAGTAGAGAACGGAAGTTGAGGCGGAATCTGGGCGATAAACGGTAATCTGGGCAGTTTCACTACCCTCGTGGCATCGGGTTTCAGCCAGGGTGATCTA
>JAYTGN010000364.1:0-21445 GCA_043733485.1 Gemmataceae bacterium
CCGGAAACGTGGTCGTGGTTGTACGGCCTCGCGGGTTACACCGGCGACTTTGAGTACATCTATTTCGAACCCCCGCTGCCGCTCGCCGCAGCCGCCTGACCCGCATCGCGTGAAAGGATTTCCATGCATTCCAACGGCAACGGAACGGCACTCAAGACCAAAGAGACCCAGTACCAGTTCGAACTGGACATGGCCCTGCGCGATGGCTTCTCGCGCTTCGGATACATGAGCAACCAGACGTGGAAAGACGATCCGCGCCGATTGCTGTTCTTGCTTTCGCGGTACAAGTTCGTCGCCAAGATGCTCAGCGGCAAGAAGCGCGTCCTCGAGATCGGCTGCGCCGATGCGTTCGGCACGCGGCTCGTTTCCCAGGAAGGTTGCCGCGTGACCGCCTGTGACTTCGATCCCGTGTTCATCGATGATGCGAAGCAACGGATGAAGTCGGACGGCTGGTCGTGCGACACGCTGGTTCACGACATTCTTTCGGGGCCGGTGACGCCCGGCGACTTCGACGCGGCGTATACGCTGGATGTGTTCGAACACATCGTGCCGGAGAACGCCAACGCCTTCGTCGGCAACATCGCGAAGTCGCTGGCGAAGAGCGGCGTCGCGATCATCGGCTCGCCGTCGCTGCAATCGCAGACCTACGCCTCGCCCGCCAGCAAGGAAGGCCATGTGAACTGCATGGACGGCAAGGAATATCAGAAGGTGATGCAACGCCACTTCGAGAACGTCTTCCTGTTCTCGATGAACGACGAGATGGTCCACACGGGCTACCACCCGATGGCCCACTACCTGCTTTGCTTGTGCGTCGGCCCGAAGTAAATGTGGAGAGCATTCCGATGGCATCCGTTCCCGAAGTGTATTTGATCGTGAACCCCGTCTGGGGCGATGCGTATCTCGAGCGATTCCTGAAGCTCTCGCTGCCGGCGCAGCTTTGCGCGGGGAACGTGCAGTCGCTTCCGGCGTCTCGTTCGCGCTATCTGATCTACACGCACGAGCGGCACTTTTCGGCCATTCGCGAGTCCGATTCGTTCCGCCGGCTCGAGCAACTCATCCCCGCGTCGCTGCTGTCCTTGGACGATCTGCCGGACCCGCGAACGAATCCCAACCCGCACGAACTCCAGACGGCGGCTTACAACCGCGGGCTGCGCTTCGGCCGTGGGAAGAGCACCGCGTTCATCTTCCTTCAGCCGGACATCCTGCTCGCGGACGGGTCGTTCGCCCGGCTCGTGGAACTCTGCGAACGGCAGGGCAAGCGCGTGGTGACGATCGCCAGCATCCGCATGTGCGTGGAAGGCACCATCGAATGTCTTGACGACCACCGCACCGGCACGCCCGGCGAACTCGCGATTCCGGCCCGCGACCTGGTTCGCCACTGCCTGGACGACATTCATCCGATCTCCGCCGCGCACATCGTGACCGAGCGCGGCGTGAGGGCCGCCCAGCACCATTATTGGCCCGTCGGGAAGGACGGTTTTCTGATCCACGCGTTCCACTTGTCGCCAATGCTCGTCTGGCCCACGGAGCCGAACGTCACGATCCGCAGCACGTTGGACGACGACTTCGTCGGCCGGGCGTGCCCGGACCGCGGCGGCTGGTACACCGCGACCGACACGGACGAAATCTGCCAAGTGGAGTTCTCGACGCGGGAACACAAGAACCACATCGTCTCGCCGTTTTATTTCAGCGATGTCCACCTCCAGCACTTCATGTACTTATGCACGAACGAGGCTCACCGCGAGTTGTTCCGCACGCCGTTCCGATTTCATGCGTCTGCGGTGGACCCGGCCACATGGGGGCCGGTGGAGGCTCGGGCCGCGGAGTATGCCGCGAAGTTACTCGCGAAATTTGAAGAGGCTCACGGCCGGCCCGCGCCCGTGGAGGCGGCTCCGATCGCGAAAGTGGTCCCGGGCAAGTCGCTGCTCAGCCGGGCGTTCGCTCCCTTCCGGTACGGCTACCGCAAGCTCGCCGCACCGCTCTACGGTTACCTCGACCGGATGAACGCACAGATGATGGGCCTGCGAGCGGAGATCGACATTCTTCAGATGGAGCAGCAGCAGATGAAAGAGAAGCTCAAGGACCGCAAGGCGGCTTGAGTGGATCACGCCGCCCGTCGCGGCGCTTGCACGCTGTCCCGTTCATGCTTCATCGCTTTCAGCTCTTCACGAAGCGATTTTAACTGGCTCAGTACTTCGTCTCGCATCTCCCCGTGATGGAACGTCAGCGAGCCCAGGAGGTTCTCCTGGCGTTCGAGTCGTTCGTGCATTCGCGGACGGGAGAATCGGTCGATGCTGCGGAGAGCCTGACCGGCCATCCGGCGCAGTTTCCGCTTCCACCGCGCGACGAGCGACACGCTACGGCGAATCGCCGCCTGGGCCTCCACGGCCGCGGCTGCCACCTTCGGATAACGGTCCTGGGCGACTTCCGCCAACACATCGTCGAAGGGCAGTGCGTCCGCGCCGCAAGCCGCGAGGAATTGCGCCATGCCTTGCCGATGGGCGGCCGTGAGCGACCGCAGCAGGTTCGCCGCGTGAGGCAGCACGTGAGGCTTCAGCATGCCCAGCAGCCCGTCCCACGGGCCTTCGAACGCGATCGCGGCCTCGACGAGTTTGAAATCGAACTGACGAATCACACCGCTCTTCTCGAACAGCGGCAGCACGTCGCGGAACTCGGGGCGTTGAATCTGCCTCAGGAGTTCGTGCAAAACGGTCGTCTGAACGCCGTCCGTGCGATTCCTCACGTTCGAGTACGAATCCTCGGCCATGCGCACGACGGTGAACACTTCGGGAATGAAGCAGATCCCGTAGCGGAAGGCGAGGACTTGCAGCGCGAACCAATCGCAGTGCCAGCGCAGCGCGGCGTTGTACCCACCGATGGCGAGGAACGGCTCGCGCTTCCAGAGGGTGGGGCCGGGGATGCCGCACCCGGCGATCCGATCCGCCACCTGATCCGGTGAAAGGTACGTGCGTTCGTCCGCCCAGTCGCCGGGCACGATCACGACCTTCGGCGAATTCTCGTATTCGCAGCGCGTGAGGCCGAGGCCGATCGCGGCATTCGGGTGCTTCGCGAACATGCCCATCGCGGCTTCGTAATAGCCGGGCAGGATGTAATCGTCCGAGGCCGCCCCGTGGAGGTATTCGCCGCGAGCCAGAGCGAAGCCGCGATTGGACGTGAACACCACGCCCTGGTTCCGGTCGTTGCGGAAGAGGCGGATCCGCGAATCCTTTCGAGCGTAAGCCTGCAGGATCTCGTAGCTGCTGTCCGTCGAACAATCGTCGATGGAGATCAGCTCGAAGTCGGTGAACGACTGCTGCAGGATCGCGTCGAGGCAGCGCGGCAGAAACGCCGCGTGGTTAAAGTTCGGCTGAACGATCGAAAGCTTGGGCACGGACATGCGAACTCCTCGCGAATCAGGAAGCCCGGCGGACGCGCTCGTCCGCGGGGCACAGGAGCGTTTCTTTCCGAGAGGCTCGACCCGGCAAAACGAATCGGTCGGCGAACGGCGCGCCGAGGCGCGCCTTCACGACGGCCGCCACCGCGTCCGGAAGGCCGAGCAAGACCCTCGCTTCCGGCGGAACGGCTTGCGGAGGCAAGATCGGCCGACCGTCCCAGACCCTCCCGATTTTCGAGGGGTCTTCATCCACGAAGAAACCGAGGGAGGCTCCCAACTCGCCGAGCAAGAAGGCTCCTCCGAGCGAGGTGCCGAAGACTCCGATCGGACCGGTCGCGGCCAACTGCCGCCCGCGCCGCGCGAGGTCGTTCAGCCAATCCAGTTCCTGGCCGATGGCCGCCAGCCGAAAATCGAGCGAGCCCGCGATGTCCGGGAGCGGCACGGGCGTCCGCCCCGGACGGCCGACCACGGTGAGTTCCCGCGGAACGAACTCATCGCTCGCCGCGAGCACTTCCAACCCGGCCGCCTCGAACACCGCAGTAAGCGTTTCCAGTGAAAAGTGCGTGCAGTGATCGGCGACCAGCAAGTCGAACGGGTTCTGGCGGTGGGCCGGCACCTGAGCGACGATCGTGCCCCGAGGCGTCGCGTTCGCGGTCACTCGCCGGAGGTAAGCGACGGGGTCCGCAATGTGTTCGAGCACGTGAACCAACGTGAGGAGGTCGAACGAACCCACCACGGTTTCCGGCTCGCCGACGTGAAAAGCTTCGACCTGTGGAATGGCCTCGACGGCGGTCCGGTAGCGGTCGTTCTGTTCGTTGCCGACGAGCGACCAGCCCGGCATCAGTTGGCTAAACGCTCGGAGCGTGGCACCGTTTCCGCAGCCGATATCGAGAAGCCGTCCTTTGGATGGGACGGGAACCCGATCGCGAAGTTGCTCGATGAGCCGCGAGGATCGCGATTGCGGTTGCCGGCCTTGAGTCGCGAAGACGTTCTGTTCCGCGCCGCCAGCGTTGTGATAAATCGAGTACGAGCCGTAGATCGCCTCGACCTCGGCCAGCCACTGTGCGGTGATCGGCTTCTGTACCGTGCCGCAGTTCTCGCAGACCGCCAGCGAACCGCCCGCTCGAAACGGCTTCGCGTCCGACGAAACGCGCATCAGCGACTCGTACCCCGAGACGGTGCGAAGCGCGCCTTCGCGGCAGACGTGGCAACTCGCAACCGTGAGGGAATCAGGCACGGATCGAACTCCCGAGTGTTTCCGAAACCAACGGAACGCGCAAGCCTATACCGGCAAGCCCGGACGTGTCTAGAGTAGTGTGGCGGGGGGCGGCCTCCGGTGCAATGCCGCGCGAGGCGACGAACGCCGGTTGCACCAATCCGGGATCTGCATTCAGCCGTTCCGCCAGTCGCCGAGCCGCGTCCGCGTAGCTCACGTCGCAGTCGCCGGAGACCTGAACGATCCCACGAACGCGACGCGTGCCGACGGCGATTAAGGCATCCACCGCGAAGGCCAGCGGCACCGGGGAGAACACCATGTCCGCGAACGGCGCGATCGGTTCGCCCTTTGTCAAAGCCTCTTCCCACGCGAGGAACAACGCCGGCACGCCCGCCATCACCTTGGTGAATCGCACCGCGGCTCCGCCCATCGCAAGAATCGCACGTTCCGCGTCGGCCTTCTGCCGCCCGTACTCCGTGAGCGGGCACGGGCCCTCCTCCGCGGACCGGAACGGTTTCGACCCGTCGAACACCTGATTCGTCGAAAGCAGAACCACGAATGCGCCCCGAGCCGTCAACCGTTCCGCGAGGTGGACGGTCCGTTCGACGTTCACCAGTCGCGTCTCGACCGGTTGCGAACGGCAGACTTCGATCGAAGTCACAGCGGCACACAGGAATGCGACATCGACGCGCTCCGGCAGCACCCAACTCGCCGGATCGCCCGCCAAATCGAGTGACAGCACGTTGTCACTGGCCGGGCGGCGGCTCGTGCAAATCGCGCGTCGGCCCGCCTGCCGTGCGAGGGCCGCGCCGATCGTGCTGTCGCCGCCGACGATCAGCCAGCGTTCGTCATGCGGCATGGCGGTATTCCAAGGGCTGAGCCTGAATCGCCGCCCAACTTCCGTTCACCCAATCCACCACGTCCGTCAGTCCTTCTTCGAGAGAAATCGTGGGCTTCCAGCCGAGTTCGGTGCGAGCCTTGGTCGAATCGATGACGTAGGCGGCATCCTGGCCGGGGCGTTCGTCGACCGTTCGCGTGGCGTCCTCGAAGCGCTTGCCGAGCCGGTCGCAAATGGTGTTCACCACCTTCTTCACCTCGACGCCGTGATCGGGCGAAAGGTGGTACAGTTCGCCGAGCCGACCGCGTTCGAGGATGGCTTTTTCGCCGCGGGACACATCGCGAATATGGATGTACGACTTCACGGCGTGGCCGCCGCCGTGGAGTTCGATCGTGCGGCCGAGCTTGATGTAGATGGCCGAGCGCGGAATGATCTTGAACAACTGCTGCCGGGAGCCATACACGTTCGTGGCCCGCACGGTGAGCAGCGGGAAGCCGTACTGCTTGGCGTAGGTCTTGAGCAAGTAGTCCGCGGCGGCCTTCGACGCCGCGTAAGGCGTGCTCGGATTCAACGGCGTCTCTTCAACGACATTTCCCACGCAGGTGCCGTACGCTTCCGGCGACGACACGTGCAGATAGCGCTTGAGGTACTTCTGCCGCCGTAGGTGATTCACGAGGAACGACAGGGCCACCGTGTTGGTCTGGAACCAGTGCTCGGGGTGTTCCCAACTCGGTGCCACTTCGCTCTGCGCCGCGAAGTTCACGATCGCGTCCGGCTTCTCGTCGTCGAGCATCGCCAGCAGCGCGCCCATGTCGCGGTTCATGTCCATTGCGCAATAACGATAGCGGGATAGGTCCGAACGCAGCCGGTATTTCAGGAACAGGTTCGACCGCTCCTGCGAACGGCTGACGCCGATCACTTGGCACTTCGACTCGTCGAGCATCAGATCGACGAAGTCTTGACCGGAGAACGAATTCGCGCCGAGAACGACGATCTTGTTCATGCAACCTTCCGTGACACTTGACCGGGTGGCACAGGCATTCCTGCCTGTGGTGGGGTCGATGCACAGGCAGGAATGCCCGTGCCACCTAAAACAAATGCGAGCGCGGCCTGGGCCTTCGCCAACTGGCTGATCTTTCGCGCGTCTCGTTCCACGCTCGTGCCGGAGAACGCACGCCGGCTACCTCCCACGGGAAGGAACTCGTTCAGCATGATGCAGACCCACTTCACGCGGTAGATCGGCAGCAGCAATCGGGCGCGGGCCAAGTGGATCGCGGGATTCGGAAACTCCGCGACAACCGCACGGGCGAAGCGCTCGAACGCCTGCGGAGGAGCCGGCACCGCCGGCTGGCAGAAGAAGTCGCAGATCAGCTTCGAGGGATCGTCCCACCCGGCATATTCGAAGTCGATGAAGCGAAGCCGGCCGTCGTTGGCCAGAATCGCGTTGTGGAAGCCGAAGTCCGAGGGCGAGAGGCAGCGATCGTCGGTGCGAAGTGGAACGTCGGACGAGAGGCAATGCGAAGCACCGACGGCGCGGGACGTGGCCAACACCTGACACCACGCGGGAACGACTTCTTGCTCCACGAAGCTCGCCGCCGCGAGGTCGACCTCGGCTCCTACCGGCAGCAACTGCAATCGCTCGACCCTGCGATTGACCGTGTTGAAGTGATCGTCGAGGCTCAGGCACGATTCCGAAGCGCGGGGCAATTTTGCCGCCTCGGCCTGGCGGCGCGCGCGGTTCAACGTGCGGAAGAATTCGATGGCCTGTTCGACGGCCGCTTCGCCAGCCACGGTGCCCTTCATCGACGAACCGAACACGAATTCGAACAGCCCGAGGCTTGCGGCGGGGTCGCTGGCCAGCGGTTGCGGGATGCAGCGGACGCCGTGATTCCAGGCGAATTGCGAGAAGGCGAACTCGGTGCCGAGCCGGTCGCGCGGATCCTCGGGATGGCGGAAGTACGACTTGAGAAGGTACGTGCCCTTCTCGGCTTCCAACTGGAAGACGCGGTTGTTCGCGCCGCCGGCCATGGGCGCGACGCTCCGCACGGCTCCGACTCCGGCCCGCTCCGCGAGTGCCTGGACGGCCCGCTCTTCTAGGCTGCCCATCGGCCCTCCTTCAAGTGCGTCGCGAGTGCCGTGATGTCGTTCCACGATTGGACGCGGGTGTAGTCGTCGCGGTCGGGGCAGGCGTTCATCGGGTCGAAGAGAATTTTCCGCGATTGGCTGGGGAACGACGGCTCGCCGAGGAACTCGGGGAGGTCGTCCACGAAGAGATCGCAGCCGAGCGAGCCGATGCGGTCGAGCTTGGATTGCTTGGTAAGTTCGAGCCAGACGGAGAGCGGTGACAACCCGGTGTCACTGGTTCGGTAGAAGCCGTGGCGGGTGAGAAAGGTGTGAGCGGCTTCGTGGAGGTCGTACTTCTCGCCGAGGTACGGATGCTTCGTTTTGTGGCTGATAATGGCGATACGGATGCCGGAGGACTTGCACGAAGCGAGGAATTCCTTCACGCCGGGGAACGGCTCGGCATCCGAGATTCGCGGCCCGTAGCCGACGCCCTGCATTTCAGTCCAATCGCTCTCGCGGTCGATGCTCCGCAGGTAATCGCGTACGGCGCTTTTGGTTTGCGGTACCGTGTCCGGGATGAGTCCGCGTTCGCGCGCAAGCCGGTGGAAGAGCCGGTCGTAGCAGACGATCGTGTTGTCGAAATCGAGCCCGACCAGCATAGAAATTCCCCGACGAGCCGAGCCGCGTAAGTCCCACTACCCGGCCGCTTACGCGGCTCGGCTCGCCATTTGAGCCATACCCGCGATGTCCAGCAGCGGTCGGGCGGCGTGGCCGCGTTCCAAATCTTCCAGTGCGGCGTTCACGTCCGCGAGGCCATAGCTACGCGACAGCAACGGCTCGAGGTCGAGTCGGCCGGAGGCGAGCAGCTTGCAGTAGCGGGGGTAGTCGCGGTCGGGGACGTTGTCGCCGCCCCAAGTGCCGAGCAGTCGCTTGCCCATGTTCAGTTCGCGCGGGTCGATTTCAAGGGTCGAGCCGAAGCGAGCATTACCGATCACGACGGCCGTGCCGCCTTGCGGGCGAACGCAGGCCAGAGCCTGTTTCATGACCGCGGGAAGCCCCGTCGCTTCAATCGCGAAATCCGCACCGCCCTTGCAGACTTTCAGAATCTCGGTCACGGCGTCGGTACTCTTCGAGTTGATGGCGTGCGTCGCGCCGAGCTTTTTCGCGAGGGTCAGCTTGTCCGGGTTCACATCGACCGCGATCACGGGCGTGCAACCCGCGAGGGCCGCGGCCGCGATGGCACAGGAACCGATCCCGCCGACGCCGAAGACCGCAATGCTCTGGCCCGGTCGCGGTTGGGCCGTGTTGAAAACCACGCCCGCGCCGGTGGGCACGGCACAGCCCACGAGGGCCGCGAGCCGCATCGACAGTCCCTCGGGAACGCTTGTGAGCCGGTTCTCGCTGATGACGGAATACGTGGCGAAGGTGGTGATGCCGCCGGCGTTCACCTTGCGGCCGTTCCACTCGTAGGTGCATCCGGGCACGTCCGCACCGCTCCCCTTAATCCAGGAGAGAATGACGCTGTCGCCGGGTTTGACTTTGCTCGCGCCGGGGCCGATTTCGCGGACGAAGCCGCTACCCTCGTGGCCGAGGCAGTGGGGGAGGAACTTGTCTTCGCCGCGGTGGCCGCGGGCCTCGCCGACCTGCGTATGGCAAACGCCGCTGAACGCGACTTCGACCAGAACCTGGCCAGGTTTCAAGATGGGAATCTCGAGGTCGGCGAGTTCGAGCGGCTTGCCGAGTTCGACGAGCACCGCGGCGGTGGTTTTCATGGTCCTGCGGTGGTACCACAACAACGGGAGGCGGAGCAAGGCCAACCGGAGTTGTGGCCGATCATTTGGTCACGCTGTGGGTGGCAATGCCCGCTCTCGTTAGGCTGAATCGAGCGAGTGTCAGCTATACCCATGCTGACTGGAAAGAGTGCGGAACACAAAAAGTTGGTTGTTTCGTGCCCTTCGGTTTAAGGCTTCTTTCGCGCGGCCTCGATCGACTCGGCCAGTTCCTTCGCTCCCTGGCCGCGGGCCAGCGATGCCGCGGTGTTCTTCGATTTGTCCATTGCGGCCGGATCGGCCCCGGCCTCCAGCAAGTACTTCACCATTTCCGTGCGGCCCGTGAGGGCCGCGAACATCAAGGGCGTCTGACCCGATTCGTTCGCCGCGTTCGCATCCGCTTTGTGCTTCACCAGCAGCTTCGCGATGGCGACGTCTCCCTTGAACGCGGCCGCGGAGAGCGCCGTGAGCCCCATCTTGTTGCGCGCTTCGATCTTCACACCGGGTTGCTTGAGAATCAGGGCCACTACTTCCGGTTGGCCGTTGTACGCGGCAACGCACAGAAACGTGTCGCCGCGCGGGTTCGCTTCGTTCACCGAGAACCCGGCCGCGAAGTATTCCGTCAGCGTCTTGGTGTCGCCATCGCGGACCGCCTGGAAGGCAATCAGTTGCAGCTTGGCCCGCGTGTCGGCATCGACCGCGATGGCCGGAGGCTTCGGAGCCGAGAGCATGGCGATCACTGCAAAAGAAGCCACGAACATGATAAGCTCCTGAAGTCGGGCCGGCACAAACACCGGCCCGAGTACCGGGATCGCAATTACTTCATCGAAACCGCTTCGGACTTGATTAGAGCCTGCACGCTCGCAACGTCCACGTCGACGGCCTTGGCGAGCTTGGTGCCGAAGTCCGGGTCGGCCTGATAGAAGTGCGAGACCACCTTCGTTTTCACGGCGAGGTTCTTCACCTTGCCGAGGTCGTCGGCGAGGTTCTTAATGAGGTGATCCTTCTGCTCGGCGGTGTACGACTGATAGAGTTCGCCGGCCTGCTTGAAGTTCTGCGTCTTGTCGATCGGCTTCTCCTGAAGCGTGCCGGTGAGCGGGGTCTTGGCGAATTCGTAAGCGGGGTTGTCGCGACGGCCGCCGGTGGTCACGCTCGGCTCGTAATTCACGTCGCTCTTGGTGTGGCCGAAGTTCCCCTGGCCGCCCTGGCTGTTGTTCGACACCTCCGCCAGCGGGCGATTCACCGGAAGCATCAGGTAGTTCGTCCCCACGCGATAGCGCTGCGTATCGGCATAGCTGAAGAGCCGTCCTTGTAGCATGCGGTCCTCGCTGGCCTCGATGCCGGGCACCATCATGCCGGGTGCGAACGCCGCCTGCTCGGTGAACTGGAAGAAGTTGTCCGGCACCTTGTTCAGGGTCATCTTTCCGACTTTGACCTCGGGGATGCCGGGCCAGATTTTCGTGTCGTCGAGCGGGTCGAAGTCGAACTTGCCGAGATCGGCCGGGGCGAGCATCTGCACGCCGAGTTCCCACGACGGGAACTTGCCGGCCGCGATGTTCTCGTACAAGTCTTCGGTGAGCCCGCTGTGGTTCTTGGCGGATGCGGCGGCGGCTTCCTCGGAGGAATACGTCTTGTGCCCCTGCATGCTCCGCCAATTGAACTTCACGTAGGTCACGTCGCCCTTGGCGTTCACCCATTTGAAGGCGTGGACTCCGAATCCGTCCATCTGGCGCAGGCTCGCCGGGGTGCCTTGATCCGAGTACACGAACGTGAACATGTGCGTGCTCTCGGGCTGATGGCTGAAGAAATCGAAGAAGCGATTGGGGTCTTGCTGATTCGTGATCGGGCTGGGCTTGAAGCTGTGGACCATGTCGGGGAACTTCATGGCATCGCGGATGAAGAAGACGGGCAGGTTGTTGCCCACCAGATCCCAGTTGCCCTCCGAGGTGTAGAACTTGACGGCGAAGCCGCGGGGATCGCGGAGTTGCTCCGGCGAGCCGCCCGGATGGATCACGGTGCTAAAGCGGAGGAAGACGGGCGTCTTGACGTCCTTAGCCGAGAAGAGTTTGGCCTTGGTGTGCTCGGAGTGGTCGCCGTAGGAGGTGAATTCGCCGTGGGCACCGACGCCGCGGGCGTGAACGACGCGCTCGGGAATGCGTTCGCGATCGAAGCGAGCGAGCTTCTGCAGCAAGTGGAAGTTATCGAGAACGACCGGCCCGTTGGGCCCTGCCGTGCGGGAGTTCTGATTGTTTCCGACGGGTTGGCCGCCATCTTGCGTGATGGTCTTGGGAGGAGGCGGCGGTGGGGCGGGAGGCTGAGCGAAGGCTGGAACGGCCAGCGCAACGAGGAGGGCGGAAGATGCGAATCGCATGAGAGAGGCTCCAGGGGCAAACGAGGCAGTGGGAGCAACTCCCACCCACTCATTCTTATCCGCCGTAGGTGCGAAGCTTATACCGATTCAACCGAAGGTTCGCATTGGCATTGCCGATGGATTCGGGAAACCGCTCAATCGCCTACTTCGGCTCGTACGTCCCGTAGTCGCTCTCGATCTTGCACTTCGGCAACGCGGCCTTCAACTCCTCGAACTTCGCGGCTGTGACCGCGGCAATCGGCGCGGAGGACGTTTTCATCGGTAAACCTCCGCGGCCAGTTGGAGCGGTCCGGGATGTTAATCGAGGTCCGGCGGGTGTTCGTTCATGGCAACCCACATCCGACGCACGCGGATCATCTGTGGGCGATTCATCTTCAACGCCGCGACGCTCGCACGGCCGACCGGGGTCAACCCTACGACTTCGGTGAACTCGTCGTTCCAGGAAAAATGGTCGGCCCATCGATGCAGATGTGGGTGGAATAAAGGAACTTCCAGTTGCGCCACCGCGTCTGGAGCCAGCACGCGATCGGACTTGTAGCGATTGCACATTGGGCAGGACAGGCACAGGTTCTCAAACGCCGTCGCTCCCCCCGCCGAAAGCGGCACGATATGCTCGAATTCGAACGTCGTGGCGGTCAAATCCTCGGCCGTTCGGCAGTAGGCGCAAATGTTCGCGAAGCGTTCGCGAACTCGCCTTTGCAACTCGACGGAAATGTAGACGGTCATGTCCCGGCCACTTCCGCTTTGGCCTGACTCAAAGTAAATCTCGCCCGGGTCTTGAGAATCGTGAGCTGATCCGTCCTTTGCAGGAGGCTGACCATGTCGGCTTCATCCTGCGCCGACAGCGGTTGCTCGTTTCTGCTGGCCAGCAGGTCGTCGAGCCGCGCCTGGGCTGTGGGCGATAACTGGCTGTCGGCCAGCGCTTCCAACTCCTCCACGCTCAACTCGGTCAATAGTTCAGGAGCTCTTCCCATGTCGGCATCTCCAGAATCGCTGTTGTGTTATTATACGACACCTGCAATCGGCCTCTGCTCGCCTTGCGTCAATGGTGCCTGCGGGTGTGGTGTTTCAAACATCAATTAGTCTTCATCGGGGAAATCATGCGCCGTTGGCAGCGGCGCCGGAACTTCAACTGCTTCGACGACTTCGCCTTTCGGCCACGGAATAGTGCACGGAGCGCAAATCTCTTCCGTCAGGTACGGCGCCTGCGGCAACGGCGCCTCCGATTTGGCGGGGGTCCTGGTCCGCAACGCCGTCTCTAGCACGTCGACGGCCGTATCGGCCGGCGACCGGTGCCGATCCTGCGCCAGGCGATGAATCTGGTCGTACAGAGGGCCGGGAACATCCGTCAAAACCAAGGTTGGCATGGTGAAATCCTCTCCGATCCAAATCGTGCTACAACTGCCCGTAACCCCGAGTCAACGTCGCTCCCAACCCCCGAAAGCCCTGGAAGGCAGTGTCCGGGAACGCACTACGGCTTCGGCTCGTACGTCCCGTAATCGCTCTCGATCTTGCTCTTCGGAAACGCCTTCTTCAACTCCTCGAACTTCGCGGCTGTGACCTTCGTTCCCGTTATTTCGAGGTACGTCAGGTTCTTGCAGTCCGTGAAGTGGGCGAGACCTGTGCCCTTCAATCAGTCCGGAGGATGCCGACCCCGTTCCGCCTCTTCCCGGCGTATGCTGAGGATTACAGGTCGGTTCAACGAGAGGACCGCAACTGTCGCTCGGCCCGTCGAAGTCAGCGGGACTACGCGTTCCTCGTCCCAGCGAAAATGAGCGGACCAAATCTCGATTCGCGGATTGAAAAACGGCACGGTCTCGCCGGTTTCTGGATCGACTATTTCCTGCTTCATCCCCTTGCGAAGCGAGCACGAGACGCAGGCAAGTGCGAGGTTCTCGACCGTCGTCGGGCCGTTGGCCGCGCGGGGTACGACGTGATCGACGTGAAACGTGGCCTCCTGGCCGTGCTGCGAAAGTCCGCAATACTCGCACCGATCGCGGGCGCGGTAGACCACGAATTCGGTAAGCCTTCGGGGAATATCGCTCATCCGGCGACCCGTTCCGCTCGCAGCCGCAGGAGTGTCAGGAGTTCGGCCAGGTCAACGAGTCCTTCGGCCTCGCCGCGTTCCGCGACGGAAAGCGGTTGCCCGCGGTCTTGCTGATCCAGAAGGGATTGCAAACGAGCGTGAACGGCCGGAGGCAGCTTGAAGCGAACGAGGTCCGCGGGAATCTGTTCGTCGGCGATAATGATGGGCATGATTGGCTCCAGTATTCCAACTATTTTATCGGGGCCATCCGTCGGTTGCTACTTCGGCTCATACGTCCCGTGGTCGCTCTCGATCCGGCACTTTGGGAACGCCTTCTTCAACTCCTCGAACTTCGCAGCCGTGACCTTCGTCTTTCGGAGGTCGAGTTGGTCGATACTCTCAACGTTCTTGAAATGGCCGAGCCCCGCATCTCCGACGCGGGTGTTAGCCAACTTGATGCCAGAGATTTGCTTCAAATCCTTGAAATTGGCCAACCCGGCATCGGTGACTTGCGTACCTTCCAACTCGAGGCTATTCCATCTTCCCTTACGGTCCTTGAAGTACGCCAGCCCCACATCGGTGATTTGCGTTCGGCTCAAGCTCAATCCATCGAGGCCCTTGTGATCTTTGAGCTGTTCCAGGCCTCGGTCGGTGATGCCGGTATCAGTCAGGTCCACACCGCTGAGGCTCTTCATGTCTTTGAGATAGACCAGCCCGGCATCGGTTACCTTAGTGCCCTTCAGTTGTAGACCTCGAAGGTTGACGCATTCACGCAGGTGCTCCAGTCCCTTGTCGCCCACCTTTGTACCTTCCACAGTTAGCATCGTAAGATTCTTGTAATTTTTGAAATGGGCAAGGCCGTCGTCGCTCAGTCCTTCCATACCAAGATGGAGCATTGTGAACTCCGTACAGCCCTTGAAAATTGCCAGCCCTTTGTCGGTCACGGACGTTTGGCCGAGGCCCAGAAACGTGAGGTGTTTGCAATCCCCAAAGGGCACAAGTCCCTTGTCGGTGATTTTCGTTTGAGTTAGCTGAAGGAGCGTGAGGTTCTTGCATTTGCCGAAGCGTGCGAACCCGGCATCGGTGACCTGAGTGTAGGCGAGGTCCAGTTCTTTCAGGTCGATGAAATCGAGGAAATTGGCCAGACCAGCATCAGTTACGTTTCTTGCGCCGTGCAAGTGAAGGCTCGTCAGGTTTTTGCACCCTTGGAAGATCTTCAGGCTCTCGTCCGTGACGCGGGCATTGTCGAGGTACGCGAAACCTGTGAGGCGGAAGGCTTCCTTCGGCAGATCGGCGAGTGCCATGATGTATTTTTCTTCACCATTGATCTGAACCCGTCCCCCGACCGAAAACACCCACTCGGTGGCCTTGCGGTCGGATTCGACCGGCGGCTCGTACGTCCCGTGGTCGCTCTCGATCCGGCACTTCGGGAACGCCTTCTTCAACTCCTCGAACTTCGCGGCCGTGATCTTCGTCTTTTGCAGCTGGAGGAGTGTGAGGTTCTTGCAGTCCTTGAAGTTCGCAAGGCCCGCGTCACTCACCTGAGTGTTGTGCAGGTGGAGTTCTGTCAGGTCTTTGCAGTCCTTGAAGTTCGCCAGTCCCGCATCACCCACCTCGTTTTCGCCCAGCCAAAGTCTTGTGATGTTCTTGCAATTCTTGAAGTTGGCCAACCCTGCATCGCTGACCTTTGTGCGGGTCAGTAAGAGGGCCGTGAGATTCGGGCAATCCTTAAAGTAGGCCAAACCCGTATCGCTCACCTGAGTAGCGTTGAGATTTATGAATGCGAGGTTCGTGCATTGTTTGAAGTGGGCCAACCCCGCATCTGTTACCGCAGTACTGTAGACATCAAGGTATGTGATGTTCTTGCAATCTTTGAAGATGGCCAGGCCCGCATCGCTCACCGGCTGATTATTATTCCCCAAAAAAATGTGTGTTAGCTGAAAGATTTCATTCGGTAAGTCGGCTGCGGCCTTGATCTCTTTATCCTGCCCGTTCACGCCAACCTTGCCGCCGACTGAAAGAACCCACTCCGCCGCCCTCCGATCCGCACTCGCGTCCGGCGATACCTTCGGGGTCGGGCCCACCTTGGCCACGGTCTTACCGTCCTTCTTCACTTCGACCGTGGCCCCGTCGGGCACTTCGATCTTCGTTTCCGTGCCGTCCTTGTTCTTGATGACGATGATGACGCCGCCGATCACCACAGCCAGTACTGCGGCGAAGCCGGCCGCGATCCCGACGAACTTGCCGCGGGGCTTCTTCCGCTCAGGCTCCGGCAGCGACTCCTCGACGGGCGAAGCATCGGGTACATCGAGGTCGGCGAAGGCGCTCTCCGGCTGCATCGTCACCGGAATCGTAACATAGACGACCTGTGGTAGTGTCGAATTGGGCGAGGCGGTTTGCGCTTCCGACGTGGCCTTCTCCATCATCGCGCGGACGCGCTTCACCACCTCGTCCGCCGTTTGCGGGCGGTCGGCTGCTTTCTTCGCCAGGAGTTGGTGAATCAGAAGGGCGAGCGGTTCGGGCACGTTCGGGTTCAACTCGCGCACCGGCGTCGGTTCGTCGGTGCCCAGGGCCATCAAGATGGCCATCACGTTCGACCCCTCGAAGGGGAGCTTGCCGGTGCAGAGCCGGTAGAGCACGGCGCCGAGGCTGAACAAATCCGTGCGGGCGTCCACCTTCTGGCCGCGGCCCTGTTCGGGGGACATGTACGCCGGCGTGCCGATGATCGCGCCGCTTTTGGTCAGTTCGCTTTCCGCGTCCACCGGGCGGGCGAGGCCGAAATCGAGCACCTTCACCCGGCCGTTCGGCGCTTCCAGCCAGAGGTTGGCGGGCTTGATGTCGCGATGCACGAGGCCGATCTTGTGCGCCGCCGCCAGCCCCGCGGCCGTTTCGCGGGCGATGCGGAGGATCTGCGGAATGCTCGGGTTGCCCTTCTTCTTCAGGTACTCGTCGAGCGCGTAACCCTGCAAGAACTGCATGGCAATGAACGGCACGCCATCGCGCTCGTCGGCTTCGTAAACCGTAACGACATTATCGTGAGTGATCTGTGCGGCGGCCCGGGCTTCGCGCAGGAACCGCTCCTTGGCCGCCGGGTTCGCCGCGTATTGCGGCAACATCACTTTGAGCGCGAGCTTCCTCCCCAGCCGTTCGTCGAGCCCGAGGTAGACGGCTCCCATGCCGCCGTGGCCGAGTTGTTTGAGGACGCGGTACGGCCCGAGTTGGCCGATCTCGGCGGGATCCGCGGGCGGGGCGAAGATCGGAGCCGACCGAGCGTCGCCGGTGGTATCGTCGGTACTAAAGCCGACGGAGGGAGCGTGGGTGGCGGAGTTGTCCACGGGCGTCGCAGGCGCGGGCCGGATCGGGTCGGGCATGGGAGAGTCCGCCAGTGCGGGTTGTCGGTTGGACTGCGGCAGTCATTCTCTCCGCTCGCCGACCGTTTACCAACACAATAATAGTCCGAGTTGTGAGGCCCCGGTCGGCGTTCGGTCAAACCGGGTTCGCAGGGAAATGAGTAAAACACTGGCGACCTTGGCACCGGACTCACTTCAGTTCTTTCACGTACACGTTTTTGAACTCGACCTTGATGTTGTAACTCTGGAAGCCCAGGTGCCCCTTCTCGCGTTTGAGGCCGGGATGCTTCTCGAACTTCTTCTCGAAGTCGTCGAGGTTCGCGTTCGCCAGTTCCTTACCGTTCTGCTCGATGGTCACCTGGCGGCCCTGGCAGACGATCTTCACGGTATTCCATTCGCCGATCGGCTTGTTGGCCTGGAGCTTGGCCGGTTGCACGTCGTAGATCGAGCCGGTGTGCTGGTAGTCGGCGAGCTTGAACTTGTTCACTTTCTCCCAGTTTTCGTCGTCGATGAGTTGGATTTCCATGCCGGCATAGGCGGGGTCGCCTTTGTTCGGGGTGCGGATGCCGACGCCGCTGTTGCCGCCTTCCTTGGACCACTTGTACTCGCAGCGGAACTCGAAGTCGCCGTACTCTTTTTCGGTGAGGAGGTAGCCTCCGCCGCCGCCCTTGCAGACGATCGCGCCATCCTCGGCAGCCCAAGCATCCGCCTTGCCGGTGGCCTTCCAGCCATCGAGGCTCTTGCCGTCGAAGAGAGCGGTGAAGCCTTTCGGGGCTTCGTTCGCGGGCTTGTCTTCGGCCCTCACGGTTGCGGCCAAAACCACCGCGAGAACGATCGCGGTTCGGGTGATCGACTTCATGTAGGAACTCCGTGGGATGAGGTTCGAGGTGCAAGCCATCTTAGCCCGGAGGCGTAGAATGTCATTAAGCGATACGAACGAGGGCGATCGATGCAGCGCGCGATGATGAAGTCGAAGATTCACCGGGCCACCGTGACGGCGACCGATCTGGATTACGAGGGCAGCCTGACCATCGACGCGGACCTGCTCGCCGCAGCCGACATTTTGCCGAACGAGCAAATCCACGTCTGGGACGTGACCAACGGCACGCGGCTGATCACCTATGCCCTCCGCGGTAAGCCGGGCAGCGGCGAGGTGCAAGTGAACGGGGCCGGAGCCCACCTCATTCGGCCCGGCGACACCATCATCATCGCCACGTATGCTTCGTTCGAGGAAAGCGAGTTGGAAGGGCACGCGCCTCGAGTCGTCTTCGTGGACGCGAAGAACCGCGCGAAGCCGGCTTGAATCGTCCCGGCGGTGAAGCCGAAGCCATCTCATCCTCCAAACGCATTCGCGAGATTCCCCATGCCGAGCCTTCCTCGCGTTCTTGCCGATCTCCCGGTGGGGCCGGTGGTCGAACAACTCGTTGCGGACAAAGTGGAACTCGTGCCTTGGATCGCCGCGGAGGAATCCGGCGCGGACCGCATCGAAGCGATCCTCACCTACGGGCATCCCACGGTCAACGGTCCATTGCTCGATCGACTTCCCGGCGTCCGCGCCATCAGCAACTTCGGGGTCGGCGTCGATCACATCGACGTGCCGGCCGCGACAGCCCGCAAGATTCCCGTGGGGAACACGCCGGGCGTTCTCGACGGCGCGACCGCGGACCTCGCTTTCGCACTATTATTGGCCGCCGGCCGCCGTCTGGTCGAGGGCGACCGCTATGCCCGAGGCCCAGACTTCCTCCGCTACGATCCGTCGTTCATGCTCGGCCGCGAGGTTCACGGCAGTACGCTCGGTATCGTCGGCCTCGGACGCATCGGCGAACAGGTCGCTCGCCGCGCCCGCGGCTTCGACATGACCGTGCTCTACTGCAACCGCAATCGCAAGCCCGACGCCGAGGCGGCACTCGGCGTCCAATATTGCACGCTGGACGAACTCCTCGCGGAATCCGACTACGTGATGCTTACGGTCCCGCTGACGTCCGAAACGCGCGGGCTCATCGGCCGAGCCGAACTCGCGAAGATGAAGCCGACGGCTTCGCTCATCAATGCGGCACGCGGAGCCGTGATCGATCTGGAAGCGCTGACCGAGTCGCTCGCGAATCGGCGAATTCACGCCGCGGCCTTGGATGTGACCGACCCGGAACCGCTGCCGCGAGATCACCCGATTTTGAAACTGCCGAACGCGATCATCGCGCCGCACCTGGGAAGCGCAACCGTACAAACGCGCCGTCGCATGGCGGAGATGGCAATTGAGAACCTGATGGCGGGTCTGGCTGGAAAGCCCCTGCCTTTTCGAGTTGAATCGACTCGGTGAAATGAAAACGGCTCGCGTTTCCGCGAGCCGTTCGAGTGTTCTGTTGGTCGCTACGTTCGATCAGATTCCGTATTCGCCGCTGAACCCGAGCTTGCCGCCACCGAAACCGCCGCCGCCGAAGCCACCCTGGCCTCCGCCGAAGCCACCTTGGCCTCCGCCGAATCCGCCTCCGCCGAAGCCACCTCCGCCGAAGCCACCTTGGCCGCCGCCGAATCCACCCTGTCCACCGCCGAAGCCACCTCGGTTACCACCTCCCCCGAATCCGCCTTGGCCACCGCCGAAGCCGCCTTGGCCGCCGCCGAATCCACCCTGTCCACCGCCGAAGCCACCCTGTCCACCGCCGAATCCACCCTGCCCGCCACCGAATCCGCCTTGGCCGCCGCCGCCGAAGCCACCCTGGCCGCCGCCACCGCCGCCGAATCCGCCCTGTTGTCCGCCGCCGCCCTGTCCGCCGAGGTAGCCTCTGCTGACGCCGGGGAAGAACCGGATGCCGCCGCCGAATTGACCGAATCCGCCCTGTCCACCGCCGCCGCCGAAGCCTCCACCACCACCTTGTCCACCACCACCTTGTCCTCCACCACCGAAGCCTCCACCTTGTCCACCGCCGCCGAAGCCTCCGCCTTGGCCTCCGCCGCCGAATCCGCCTTGGCCTCCGCCGCCGAAGCCACCTTGGCCTCCGCCGCCGAATCCGCCCTGTTGACCGCCGCCGCCGAATCCACCCTGACCTCCACCGCCGAATCCGCCCTGTTGTCCTCCGCCGCCGAAGCCCTGTTGTCCTCCGCCCTGTTGTCCTCCGCCCTGCTGGTTGCCGCCCTGTTGGTTGCCGTTGTTGTTACCGAACACGATTTGGTAGTTCGGACGCAGTTGGCCGTTGGGCTGGAACGGAATGAATCCGCCTCGGGCTGGCGGATAGTTTTGCGCGGTGAGTACGCCAGAGAGCGGGAGAAGTGCGGCAACCGCCAGCCCAAATACAGCGTATCCGAGCGGGCGGCTAATCGAGTTGAACATCGAGTTCCTTCATCTGCGTGACGCGAGGGTCACTAGGTGTAAACGAATCGTCCCGTTCTCGCTCGTCGCCGTGCGACCGTGGGAGTTCGAGAATTCTCCCGCAGCGTTGGACAGAGGAACAGGACGGACGTTTTCAACCGTCAGATCCCGTAGTCGCCGCCAAAGCCGATCTTACCGCCTCCGAAGTTTCCGCCACCACCAAAGTTTCCGCCACCACCAAAGTTGCCACCACCGAAGTTTCCGCCACCACCACCGAAGTTGCCACCTCCGAAGTTGCCACCTCCGAAGTTTCCGCCACCACCACCAAAGTTTCCACCACCGAAGTTTCCGCCACCACCAAAGTTGCCGCCACCAAATCCGCCTCGGTTTCCACCGCCGCCGAATCCTTGTCCGCCGCCGAAGTTACCTTGTCCGCCTCCGCCGAAGTTGCCGCCTCCGCCGAAATTGCCTCCGCCACCCCCGAAGTTGCCTTGCCCCCCGGAGCCACCGCCTTGGCCACCGAGGTAGCCGACCCCTACGCTCGGGAAGAAGCGAATCCCTGGACCGAAGCCACCTTGTTGTCCGCCTCCGTTGTTGTTGCCTCCGCCACCGAATCCCTGATTCCCGCCTCCGCCGTTGTTGCCTCCGCCTCCGCCGAATCCCTGATTCCCGCCTCCGCCAAATCCCTGATTACCGCCGCCCTGATTCCCGCCGTTGAAGTTGCCGCCGCCCTGATTGCCGCCGTTGTTGTTTCCGCCGCCCTGATTGCCGCCGTTGTTGTTGCCGCCGTTGTTTCCGTTGTTATTGTTGTTGCCGCTGTTACCGCCAAAGACGACCTGGGTGTTCGGTCGCAATTGCCCGTTCGGCTGGTAGGGGAGGAACCCGCCCCGCGCCGGCGGGAGCTGCGCACGAACAGCACCCGATAAGGGGATCAGTGCCAGGATGGTAAACCCGAAAACCAGGATGCCCAACGTACGGTGTAGAGTGCGAAACATCGCTACCCTCTCGGAAGGTGACTAGATCACCCTGGCTGAATCCATGTGCCACCAATCAAGGAAAGTGCCAGACTCCTTCAGCCCATAACCCGCTTCAGAGCGGACCCTGCCGAGCAGA
>JAYTGN010000365.1:0-8762 GCA_043733485.1 Gemmataceae bacterium
GCCCCCTGGTTGTGGCCCGGTCTCCTGACCGTGCCACCCATCGGTTCACATTGTTGTGGCCCTGGTTGTGGCCCGGCCTCCTGACCGTGCCACCCCCGACATCAGTCACCATTGGTTGTGGCCCGGTCTCCTGACCGTGCCACCCCCGACATCGGTTACCTCACCATTCCAAATGCGTGATCGGCACATCCACGGGCTCCGTGCAATCCGAGGCATACCAAGCCGCCGACGAGAACCGCCAGTTTCGACCGAGCGTTACCAGCCCCTTGCGCCGCGGATTATCGTGAAGGTAATCGAACTTCTGCTGCCAGAACGGTTCTTCGGTTATGGCCACGGGATGCCGGCTCGGCTGCCAAAACCGCCTGTCCCGATCCGCCGTAGCAGCATCGCGCAGCGATTCCTGGAAGCATTTCGGTCCGTGATTCCCGCAGTAATCGCTGAGTTGGCGACCGGTGAACTTGCGAAAGTCGGCGAGGGTTTTCGTCAGACGTGCGGAATCGTGCTCCGCATCGAATGCAATCAGATGCAGGTGCGTTGGCATAATCGCATACGCATTGATGCGCAGGTTCTTTTTCTCGTGGCAAAACGTCAGACTTTCCGTCACGATCTTGCAACTGGATTCGGTGACGAAGACGGGCAACCACTCGACGATGGAGTACGTGAGAAAATAGACGGAGGCGTCAGCATGGATGCGATATCGTTCCACGGCTGAATCCTCAGTATTGGGGTCGCCCGAGGAGACCTTCGGTCGGGAGAGTGGCACGGTCAGGAGACCGGGCCACAGCAATGCGCTGAGACCTTCGGTCGGGAGAGTGGCACGGTCAGGAGACCGGGCCACAGCAATGCGCTGAGTGGCACGGTCAGGAGACCGGGCCACAACAACAGCGAAATGCGCTGAGTGGCACGGTCAGGAGACCGGGTTACAACAATGCGCGGTCGGGACAGTGGCACGGTCAGGATACCGGGCCACAGCAATGGGGCCACAGCAACAGCGTGGCACGGTCAGGAGACCGGGCCACAGCAATGCGACATCGGTTACTGAGTGGCACGATCGGGAGACCGGGCCACAGCAATGCGCAACAGCTTCAACCTGCGACGGCTTCGGCGAGGGGAGCTTCGGTCATGTGAAAAGTGAGGCGGCGATTGCAGAGCAAGATTTGGTCGCCCGATTGCAAACGAGTCGGGCTGCCGATCTTCTTGCCGTTCAGCAGCGTCCCGTTCTTCGAGGCGACATCGTGCAGTTCGCAGCGCATGTCCGTATGGACCAACACGGCGCAATGGCGGCGCGAGACGCACTCGTCGCGGATCACGACATCGTTATCGGGGAGACGTCCGACGCTGTTCAGCCCCATGCGAAGCGGGAAGACATCGTTGCCGTCTTTGAGATAGTACGTGAAGCGGCTGGGAACCTTGCCGCCCGGGGCGGCGGTGGCCGCGTGAAGCGGATCCTCCGCAGCGAGCAGGCGCAGATCCCCGGCGATGGTGTGCGAGCCGCACGACGATTGGATCACCTGGCGCGCAGCGCGGAACTGGTCCCGCCTGGGCTGACCTTCGAGGTGCAGACTTTGTAACCGAGGGTCCGACATGCCGCCTCCTGGCGGGTGGACCAACTGGAGCTGGGGGAGCTGGCGCAATGCCTCTCCTACCCTTAACATTCGGCAAATTCAATCGGGCGTCAATACCTCCTACTCGGAAATATCGCCATGTCTTAACTCGAGAGCCGGTCTGTCCGGACTCTTGAGCTGAGGCGAATCTCCGAATCGAAGCGCATTAAGCACCGCCGAATCGCTCCGAAGAGCAGGTCTCGCCGAGCGGGAGGGTTCGCAGCTCGTTACCTCCAGTAGGCGTCAGCGTGGTGGCCAGGCGACCGGCCAGAGCCCGCGCCCGAACCTCGTCGTGCGTCGTCCAGCCGTCGTTCCGCGCCGCGTGTCCATTCGCACGAACCCACGCCAGCACGGCGGGCGGGCCTTCACCGCGCTCCATCGCCGCCCGCACCATCGGCAGCAGCGTGTCCGACCGCAGTCGGCGATCCCGTTCGTTCGTCCCCATGACTCTCTCCCGTTGTTAGAGCGTTCGATCCGCGTTGGCGATTCAAGGCGTTGGCGTGACGAAGGCCAGGGCCAGATTCGACTGGTGGCCGTTCGCATCCGTGGTTTGAGCAGAGATTCCACCTCGATCCGAACCGTCCGTTCTGACGGCGATCACGAGGGTGAAGTTGCCGTTGGCATCGCACACGGCCGTCTTGCCGTTAATGGAGGGGATTCCCGCGAAATTCACGACCATGCCGTTGACGTTCGCCGCCGTGACGTGGCCGGTGATCTTGTACAGCCCGTGCCCGACCTCGATCGCATCGAAGTTGTCGATGACGGGAGCGGTCTGAGCCGGAGGAGGAGCCACAACAGCCGGCTCGGAATTGGGAGGAGCGGGCGGGTCGTCGATGCCGCTCGGCATCGCCCGCGGGCACAGCTCTTCCAGCCCCAACTTGAAGCTTCGGAAGCGGTTCGGCTGAGCCGAACGAGAAGATTTGAGAAACCCGAACATGGCGCAGCCCTCGCGTGGAGTCGTGCTTCGGCCGGCCCAAAAAGGCCACGCACTGCCGAACGCACAAAGCCAATCGAGAAAAGCGCGCAAAAAGAGACACGGAAAATGGAAACTTTCCCAAAATAAACGGCGGACGATGTCGATCAGGGAAGTGGTTCGACGAGCCCCGAGAGGGGATTGACGGGATTTGCGCCCGACGGCGGGCCCTGGCAGATTTCCTTAAACCTTCTGCAGTTCGTGAGTTTGGAACTGAGCGTCGGATCGGCCTGGAACGAGTCTGGGTTCAGACCCGTTGCCACCGCGAGTTCCAGCTCAGAAAGGGCGCGGTCGAGGTATCGACCGTCGTTTGGAGCGCAATGCAAGAAGATGCGTGCCGCATCGAGGTGGATTGCTCCCGAACGGGATTCCGCGACGAGGACCTGCTCGATGTCGGCGATCGCTTGGGCCTCGCGACCGACCTGGCCCTTCAACACGAGCTTGTAGGAAGCGAGGGCGCGGTTGTACCGAGCCGCTAGGAGTTCGGGCGAACGGCGAAGCGCCGAATCGAAGAAAGGCAAGGCTGTAGCGTAGTCGCCCCGTTGAACGAGGGAATGACCGAGGTTGTTTTCGGCTTCCGCCGTAACGGCTCCTCCCGCAAGGGCGAGACGCCCGCGTTCGATAGCGACCTCGTGCTCGCCACCCAAGGCGTAGCAATAGGCGGCGAACGCGAGCGCGGTGGGGTTCCCGGAGTGTTCGTGTGCCGAGAGGAAGTCGGCACGGGCCGCTGCGGGCTTGCCTTCATGTAGCAGGCGAATCCCGCGCTGTTGGAATGCCTCCGCCGAGTCGGGAGTTGCTTCCACACGGACCGGAGCCATCGCGAAACTTGCGAGTACGGCTACCAGAGCCAACGCCGCGAGGAGCAGCAACTGTCGCTTCCGGCGGGCACCGCGGGTTCGCTCGCCTCCCACGAACCGCTCGAGTGCCGCGGTCAGTTCCGAGGCCGAGCCGGGCCGATCTTCGGGTCGAACCGCCAGGCAGGATCGAAGGACGCGGGCGATCGGTGCGGGAATCGCACGCGGGAGCTGGGGCGGACCCTTGTGAATGGCGGCAGCGAGCGAGGCGAGCGTGCTGTTGCTCGCGGCTCGGAACGGATGACGCCCGGTCAAAAACTCGACGATCGTGACGCCGAGGGCGAAGAGATCGGCCTTGGGTCCATTCGCGGCCGCGGCCGATCGACCGGAAAGCGTGGCATCGAGCAGTTCGGGAGCCATATAAGCGGGCGTGCCTCGGATTGCCGCGATGGGTTCCTCGCCCGCCGCGAGATTGAAGTCGATCACGCGGGGGGAACCGCCCGGTTCCAGCACCACGTTCGTGGGTTTGATGTCGCCGTGAACCACGCCGTTGCGGTGGAGGTAATCGACCGCGTCGGCGATTCGCGCGCCGATGGCACAGGCTCCGACCAGGAACGAGTCGCGTTCGAAGACGATCGGCTGAGAAGGGGCATCGGGTTGCAGCTCGGCGACGCGCACCTGGGTCGCGCGAAGGAGTGTCGCTGCCGTGGCCGCTCTTCCGTCCGGATTCGCGGCGATGGCATCGGCCAGCGTGGCGGAACCCACGAACGGCATGCACACGGCCGTTCGCCGACCCACTCTCCGCATCCAGAACACGTCGATCACGTTCGGATGCGCGAGCCGGCCGATCAGCTTCGCCTCGGCCGCTCCGCCGGGAGCCAGCTTGATGGCCCGCAGCCGGCCAATCTCCGGATCGTACGCCAGGTACGCTCTTCCGAAGGCTCCGCGCCCGAGTTCCGCCCGAAGTTCCAACCCCTCGAAGATCGATCCCACGGCCGGCCACTCGGCTGCGGGAGCCTCCAACAGTTCCGGCTGAGCCATCAACAAACAGTGCGCTTCCAACAGGTCCTGAACGCTGGCCTGGAAATCGGGAAAGGCCTGGGCGAATCGCGCGGGGTCGGGCGGTGCTCCGGCGCATTCGCGCAGCAAATACTCCTCGTAAGCCAGATCGATGACAACCGACCGATTTGAAGCGAGTTCGGGATGGGCATCGACCGCAGCCGCGGCATCGGGAGTGCCACCGGCGCGCCACTGGGCCTTGATCCGCTCGGCCAGATCCCAGGCTCCCGCAGTGAGTTGGCGAGCGTTCATGCCGAACCCTCGCAGAGGCGCTGGACCCGCAGGACGATCCGGACCACGGTGCGGAGCGTGACTTTCCCCATGATCGCGACTTCCTGACGCGTGAAGCCTTCGCGCAGTCGCTCGATGATCGCGACGTGCGGTGCCGGAAGTGTGGCCGCGATCCGCGACCACTGTTCCCCCGCGATCGCCCACTGGCTCGGAGTCGGGTCCGTTCCCAAAATCGGATTCAGATTCGCGTCTTGCGTCTTGCCGCCGTAGCCCCGGTTGGTGAACCGGCGCCGAGACGCCTCGATCACCTTGTTCAGGGCGATCCGTGTGAGGTATCCTTCAAAGGCGATTTGGTTGGGGAACTGGTAGTTGGCCTCGGTCATCGCACAGAAACTCGCCCAGACATCCTGGGTGAAATCGATGGAATCGAATTCTTGCCGGAGGCGTTGGGGCAACCGTCGCCGCACCGCGTGCCGGATGACCTCGTTGTAAGAAGCGTAGAGCTCCGCGATCGCGTCGGGATCGCCCGCGTGATACTGCGCCAGCAATTCGGCAAAGGATGCCTGCTTCGGATCCACGGCATTCACGGAAAGGACTCGGAAGTATCGAGAAACTCGAACACTGGATGATCGGTTATCGACGGCGAAGAAGCAAGCCTTGGATTTGGGGAACCCTGCAGATTCCGCGAACTCGCGCCGTCGGGGGTGGAGGCGAGCACTCTTCGCCAGGGGTCGGTCCTGGCATCCTGTAACGATCATTCGCTACGACCGGCCTCTGGATCTCGCGATCTGCCACGAAAGTGCAGCTACGCACTTGTTCCAGGCCGCGAATCTTAAGAAAATCGTTGGTTATTGACTGCGAAACCGTCTCCTGGAGCCCGCCGTGAAAGCGAAGCCCAAACCGGCCCCGAAACCCGCCCGAACCGCACCCAAGTGCTCCCAGCTCATTCGGTTGTCCAAGCAACAGCGAGCCGGCACGTTCGAGTTTCTGCCCGTCAAGGATTGCAAGTGCGAGTGCCGGGCCGACGGCCGCGTGCAAGTGGTCTTCAAGGCGAATTACAAAGTGGCCTTCCGCCTCGATTCGATGGTGCCGTGCGACGAAACGGACGTACCGACGATTCTCCCGGTTGGCTGCGAACTCGTGCTCGAAGGCTCGCTCACGCTGCGCCAGGAACCGTGCGCTCACGATCAACAGATGCTCTACCTCGGAACCAACGAGGGCACCTTCCGCATCCGCCGCACCCCGACCGACGTCGTCGTCGAAGACGCTTTCCTCGGCACGGTGGGCGTTCACCCGTCCAAATCCGGGGACGAGCGCTGCTGCGCCCACGGCCAACTCGTGGGCAACCTCTGCGGCACCGGCACCGGTCCACTCAAAGGCTGGTCGTTCGTTCTCAGTTACGACATCTTGATCTTCATCCTCGACCGGATCAATCTGTGCGAACCGGGCCGCGCCGACGCCCGTTTGAACCTCGATGGCGTGCTCGTCCGCAACTGCCCGCCGCCGGCCCTCGCTCGCCCCGCGCCGAAGAAAAAGAAGAAGTGACCGTGCGGTCCGCGGTGGAATGCTCGATACTATCGGTGCCGCGTGGAGCTTCGCGATCGCGAAGCTCCTCGCGGCACCGACTCATTTCTGGAGCCTTCCCATGCCTCGATTTCTCGTGCCCATCGCGATGGTCTTCGCGTTCGTCTGCATCTCGGGAGCCGCACCGGACGACGCCGAGAAGTTGATACGCGCCGCCTACGACATCCAGCTGAAGGAAAGAAACAAAGAGAGCGAGAAGGCCATTCGCGGCGTGCTCGATTCGCAAGTCGTGGCCTGGAACAAGGGCGACCTCGACGGCTTCATGGACGGCTACTGGAACGACGACAAACTCTTCTACATCTCCGGAGCCAACGCGGCCCAGGGCTGGAAGGCCTTGAAGGAACGCTACCAAAAGGCCTACCAGGCCGACGGCAAGGAAATGGGCAAGTTGAAGTTCACCGATCTGAACGTGGAGATGCTCGCAGCCGACGCCGCGCTCGTCCGCGGCAAGTGGGAAGTGACGATGTCCAAGGAAACCGTCGGCGGCTGGTTCACGCTCATCGTGAAGAAGTTCCCCACCGGCTGGAAGGTGACCCACGACCACACTTCGAAGTGACTCCGAAGCCCGCCGCTTGCGGCTTCGCGATTCGACGTGGCTGTGAGCAGCGAGTTAGAATGAGACCTCCACCAAGGCATCCATCATGATTGAATTGACCGTTCAGGAATGGCAGGAATTGTCCGACAACGAGACGGTCCTCGCCACAGGTGAGATGGTCGACCGGATCATGGCCGAAGACGACGCCAACGATCCTACGCTCGAAAGTTATCAGACAATCGCGCGGAAGGACCGTGAACAGAAGTAGCTAAAAGCCAGATTCCCAAGTTCACCCGATCCGCGGGAAGAGCGGTTTCACTTTGTCACCGACGAGTTCGGCCGTCACGCGGAGGTCGTCCGGCTGGGAGGAGAGTTGCGCCGCATCGGCATACGTCACGTCGGCCCACGGCTTCGGGAAATTGAAGCTCGAATAGATCGCCTCGGCCGACTTCGGGATAAAGGGCTTCAGTAGGATTGCAGCGATCCGGAGTGATTGCACGGCATTGAACAGCACCTTCTTCGCGGCGTCCTTGTCCGTCTTCACCAGCTTCCACGGTGCGTTGGCTTCTAAATATTGGTTGGTCGGAATTAGAAGCGCGTTGACCAGGAATGACAATGCGTTACTGTACTTGCACCCCTCGATAAGTGTTCTCATTTGCCAAGGTAGAGAGTTAAGATTGTCGGGGATGTTGTTTCTTTCATCAATCGCTGCATTCAGGACATGGTAAATGATCGGCGTAGATCCACTTCCCTCCGAGGCTGTCCAGCCAGCCGAACCATCTAGAACACCATCAAAATTCTTCGTAATCAACGTCAGGCATCGGCTCAACAGGTTCCCCAAGTTGTTCGCCAATTCGCTGTTGTACACCTCCGCGAAGCGGCCCCAACTGAATTCGCCGTCGCTCGAATACGGACACTCACGCAGGAAGTAATATCGGAACGCATCCGAACTGAACTTTGAGATCACCTCCATCGGTTCGACGACGTTGCCCAGCGCCTTGCCGATCTTCTCGACGTCGCCGGTGGTCTCGTTCTTCCGGTAGACGAAGCCGTGGCTGAAGACCTTCTTCGGCGCTTCTTCGCCGGCGGCCCAGAGCATCGCCGGCCAGATGTGCGCGTGGAAGCGTGTGATGTCCTTCCCAATGAAGTGCATGTCGCACGGCCAGTATTTTTTGAACGTAGCTTCATCATCGCCGTAGCCGATGCCCGTGATGTACGTGAGCAGCGCGTCGAACCAGACGTAAATCGTGAACTCCGGATCGAACGGCAGCGGGATTCCCCACTCCTTGCCGTGCCGCGAAATGTTCAGATCCTGCAAGCCCTCCGCCTCGATGAAGCCGATCATCTCGTTGCGACGGCTCTCGGGCTGCACGAAGTCCGGGTTGTCCTTCAAGTACGCGAGCAGGCGATCCTGGAACCGAGACAGCTTGAAGAAGTAGCACGGCTCGGAACGGCGGATGAGTGGCCGTTTGTGGTTCGGGCACTGCCCCGCGTTCTCACCGTGAACCTTGTCCGATTTAAACTCCTCGCAGCCGGGACAGTACCACCCCTCGAAGCTCCCCTTCTCGATGTGCCCGTTGTCGTAAACCTTCTGAATGAACTTGCGGCAGCACTGTTTGTGCCGCTCGCTGCTCGTCTGGACGAACGCATCGTAGCTGATATCGAGGGCGTCCCACACTTCGCGGAACTGCCGGGCCATGTCGTCGCAGTAGGCTTGCGGATCGAGGCCGAGTTCCTTCGCTTTGTCCGCGACCTTGAGCGTGTTCTCGTCGTTGCCCATCAGGAAGAAGACGTCGTACCCTTCCATGCGGCGGTAGCGGGCCTGCACGTCGGCGCCGAGTTTCTCGAAGGCCGTGCCGATGTGCGGCCGGCTGTTCGGGTAGTCGATGGCGGTCGTCTGAAACCACGGCTTCTTCACAGGCTGCATCCTCAAGTTCAATTCAGGCGAACCGGCGACGTGAGTCGCCGGGTTGCGATCGCAC
>JAYTGN010000366.1:0-8736 GCA_043733485.1 Gemmataceae bacterium
CGATTCAAGTAGATCGCGACCTGCGCGTTCACCGGTTCACTGCGGGCCAATGTCACGACGGTGCGTTCCGCGCGCCGACAGACAGTACGTGCCAAGTGCAGCCACGCGGCGGCAGGCGAACCGCCGGGCAACACGAAGCTCGTCAGCGGTTTGAGGTGTACATTCAACCGGTCGATCGCTTGCTCCAACCGTTCGACTTGGACTTCCGTCACGCGGAGAAACTTCCCCGGCTCTTCGTCCGTCAATTGTGGGAAGCAAAGATCGCCTCCGACATCGAAGAGGTCGTTCTGGATGCTGCGAAGGAGGTCGGGCTCTGGTGCCTCTGGGCAGGTGGACAGCAGCAATCCGAGAACGGAGTTGAGTTCGTCCACGTCGCCGTAGGAGGCGACGCGAACGGAATCTTTCGGAACGCGGGTGCCATCGCCGAGGCCAGTCTCGCCGCCGTCGCCGGACTTCGTGTAGATGCGCGACAAGTAGACCATGTGATTTCCGATTAGAGCCGCTTCAACACCTCGGCAACCTTCAGGTAGAAGATCGCCTCCCACTCCGGGGCGAGCCGGCAATCGCTGTCTTCTTGGGCACCGCCGACGTTCTGAAGTTGCTTCGCCGTCGGCGTGTAATAGATGTACCCGTTCGTGTAGCCCGACACGAATGTCTGCTTGTGCGGCGAAGCCTTCTTCACGTTCAAACCGATCTCGACGGTCAGTTCGCCGGGGAACGTGATGAGGCGGAAGTCGCCGACGCGGAGGGCCATCATTTCGACTTCGAGCGGCTTGCGACCAGCGGCCAGATTCGCGGCCTGATGCTTTTGGAGCAGAGCGAGGTTCGTCTGCACGCGCGTGATCTTCTCCATCGTCAGCACGTTCTCGATGTATGCCTTGAGGTTCTTGCGGTTGCCCTCGTCGAGCTTGGCGAGGTCGTCGCGGCCCTGGAGTTTCTCCGCGAGGTAGCGCTGCGAATAGTAGGAAGGGAACTCGCTCGTCAGGTTGTACTTCGCGGACAGTTCGAGGAAGGTTTTCAGGTTCAGCGTGGTGCCGTGCAGCGACTTTACGAGGCGGGCTTGCTCGGCGTTCGACTGGTCAATGCGTTCGGCGAGGTCGGCCCGCGGGAGGGCGAGCGTCTCGCGGAACGTGCTGAACGGAGCGGCATCGACACACGCGATCTTGCGAATGGCTTGGAGGGTGCTGAGGCCGAGCATGTTGCCGAGCGTCTCGGCATTGCGGGGAATCTGCACGTCCTTGTAGCCGGTCGGGTTAATGTCGCCGCCACAACCCTGGAGGAACAGCGCGATGGCTCCCTCGCTGAGGTTATCTTCGATCACTTTCGAGGCGAAGCCGGTGAGGTCCGCGGTGTTGCCGCCGTTGGGCATGCCCATGATCGGATGGCAGGCGAACTGGTAGACGACCGCGAGCGTTTTGCCGTCGAGTTTGTCCAGTCGCAAGATGCCGATTTGTGGGTCGATGGGCCCGACCTCGGCAACTTCTTCGTCGGCCGGCATCGAGTAGGCATGGCGAACGTCCGCCTCCTTGCCGCTTTTCAGCTTGAGCCGGCGATTCTCGGAAACGCGCGTCTCGTGGCCGACCCCCGTGCCCGCCTTCACGGGAACCAGATTGCGGAAAGCCTGCTGAATCGCCTCGAAGGTCTTCTCGTCCACATCGTCGCAGACGATGCCGTGGCAGTGGCTCGCGTTCACGATGAGGCTTTCGGGAGCGATGCCGAGTTCCTTCTGAACCTTCGCGCGGACCTTGCCGAGGTAGTCGTTCTTGATGGGCCCAATCTCGCCGATGGCGACCGCATCCACCGTCACGATCACGGCCGTCGCCGTCTCGCTCTTGATGACGAGCGCCCTCACGTAAAGGGGATCGTTGAACGGCAGCGACTTCTTGTTGGTGATCTCGACCTTGGCGACACCGGCCCGGAGCGGCGCGGCTTTAACAGGTTCGGCGGCCGGGATCTCGCCGCAACCGAGGAACGTGGCGAAGAGCGCGAAGAGCAGGGAGAGGCGACGCATGCTGACACCTGGGATTCGAACCGGAAGCGAGGTGATTATACAGCTTGGCCGCAGACCCCGCGACTTGAGTCATTTTCCCTCGCTTCCCCATCTTCCGCCAAAAAGGGGGCGGAAAAACCGCTCCAGGCCGCAAAGTCGCTGAATTCCGCCGCACGGGAGGTCGATACCTAGCGTGATGCCTCGTCGTGGCGTACGCGCCGGACATTGTGTTCGCACAGTGGCCGGCACCGAGCCCGACGGGAAGCGAAGCCTTCGCGACGGCGTGGATGGGGAACACTATGAGCCGGATCCGACGAATGGAATGGGTTCTTCGCGGCTTGGTGGCCTTCGCACTGGCCGGGCTCGTGGGCTGCAAACAGCAATTGTTCTTGGACCCGGGCGACATGCAGCAGGCGCGCACGGCCGGGCTCCCGATCCATTTGGAAACCAATCCGCACGATGCGATCACGCCGCCGACGGTGCAGACGATCGGGAAACAGCCGGCGACCGTGCTCGATCCGAGCCGCCCGGCGCGGCCCGTCACGCTCAAGGAATGCATCGCGGTCGCGCTCGAACAGGGCAACGTCGGCAGCCTTTCTCAATCCCAGTTCGGATTCAAGAACGAGATCTCGAATTCGATAGCGGGACAGACGGCTAGCAGTGTGGACGCCATCCGGGCTTTTGCGCTCGATCCAGCCAGCGCCGCCGCGAGCATCGAACGAGCCCTCTCGCGGTTCGACGCCCGCTGGGTCACGCAGATGATCTGGCAGAAGGTGGATCAGCCGGTCGCGGCGCAGTTCCTCTCGTTCCAGCAGCAGCGCGACGGAGCTTCGTTCTCCAGTCGTTTGGATAAGCCGCTGCCGAGCGGCGGTTTGGCTGGCATCACGTTCAACGTCGACTACTCGAAGTACAACTCCACGAGCTCGCAGGCGGGGTTCGTGAATCCGAACTATACGCCGCGCGTCACGTTCAGCTTCCAGCAACCGCTGCTCCGTCAGTTCGGCGTCGAAATCAACCAGATGAACGACTTCCATCCGGGCCGCGGCGACGCCGGCGACTTCAACTTCCCGGTGGGTTCCTCGCCGTTCGCCTCCAACCTGCCCGGCCAGGCCAGCATCCTGGTCACCCGCATTCGTCACGATCAATCACGCAGCGAGTTCGAACGGAATGTCAATTTCCTGCTCGTGAACGTCGAGACGGCCTACTGGAACCTCTACAGCGCATACTACAACCTGTACGCCCAGGAAGAGGGCCTCCGGCAATCGTACGACGGCCTCCGCTTCACGAAGGCCCGCGTTGATGCCGGCACCGACCCACCCCAGCAACTCGATCAGGCGCAAGCCCAGCTGGATTTGTTCGGCGCGCAAGTGTTGACGGCCCGCGGTCAGGTACTCGAGAGCGAACGCCAATTGCGCGGCTTGATGGGCCTTCGCAGCGACGACGGCCAGCGACTCGTGCCGATGGACGAACCGAACCTTGCTCCATTCGTGCCCGACTTCTACGAGTCCGCGAATGAGGCCGTCGCGATGCGGCCCGAACTCATGCTGGCGCGTCAGGAGGTCAAGATCTCGCAGCTGCAATTGCGGGTGACGCGGAACAACCGCCAGCCGGACCTCCGCTTCGTCGCCAACTACGACGTGGCCGGGCTCGGCACGCGGCTCGACGGCTCGGAATTCCTCGATGCCAATAGCACCTCGCCCGGCAACGCACTCGCCAGCCTGCGGAGCAACCAGTTCAACAGTTGGGACGTGCGACTCCGACTCGACGTGCCCATCGGCTTCCGCGATACCAACTCGCAGGTTCGCCAGGCCCAGTTGCAACTCACCCGCAACTACCTCCAGCTTCGCGACGCGGAACTCAAGACCCTCGAATACCTCACGCAGCAGCATCGCCGCGTGGTGGAAACGCACGCCGTTCTGCCGAATCTGAGAAGCCGCCGCGAGGCGCTGCAGAAGTTCCTGCACAAGTTCCGTATCCGCATCGAAATCGGGACGTTCGCGTCGCAGGAATACCTCAACTACCTGACGGGTCAGCGCGACCTGGCCGACGCGATTCGCGCGGAGTTTGCCGCCGTCGCGCAGTACAACTCGGCCCTCGCCCAGTTCGAGTTCGCGAAGGGGACGATCCTGCGCTACAACAACATTCAATTGCAGGAAGGCCCGCTGCCTCCGGGCGTGCAGAAGCGTGCGGTGGATCACGAACAGGAGCGGATGAAGGCCATCAAACTGCGGGAGCGCCCCGCCGCGGACAACGCCCCGCGCAGCCCGTCGCACGAACTGGGGCCAGCGGTCGGATCGCCGACGCTGCCGAAGATTGGCGAGATGCCCGCGAGCCCGGAACTCGGACAAGAAGCGGATCCGAAGAAGGGCGTGCAGCCCACACCGAATCCGCTTCCCGGTGCGAACCCGCTGCCCAAGCCAGCTTCGAAGCCGGCGGTTCCGGAAGTGATTGCAACGCCTCCGGTTTCCAGCGGCATCGTGTTGCCCATCGGCTCGGCTCCGCTGCTACCGGGCGACGCGATCTTCACCCCGACGGGCGAGACGGTGACGGTGCCGCGGTTCGGCCCGTCGAGGGTTCCGCCGCGTGGGTCGAACGAGTTGCCGATCGGAAGTCCACAGGTGCCGGCTTCGCCGACGAGCGGTATCCCGGCCACGCTGCCCCCGAACTAAAGCAGCCGGAAACAACGCACGAGCGGGAAGCGTGAGCGACGGGTCCCACGACCGTCGCTCACGCTTCCCGCTCGCTCGCATTCCAAAAAAACACTTCGTACCGCAGCGCGAAGCAGCATACACTTCAGGACGGTTCACTACTCGAAGCACTCCTCGGAGATGGTCATGTCGCGTTTCTTGTTCGCCGCGAGTGTCGTGGCACTCTGTTCGTTCGCTGCTCCCGCCCCAGCCGGGAAGTTCAACAAGGTGCTGAGCATCGGCGACGCGGCACCCGCCTGGGAAGGTCTCGAAGGCACCGACGGCAAGAAGCACGCCCTCGCCGACCTCAAGGACATGGACGCGGTCGTGGTGGTCTTCACGTGCAATAGCTGCCCTGTCGCGGAGGGCTACGAGGATCGCATCATTGCGTTTGCCAAGGCGAACCCGAAAGTCGGGCTCGTGGCCATCAACGTGAACACGATGAAGGCCGACGACCTCGCGGCAATGAAGGTGCGGGCCGCAAAAAAGAAGTTGCCGTACCCGTACTTGTTCGACCCCACGCAGGAGATCGCGCGGAAGTTCGGGGCCAAGTTCACGCCGGAGTTCTTCGTGTTGGACAAGGATCGGAAGGTGGTCTACATGGGCTCGATGGACGACAAGAGCCCTCCGGGCGAGCCGAAGTCGAAGCACCTGGAAGCCGCGGTGCAGGCCGCTCTGGATGGTAAGAAGCCGGCACTCGCGGAGACCTCCGCCGCCTCCGGCTGCGGCATCAAGTTCAACCCAAAACGCGACGAGTGAGGGTTGACGTTGACTTTCGCAAGTCCGGACTTGTAATATAAGTCAATGCGAGAGATCGCTCGTTTCGGGAGGTTCAGAGCGGCCGCGAAGAACAAGAGGAAGAAGCGATGAGCGTCCGGCGAGTTTACGAGAAGGTGGAGAGAACCGCGGAACAGAAGGCGGAACTGGCTGCCGTTCGCGAAAAGTATCAGCGCGAACGGCCATCGCTGAAGCAGGCACTGGCGGATGGCGGACACGAACGTGCCGTCGCGCTCGGCGAACTTCTTCAACTCCATCAAGTTCTCGCCATGCTCAAGCAAGAACGAGAACGCCAGCACTTAACTTTGGCAGAGGTAGCCACCCGAGCGGAGATCGACCAAGCCGCACTTTCCAGATTGGAGAACGGGCACAACAGCAACCCCACCCTCGACACGATTTACCGAATCGCCAGCGCCCTCGGAAAGACTGTCGGCTGCTTCCTCCAAGACGCACCTCAGGTGGCGAGCTAACCGGCACTCACGCCACCGCTTCTTCCAACTCCGCTTCTGGGCCTTCGCTCAAGTCCACCGTCAGGAATCGAGTCCCCGTCGAATCGTAGAAGATGACCCGGTCCGCGTCCGCGGACCACACGGCACTCGTCCGCAACAACCGCGGACCCTCGACGTGGAACACCAACCCGCACCCCCGGCCGCGCTTCTTCAACGGCGTGCGGAACAACGGCGTCTGCGTCGGATCGAGCGAATCCTTCTCGCACAGCACGTGGTGGACGTACGCGGCGAGTTCCTCGACCACCGTGAATGCCGCAACTGTTGCTTCCATGTTGTCTCCCATCGTCCGACGCACGGCCGCGCTCCATCCGTCTCGCCGCTCCCCTCGGCATTCTAGAAAGTCGCCGGGCCGATCGCGCCGGTTCTAACGCCTGAGCCGTTGCACGCTCGCCGCACCAACGTATAGTGAACTGTCCTGTTCCCGCGCACCCTGTCACGAGTTCCTTTGATGGCCAAGACGCTCGATCGCCGCTCCTCCTCCGACGCCGAGACCGCACCGCTGTGGAAGCTCCACGACGCCTTCGAAACCTACGGCGTCAAAAACTGGGGCAAAGGCTACTTCGGAATCAACAAGCTCGGACACGTCACCGTCCATCCGGACAAGAACCCCGAACGCTCGATCGACCTGAAAGAACTCGTGGACCAACTCAAGGTTCGCGGCATCCAGGCTCCCGTGCTGCTCCGCTTCACGGACATTTTGAAGCACCGCATCGACGAGATTGCCGGCGCGTTCAGCAAGGCCATGACCGAGTACGAATACTCCGGCGGCTACTCCTGCGTTTATCCCATCAAGGTGAATCAGCAGCGGCACGTCGTGGAAGAAGTTTTGCACTTCGGCCGCGAACACGGCTTTGGAGTCGAGGCCGGCTCCAAGCCCGAACTCCTCGCCGTCCTCGCCCTCACCAACGGCAGCGGCGACGTGCCCATCATCTGCAACGGATTCAAGGACGACGAGTTCATCAAGATGGTGGTGATGGCCAAGAAGATCGGTAAGAACGTCATCCCCGTCGTCGAGAAGTTCACCGAACTCGAGTGCATCGTCCGCCACGCCGAACACCTCAAGGTCCGGCCGGTCATCGGCGTGCGCGTCAAGCTCGCCGCCCGCGGCGCGGGACGCTGGCGCAGCTCGGCGGGCTTCCGCTCCAAATTCGGCCTCACCCTCACCGAAGTGCTGGAGGCGTTCGAGTACCTCAAGAGCAAGGAACTCGGCGACTGCCTGCAGATGACCCACTTCCACATGGGGTCGCAGGTGTCGGACATCCGCAAGGTGAAGGACGCGCTGTCGGAGGCGGCCCGCGTGTACGTGGAACTGTACCGGCTCGGCGCGGGGCTGAAGTACATCGACGTGGGCGGCGGGTTGGGCGTGGATTACGACGGCTCGCAGACGGCGTTCGAGAGCAGCACCAACTACACGCTGCAGGAGTACGCGAACGACGTGGTGTACCGGATCAAGTCGGTGTGCGACGAGGCCGGCGTGCCGCACCCGGCGATCATCTCCGAGAGCGGGCGGGCGCTGGTCGCGTACCACTCGGTGCTCGTGTTCGACGTGCTCGGCACGTCCGACTTCGACAAATGCACCGCACCGGAGTCGCTACCGGACGACGCGCCCGAGCCGATCCGCGACATGTACTCCAACTTCCGCGACCTGAACAAGAAGAACTTCCTCGAGTACTACCACGACGCCGTGGACCAGATGGAGAAGACGCTCGCGCTGTTCAACCTGGGCCACCTGACGATCGAGTTGCGGGCGCTGGCGGAGCGGCTGTTCTGGGCGTTCGGCCGCAAGCTGCAGCGGATCGTGCGCGACCTCGACTACGTGCCGGAGGAGTTGAACGGCCTCGACAGCCTGCTGTCGGACACCTACTTCTGCAACTTCTCGGTGTTCCAGAGCATGCCCGACGCGTGGGCCATCAAGCAACTGTTCCCGATCATGCCGATCCACCGGCTGACGGAACCGCCGACGCGCCGCGGGGTGCTGGGCGACATCACGTGCGACAGCGACGGCAAGATCGACCAGTTCATCGACCTGCGGGACGTGCGGACCACGCTGGAACTGCACCCGCACAACGCGAACGAGCCGTACTACCTGGGCGCGTTCCTGCTGGGCGCGTACCAGGAAATCCTGGGCGACCTGCACAACCTGCTCGGCGACACGAACGCGGTTCACGTGTCGATGGAGGAGGACGGGACGCCGTCGATCGACTCGGTGGTGAAGGGCGACACGGTGACGGAGGTGCTGAACTACGTGCAGTACAGCGCGGAGAAGCTGACCGACCGCATCCGCAAAGATGTGGAGCGCGCCGTGCGCACCGGGAAGATTTCGCTCCAGGAGAGCCGCGAATTCCTCGGCTTCTACGAGGCCGGGCTGGAGGGGTATACTTACCTCGAAGAGCCGAGCGCGTGAGAGGCGGTCAAGGGCGGCCTGTGGCCGACCCCGTCAAATCCGAATCTCCCTTTCAATGAGATTCTTGACGGGCCCCATAGCTATCGTTAGCATACGGGTAAGATGACCCCAGGATGACTGACATCCTGAGGACAGCCCGGCCTCTAGAGTGCTAACGGTGTACCAAGTGATCGGTCTCACGCCCCGCCAACTCATCTACTACGCCGTCGTGTTCGGTCTCATCGCGGGCGCTGGCCTATTGATTCGGTGGCATTTGGAGCGCAAGGGACCACCTGGGACGAATACGCGGAATGGGTTCGCCGGCCTCGGCGTCTTCGTCGGGGTGCTCCTCGGGTTGAGCGCGACCCCGATCGTGAACGCGTTCGTGGC
>JAYTGN010000367.1:0-8736 GCA_043733485.1 Gemmataceae bacterium
GGTCGGGACCGTCGGGATCGGGAATGCGCTGAACGCCGGGCTGCTCGCGGCGTCCATCCTGGCGCTCGCCGATCCGAAGTTGGCCGACCGACTGGCAGCGTGGCGCGCTCGCCAGACCCAGGCTGTCCTCGACGATCCCGCCAACGCCTGACCGCGGGTCGTGCCCGACGACGTGAGTCGCCGGTTCGCAAAAACCAAGCTGAAGACTCCGCGTCGCGGCTCAGGAAACTCAAGACACCGGCAATCCAGGCGAACCGGCGACGTGAGTAGCCGGGTTGCATCTCCAACCCGGCGACTTACGTCGCCGGTTCGCAAAAACCAAGCTGATCGCTGGTAAGATTGCAATTCTAACCATAAGTAACCTCGACCCCACTCACCACCGGTAAGAATACTGAGCGTAGAACAGCGACGGATTGGCGGCACCGGCGGGGTTCGGGGCCGTGTTCTTTAAGTAACTACCGGCGTAGAGGTAGGAGTATCCCACCAGCACGTCCGAATGGTTGCTCATGTGAACGTTGGCCATCACGTCGAGTTCGTTGCCCACGTCGTTGCCGGACTTTCCGGTTTTATCCTGCCGAATCGCGTTGCCGCCCGGGCCGTAGAGGGCGTCCTTGTTGGAGTCGAGCCGGAACACGTGGTACTGCGTGGTCAGGGTCAACCACTTGGTCGGATAGACGACGCCCTGGGCGAAGTAGTCGTTGATGTTCTGGCGGCCGACGATGTCGGCGAACCCGAAGTAGTAGTGGCCGAACGGGAAGGTCTGGTTGAAGGTGCGGCGGGTGCCGGAGTTCTGCGGGTCGGGGTCGCCGCTGGCGTACTCGTAGCCGAGCCAGAGTTGCGGGTTCCACGGGCAATCGCTGAACTGATAACCCACGTCGGCGTTGAACGCCTTGGCCACGATCGACTGGTTCGAGTAGCGGCCGACCTGGAGCATGCCTTCGAGATCGAACAGCCAGTTCTTGGCGACGCCGGCATAGCGCGAGCCGAGGGTACTCACGTTGTAGGTGCCCGCCACGCCGCCGTTGCCGATGGCCACGTTCTTATTGGCGTTCTCCAAGTTCAAGTAGTAAAGATCGATAGCCTGACCCGTCTGCGGGCGGTAAGTGAACCACGCCCCGCTGAAGAACTGGTTGTGGTCCGCCGAGTCGAACTTGCCGGCCCGGGGCGGAACCACGGGTTGCACGCCGAACACGTCGAAGTCCCACTTCTCGGTGCGGGTGAACATCTTGAAGCCATCGAAGGTTCGCCGCGTGTTCACCCAGTCCAGCGCACTGATGAGCCGCTGCGAACCGTAGACCAGTTCCTGGCGGCCGGCGCGGAAGTAAACCGGATTGTCCTTCTCGCCGAATCGGAACAGGCGGAGGTCGGCGAACAAGTTGAGGATGTCGCCGCGGTCGATGTCGGTGGCGAGCGGGGGCAGGCTGCGGGCGGTGGTGTCCGCGTAGAGGAACTCGCCGTAGACGCGCAGCCAATCGTGAATCCACAAGTCGCCGTAGACGCGGGCCCGGAACAGATTGTGGGCGTCGGTGGCCCCGCTGAGCCGGCCGTTGCTGTTCACCTCGTTCATGAACCGATAGCGGAACTCGCCGCCGTTGCTGAAGGTGACGCCGTCCGCGACGGGCATCCACTTCAACCCGTCGGCGTAGTCGTGCTGCGCGTTCTTCGGATCCTTGAGGTACGACCAATCCACGTCGGCATTCGAGATGAAGATCGGGCTGACGCGCGGGTACGGGTACTTGGGCGGCGCGGCGAGTTCATTACCGCGAATCTCGTCGAGCAGCGTGTAGTATCCGCAGCCGGTCGGCGGGACGGAGAAGTAACCGGGTCGGGGCAGAGGCGTCTGCCACTTGGGGGCGGACGGCGACGGGCACGGTGCCGCCGCGGCAGGTGCGGGCGCATCCTTGGAGGCACCCGGTTCGGCCGCTTCCGTCGCCGTGGGCAACTGGGCGGGTTCCTGGGCAACCGTCATGCCGGAGGCAACGCCCAGGGACACGGCGAGCGAAAATGCGGCTTTCTGGAAGCCGCGGAGGGATGATGGGAACGCGTGCATGGGCCTCTCCTGGTAAGCCGACGGTCGCGGTTCGCCCGATTTGAGAGGAATGATCGGCGGAACCGTATGGTCGGAGCTTGAGGAGTATCGGCTTGGTGCCGGAGATTCCGGCTGAAAAGGAAGTGCCGGAGCGAATTGCCCCCGGCCGAAGTGGGAATAACCCGTGGAGTGGGTACAACCCGCAGAGTTTACCAGCTTCAACGCATGAGCCCCTCGGTCAGATAGTATACAAATATACACATCTTTCGAGGCGGTCGAAGCGCGAAAACGGTCAAGATGGCCAAGAGGGATCGTTGACCATCTTGGCAACCTTGGCAACCTTAGCCCGGCATCAATTCGCGACGAGGGCCTTCCGAGGCGACGGGAGCACGGCGGCTTCCACGCGCGGTGCCGCGTTCCGCTTGATCCGCGTCACGGCGAAGTGCAGCCAGACGAGCGAACCGACGGTGAGCGTGAGCAGCGCGAGGAAGGCCGATTGGGGGCTGCCGGTCCAGCGGCCGACGGCACCGAACAGCGGCGGCAGCACGAACCCACCCAGCGCCCCGAGCATGCCCACCAGTCCGCCCACCGCGCCCACGTCCTTCGGGTAGTAGTTCGGGATGTACTTGAAGACGGACGCTTTGCCGATTCCCATTCCAATTCCCATCACGATCGTAAGTGCGGTGAAGCCCTCGACCCCGAGGTTGAGCAGGCTCGTGGGCAGGCAGAGCGGCACGATGGCGAGGATCATCGCGACGAACACGGTGTAGGTGACGCGGCGCGGGCCGTAGAGATCGGAGAGCCAGCCGCCGAACGGCCGGAGCAAACTCGCCGGGAAAATGTAGAGTGCCGTGAGCAGTGCCGCGGTGCGAAGGTCGACGCCGAAGGTGTTGCAATAGTAGTTCGGCAACCACGCCGAGAGCGCCACGTAGGCCCCGAACACGGCGACGTAGTAGAGGCTGAATCGCCACACCTGGACGAGCTTCAACGGCGTCAGCATTTCGCTCAGGGCCCGGCCCTTGCCCGGCACGCGATCCGCCTTCGGGCAGACGAGCATAATCGCGGCGGCGGTGAGCAACAGCAGCACCGAGTAGAGCACCGGCACCACCCGCCAGCCGCCGGGGATGAGTCCGCCGAGGTAGCCGCCCACGGGCACCATTGTGAGGATGGTCGGCACGAGAATGATGAGCAGCTTGGTGCCGGAGGCGCCGACGTTGCCGGCTCCGAACACGCCGAGCGCCGTGCCCTTCGCCTTCGCCGGGAACCACGCGGAGTTCCACGCGATGCCGACCGAGAACGAGTTCCCCGCCAGCCCGAAGAACGCGGCGCAGATCAGCAATTGCGCGTAGGTTTCGACGTGGCTGAGGAAGTAGGTCGGTACGGCCGAGACGAGGAGCAGAAGCACCATCATCTTTCGGCCGCCGTACTTGTCGGCCCAGATTCCGAAGTTGAGCCGCAGCAGCGATCCGGCGAGGATCGCGGTGGCGAGCAGCCACTCGAAGCGCGATTCGACCGCGGCTTTGATCTCGGCCGGCGACAGCGTCTCGGGCACGCCCGCGCCGAGCATCAGGGAGGCGTCTTTTTTGATTTCGAGTCCGAGGATGCCGAGCATCAGCCAGACGGCGAACAGGACGGTGAAGGCGAACGTGGACATCCACATGACGCGGAGCCGCGGGCCAGCGGGTTCGAGTTCCAACGGGTCGTGCGGGGGCGTCGGCGCCATATCGGGTGCCTCTTAAGATTGTCGAGAATGAGAAGTTCACGCCGTGAGCGCGTTGGGAGAAGTCTTGAGGATCAAGCGGGTCAGTTCGCCGCGGCAGGAGCCGCACCCAGTTCCGGCGCGGGTCGCGGCCGAAAGTTGGGGCAGGTTCGTGCAGCCGTCGCGAATCGCCTCGCGGATCGCGGATTCGTTCACGTGATGGCAGTTGCAGATTTCGGGGTCGGCGGCGGCCGTGGAGACATCCGCCGAACAGAAGACGTCGAGCCGATTCGGGGGAAGCAAGTCGCCGCGATCGAACCAGCGGGCCAGCGTCGGCGCGGAATCCGCTTCACCCACGACTACGGCCCCGGCCAGCCTTCCTTCGCGGATGATGAGCTTGCGATAAATCCCGCGGCGATCCTCGATCACCTGGATCACTTCGTCCGAATCGTTGGCCGCGTCGATGATCCCCATGCTGGCGACCTCGACGCCGGCAACTTTGAGCCGCGTGTACAGCTTCGAACCGCGGTAGCGAGCCTGCGGGTTCGCCCCGGTGAGGATGTCCGCGAGCACTTCGCACTGCTCCCAGATCGGGGGCACGACGCCGTATACCTTGCCGTCGTGCTCCGCGCACTCGCCGACAGCAAAGACGCCGGGCGCGGACGTGGCGAGCAAGTCGTTGACCACGATCCCTTGCTTGATGGGGATGCCGGAGGCCTGAGCCGTGTCGACGCGGGGGCGGATACCACAGGCGAGTACGAGTAAATCCGCGGGAAGGATTTCGCCGGACTCAAGAACGACACCCGTCACGCGGTCTTCGCCGCGAACGCCACTCGCGGCGGCTCCGGTCCGCACGAACATGCCGGTCCGCTCGACGGCCTTCCGCAAGAACGCACCGCCGGTCTCATCCACCTGCCGGTTCATTAGCGTGTCCGCTGCGTGAACCACGGTGACATGCAGGCCGAGGTCGCAGAGTGCCTTGGCGGCTTCGAGGCCGAGCAGCCCGCCGCCCAGAACGACGGCGCTACTTCCCGGCCGGGCCGCTTTGCGAATCCGCTCGCAGTCGTCGACGGTTCGAAACACGAAGGCACCCGGCTTCGGTGCGCCGTCTTTCGTCCGCAAGCCTTCGAGCGGTGGAACGAGCGGCCGGCTACCCGTGGCGAACACCGCGACATCGAAAGTATGCGTCTCGCCGGTCGAAGTCAGAAGCGTTCGCGTCGTGGAGTCGAGTTTCGATACCATCGTGCCGGAGTGGTAGGTCACTCCGCGCTCGGCGTACCAGTCGCTGGTCTTGAGCGTGATCTCGTCCGCGGAGCCGCCGCCGATAATTCGGCTGAGCAGGATGCGGTTGTAGCAGCCGTGCGGCTCTTCGCCGTACACCGCGATGTCGAAGAGCGACGGCGCGTTGCGGCGAACGAGTTCATCGAGCAACCGCCCGGCCGCCATGCCGTTGCCGATGATCGCGAGACGTTTGCGGTTCATCCTCGAACCCCCGCCAGTGGACTCACGGAGACAATCCTCACCGCGGAGAGTTTGAACTCGGGCATGCGGCTGATCGGGTCGAGCGTGCCGGTCACGAGCCGATTCGCGGCTTCGCGGCCGCCCCAGTGAAAAGGTGCGAACAAGGTATCGGGGCGAATCTCGGGCGTGACCTCGGCGCGAAACTCCGAGCGACCGCGACGGCTTTCGAGTGTGACCGCGCTGCCGTTGCTCACCCGATGGCGCTTCGCCGCCGCCGGATGAATTTGCAGCATCGGCCGCGGCGAAGCCTTCACCAGCGCGCCGATCATCCGCGTTTGCGTGCCCGAGTTGTAGTGCTCCTTGTAGCGGCCCGTGGTGAAGTAGAACGGGAACTGAGCATCGGGTTCGTCGCCGGAATCGCGGTGTTCCACGGGCAGGAATCGAGCCTTCCCGTCCGGGTGGTGGAAGCGCTCGGCGAAGAGCCGCGGCGTGCCGGGATGGTCCTCGGCGGGGCACGGCCAGAAGACGCCGTCTTCGCGTTCGATTCGCTCGTAGGTGATGCCGCTGTAGTCGGCGAGGCCGCCGGCCGTGGCGCGGCGAAATTCTTCAAACACCTCTCGCGCGTTCTGAAAGGCGAACTTCTCGCCGGAGCCGAGCCGCTCGGCCAGTTCGCGGAGCACGTCGATGTCGCCGCGAACGCCACTCGGCGGACGGGACACTCGCCGCCGCCGAATCACCCGGCCTTCCAGGTTCGTCAGCGTGCCGTCCTCTTCCGCCCATTGATACACGGGAAGCACGACGTGTGCGTGGGCCGTCGTCTCGTTTTGAAACGAGTCGCACACGGTGAGGTGATCCAGCGACGCGAGCCGCTGTTCGATCCGATTCGAATCGGGAGAAGCGACCGCGACGTTTGAACCCATGACGAACAGTGAACGCACGCCTCCAGGCTGGCCGATCGAGTCGAGGAGTTCGAAGGCACTCTTGCCCTTGCGGGGAAGCGAGGTCGCCTCGACTCCCCACACCTTCGCAATGTACTCGCGATGAACGTCGTTCTCGATGAGCCGGTAGCCGGGGAGTTGGTCGGCCTTCTGGCCGTGCTCGCGACCGCCCTGGCCGTTGCCTTGACCGGTGAGCGTGCCCCAACCGCTTGCGGGCTTTCCGGGAAGCCCCAGAGCCAGCGCCAGATTGATGAACGCTTGAACGGTATCGACGCCCTTGCTGTGCTGCTCGGGCCCGCGGCCGTTGAGGATCATCGCCGAGCCGGCGGTGCCGAGCCAGCGAACGAGCTTCCGCATCGTCGCTTCGCCGATGCCGGTGAGCCTTTCGACGTGGGCCGGGTGATACGTGAGCGCCGTGCGTCGAACTTCGTCGAAGCCCGTGGTGCGTTCCACGATGAACTTCAGATCGAGGAGGTGTTCCTCGATCGCGAGGTAAAGCAAACCGTTGGCGAGCGCGAGGTCGGAACCGGGAGTGATGGGGAGGAACAGATCGGCGACGCGTGCGGTCGGTGTCTTCCGCGGGTCGATGACGGCGAGCCGCCCGCCGGCCTGCTTCTGCCGTTCGAACCATTGCATGATTGGAGGCAGCGTGTCCGCCGCGTTCGAGCCGACGAGCAGCACGACCTCCGCCTTCGCGATGTCGGCGACGGGGAAGGGTAGTCCGCGGTCGATGCCGAAGGCGCGGTTGCTTCCGCCGGCGGCGCTCGACATGCACCAGCGGCCGTTGTAGTCGATATTCGCGGTCCCGAGCGCGAGCCGGGCGAACTTGCCGAGGAGGTAGGCCTTCTCATTCGTGAGAGCGCCCGAACCGAAGACGCCGTTGGCGTCGGCGCCGTGCTTCGCTTTCGTGCGCTTTATGGCCTCGGCGATGCGGTCGAGCGCTTCGTCCCATGTCGCTTCGCGGAGTTCGCCGCCGCGCGCGTCGCGCACGAGGGGTGAGAGCAAACGCTGAGGGTGATTCAGCAGGGCGAAGCTCGTCCACCCCTTGATGCAGAGCTGGCCGTTATTGACGGGGAAGTGCGGATCACCTTGGATTTGCGGCACGCTCTCGCCCGCCGTATCCGCCATGCGGATGCCGCACTGGTAGGCGCAGTAGGGGCAATGCGTGCGGATCGCGAGTTCTTCGCGTCGGCGGGCCAGGGGTAGCGGGGCTATGGTCACGGGTCAGATCGTCACGAAGACGCCGTCGTCGGTCACTTCGACGGGATAGGTCGAGATATCGCAGACGCCGGCTTGATCGCAGGCGCCGGTGGCCCCCTCGAATCGGAAGGCGTGGTAGGGGCAGACGACCGAATCGCCGGCGAGCATCCCGTCCGCGAGCGGCCCGCCCTTGTGCGGACAGATTCCATCGACGGCGAAGATGCGGCCGGCCCGCGTGCGGAAGACCGCGAGCGGCTGACCATCCACTTCGAAGGCGCGGCCGAGGCCGACGGGGAGTTCGTCGAGCTGGCAGAGTGCGATGCGACCGAGCGTGAGCATGGCGTTCCAATCCCTCTCCGCGTTGGAAGGGGTTAGGGGTCAGGTCTGGGACTTTCAAACCACCATTGGCAGCGCAACCTTTCGCGTCTCGTCGAACTGCCCCGCATAGACGGGCTTGTCCCGTTCGAGCCACGGATCGACGTAGGCCGCGATGGTCTTCTCCACTTCTGCATCGAGGTCGGCCCCGATCCCAAGGGAGTCTTCGACGATGATCTTGCGGAGGTTCTCGATCCCGAGCCGCGGGACGAAGTCGTAGGTGCGCTCGATCCACTTGGCGTTGTCGCGGTAATAGATGAGGAAGCGCCCGATGACCTTCAGCGCTTCGTCTTGCGTCTTCACGCGGCAGAGCGTGTCGGTCCGGCGGACGTGCGCCCCGGCGGCTCCGCCGACGAGGACTTCCCACTCGCCCCCTTCGGTCGCGACGACTCCCACATCCTTCACGGTGCTCTCGGCGCAGTTGCGCGGGCAGCCGCTGACGCCGAGCTTTACCTTCGCGGGGAACTCGAAGCCCTGGAATCGCTTCTCGAGCGCGATGCCCAAGCCGGTGCTGTCGTTCGTGCCGTAGCGGCAGAAGTCGGTGCCGACGCAGGTCTTCACCGTGCGGAGGGCCTTCGTGTAGGCGTAGCCCGAGGGCATGCCGAGGTCGGCCCAGACGCCGGGGAGGTCTTCCTTCTTGATGCCGAGGAGGTCGATGCGCTGGCCGCCGGTGAACTTGACCATCGGCACGGAATACTTCTTCGCCACCTCGCCGATCTTGATGAGGTCGTCGGCCGTGGTGACGCCGCCGTAGATGCGCGGAATGACGCTGAAGGTGCCGTCTTTTTGGATGTTGGCGTGGACGCGGTCGTTGATGTACCGCGAATCGCGCTCGTCGATGTACTCGGTGCCCCAGATGCTTTTCAGCATCGACGCCAAGCCGTTTTTACTCTTCTCGTCTTCGTGCGTGGCCAATTCCGCGAGGACCGCCGAGACCGATTTCAGCACGCGCTTCTTGCATTCGGCCACGAGCGTCGGTTTGTCGAGCGGCACCGCCGTGACGTACCACGATTCGCTCGGGTCGGCCTTCACCG
>JAYTGN010000368.1:0-21126 GCA_043733485.1 Gemmataceae bacterium
CGCCGGGTGATGTACTCAACCCGGCGGCTCACCAACCCGGCGGCTCACGCCGCTCGGCTCGCCGGGAGATACACTATCTCCGCTTTCGCTTCATCCTCACACCCCATGCACACCATGAAACCTCTCTCGCTTTTGTTCGCTCTCGCAATCGCGGCTCCGGCCCTTGCCGAGAAGCCCGCCATCGTCGTGCTCGAAGGTAAGGACGGCGTCGGCAAGGGCAAGCACGTCGTCCTCATCAGCGGCGACCAGGAGTACCGCTCCGAGGAAACCATCCCGCAACTCGCGAAGATTCTCGCCGAGCGGCACGGCTTCAAATGCACCGTTCTCTTCACCATCGATCCGAAGAACGGCAGCATCGATCCGAACGTGCCGAACATCCCAGGACTCGAGGCCCTCAAGACCGCGGACCTCATGGTCGTGTTCACGCGATTGCTCAAGATGCCGGACGACCAGATGCGGCACATCCACGATTACGTCGAGAGCGGCAAGCCGATCGTCGGGCTTCGCACCGCGACCCACGCCTTCGACATGCCGGCGACGAGCAAGTTCGCGAAGTACGGCAACGGTAGCAGTGTGAAGGGGTGGGAAGGCGGCTTCGGTCGCGTCGTGCTCGGCGAGAAGTGGGTCGCCCACCACGGCAACCACGGCAAGGAAGGCACCCGCGGCATCGCCGCGCCGGGGCAAGAAAAGAACCCCATCCTGAAGGGCATTGCCGAAGGCGAGATCTTCGGCACCACGGACGTCTACACCGCCAGCCCGCCGAAAGACAGCACGATCCTCGTGCTGGGTCAGGTGACCGAGACGCTGCAGCCGGATTCGAAGGCGGTGGAAGGCAAGAAGAACGACCCGATGATGCCGGTGGCCTGGACGAAGAGTTACAAGGGTGAATCGGGCACGGAAGGCCGGGCGTTCAACACCACAATGGGAGCGTCGCAGGACTTCGCCTATGAAGGAACGCGGCGACTGATCGTGAACGGTTGCCTCTGGGCGATTGGATTGGAGGAGAAGATCCCCGCGAAGTCGAACGTGGAACTCATCGGCGAGTTCAAGCCGACTCCGTTCAAGTTCGGAGGCCATCAGAAAGGCGTGAAGCCCGCCGATTTGTTCAAGTAACTTCACGGCTTCTTCGGCGGTGGCCCCTTGGGGTGTGGCCCGCTTCCTCCAAAGGGCGGAGGGGGTTCCATCAAGCGTTGTGCGTCGAGTCGAAGTCGTGAGGCCGTCGCATCTTCACCCTGCCGTTGAAGCACCTCCGCCAGTTGCCGAAGGGTCGCGGCTTGCGTTTCCCGTGGGTAGCGGTTCTGCGGGCCGCCGAGGTGTGGCCTCGCTTCTTCCGCAGCCTTCTCCAACGTTCGCCGTGCTTCTTGAAGTTCGTCCCGCTTCACGAGGAAGCTCGCGAGGCGTTGTCGAGCCACGATTTGCTCCATCGTGAAGTTCGGTGGCCTCGGTGGGCCCTCGGGCTCCGGTGCGTAAAGCGCGATCGCTTTCAGATACGCCGCCTCGGCACCGCTCGCGTTCTTGGCCTCTTCTCGCGCCCATCCCAGTTTCGAATACGCAGTGCCGACCGACCACCGTCGCGGGGACGTCTTGAAAGCTTCACCCAACTCGACGGCTTTCAACAACTGCGGCTCGGCACCCGCCGCACCGACCGGCGAATTGGAATAGCACAACATCAACTCGAATCGGGCATCGAGGTCGTCGGGGCGCTCGGCCCGCACGCTTTCCAGCAGGGCGAACGCTCGGCGAAACGACACGGCGGCCTTCTCGTGCCGGGCGAAGATTTGATGCATCTCGGCGACGCGGCGATGGGCCTTGCCCGCCTCGGTTCGCAGCCGCACGTTCGTGGTATTTCGGTCCGCGAACTCGTCGTAGAAATCGAGCACGGCTTCGAGCACGGCGGCTTTATCGGCCGCATCGTTTCCGAGGGGTCCGCCGGGCGGCGAACCGGCACGCGGGCCGAACATCGGGCGGAACTCGTCGCCTCCCGCGGCAACGAAGACCTTCTCGAACGCCTTCAAGGAGAGTTCGAGGTTCGCTTCCAGCTTGGCGGATGCGGCCTCGGCCTCGTCGCGTTTCTTCGCTTCCGATGCGAGTGCGCTCTTGGTTCGCACATAGCCGGTCCAGCCGAGCGTTGCCGCAAGTAGGAGTGCCGCAATCGTGCAGCAGGAGAGTGCGGCCACGGCGGGATGGTGACGGCTCCAACGCCAGGCTCGTTCGGGCAACGTTTCGCGTCGGGCACGGATCGGGCGGTCGTCCAGGAACGCTTGCAAGTCTTCAGCGAAGAGGCGAGCCGACGCATATCGACGGCCGGGCTCGCGAGCCATCGCCTTGAGCACGATCGTTTCGAGGTCGCGGGGAATGTGCGAGTCGATTCGCCTCGGTGCGGTGGGAGTGGTGTCCGCGATTTGCTTCATGATCTGGGCCGGGCTATCGCCTTCAAACGGCGCGGCCAGAGTCAGCAGTTCGTACAGCGTCGCGCCGAGCCCGTAGACATCGCTGCGGGCATCGGCCGCGCCGTGGAGGCACTCGGGAGCCATGTATTGAAGCGTGCCGACGATGTGTCCGGTGGCCGTGAGCCCGCGGTAGTTGGCGAGTTTGGCGAGCCCGAAATCGACGACCCAGACTTCGCCGCGATCGTCGAGCAAGAGGTTCGCCGGCTTCACATCGCGGTGCAGCACGCCTTTGCCGTGTGCGTAGTGGAGTGCCTGTGCCACTCGAACGCCGATGCCGGCAACGAAGGACCAATCGCCGAGGGCGGGGCCAGCAACGATGGGAACTGGAGCGACGTCAGGTGCCTTGCGGGAAGGCTTCGATCGAATCGGCGGCTGCGTCACCACCGTCGATTCGGTGCGCCCAGCCACCTGCTTCGTCTCGCGCTGAGCCGCGTCCTTCCAGCGGTTTACGATGGCATTGAGCCCGTGGCCAGGGATGAGTTGCATGACGTAATAAGGCAGGCCGTCTTGCTCGCCGACGCCGAACACCGGAACGATGTTGGTGTGGTGAAGCCTTGCGGCAGCCTTGGCTTCGCGCACGAAACGCTCGCGCCGCTCGGGGTCGAGTTGGGCGTGCGACGCGAGCACCTTCAAGGCCACCCGGCGGGCGAGCGACTCTTGCATCGCTTCGAAGACGACGCCCATGCCGCCGCGGCCGAGTTCGCGCACGATGCGGAAGTCGCCGAGACGATCGGGCAGGTGGTCCGCGTTCGCCCCGGGCGCGGCCTTGCGAAAGTTCTTCAACTGTTCCATTTGCGCCACGGCGGGCAGCACCTGACGAATCTGCTCGGCGTGTTTCGGATGTGCCGCAGCATACTCGCTCACGGAGGGCCGCTCACCCCGGCGCAGCCGCTCGGCGAACTCCTCGGCTAGCACGTCGACCGGATCGCGATCGTCGGATGTCATCGATTGAACCCCGGAATGCTTTCGAGAATCTCCTTCAACCGTGCGAGCGCTCGCACGTAACGTTTGCTCGCGGCCGCCGGTTGAATGCCGAGCAAGTGTGCCGTCTCGGTGTTGCTGAGCTCTTCAAAGTGCCGCAGCGCGAGTACCTCCCGGTCCAGCGAATCCATCTGGTTGAGTGCGTCTTCGAGGAGGGCGAACGTCTCGTGGCGCTGGGCGGCCTGGCTGGGCGAACTGAGATTCCCGAGCAGGCAGTTCGCGAGGCACGTCGAGTCGGCTTCCGTTCCGCCGCGGTTCATGCCGATCTCGCGGCCCGCGTCGCGCTTGCCTGCCAAGTGCTCGCGATGAACGTCCGCGATCCGCTGACCGACCACGAGTCGCAACCACCCGAGGAACGGCTGACCCGGCTTCGCGAAATAATGCTCGACCCGCTTCAAGGCATCGATGTATGCTTCCTGCAGTACGTCGGACGCCGACACGCGGCCCGCGAGCCGGTGATCGAGTCTCAGTTCCACCATGCGCCGCAGCTTTGGCCGATGGCAGTCGAACAGTTCACCGAGCGCAGCCTGATCCCCGGTTTGCAAGCGGGCGACGAGCCCGGCGATCTCCTCTTCGGAATCGGCTGGCATGGATTGTTCTCGTGGGGAACGGTCCCCACATCTTAAAACGGAAGGCGACTGTAGGCGAAGACCGAGTTAGGCTCGCGTGGCGACGAAACACATGACGGCACCCGGTTTCACGATCCCCGGTTCGGCCGCGTAGTCCCAGTGAACATCGATGTGCGAGAAGCCGATGCGGCGAAGCCGGGCCGTGAGTTGCTCGGCCGTGTGCCAGCGGTGCTTGCCGGGGCTGAGTTCCTCACGCACGACGGTTCCATTTTGAATCAGACGGTAGCGGTTCTCTTCGGAGATGATCTGGTTCGCGCGGTCGATGCCAGTCGATCGCCACTCGACGGTGAGTTCGCCGAGGTCGCCGGGAAGCTGCACGTCGTAGTAGTGTTCCCACGGCGAAGGGAACGGGCCGGGCAATTCGTGGTGCGGCGACGGCGGCATGATGCTGAGCACGAGCTTGCCGCCGGGCGTGAGGTTCTCGAAGAGCTTCGTGAGGCAGAGATCGACTTCGGCTTCGTCCGTGATGCACATCAGAGTGCCGCAGGCGAGGAAGATCACCGAGTAGCGGTTGAGGAAGTTCAGTTCTTGAATCGGGAGGTGCAGCACGGTGGGCGAGAAGCCCGCCGCCGCGGCCTTCTTCTTGCACAGCGCCACCATGATCGGGCAGATGTCGCAGGCTTCGACCTGGAAGCCGAGCTTCAGATATTCGATGAGCAGCCGGCCTGTGCCGCACCCGGCATCCATTGCGATGCCGGGTGAATTGGCGAGGATGCTGCGGTAGAAATCGAAGTCGACGTCGAGTTCGGCATCGATGGCCCAGGCGAACGAATCGAGGTCGTGTTGCAGCGCCGCCGAGATGATCGGCAGCGCGGTTTCGTCGGCGATGTAGCGCATGGACAATGCTCACTTCAACGTGGACAAATACTCGACCAGATCCAGGAACTCCGCCGGAGACATGGCCGCGACCTGACCGTCGGGCATACTCGATTGCTTCAGCACCGTGCGGCTCTCGATGTCGGCCACGGCCACGGTCTTCTTCTCCTTGCCGTCGAAGATCACCACTTCCTTCTTGGTCTCGCTTACGAGCAGGCCGACGATCGTCTTGCCGTCGAGCGTAATGATTCGAGTCGAAGCGTACTTCGGCTCGACGTCGGCGTTCGGGTCGATGATCGACTCGATGAGCTTGACGCGGGTCATGGACCGCTTGGCGACCTCGGCGAGGTTGGGGCCGTAGTCCGCACCGTCGCCGTTGCCGACCTTGTGGCACGCCGTGCAACTGCGGACGAACACGGCCCGGCCGTTGTTGATGTTGCCCGGCAGCTTGGCGAGTTCGCCCATCACCTTCTGCTTGGTCTCGGGCGATTGCGGCTCGGTCCCGAGCAGCAGCTTGAGGTGCGGGATGGCGGCGGCTCCGGCTTTCGCCGATTTCAGCACATCGTCCATGACGCTCGCACCGGCGGGGTACTCCTTGGTGAACTTGCCGGTAATGAACGGCTGCCGCCACAGTTCTTCGTTCGCGCCGAGCGCCGCGTCCAGCGTGTACTTCGTCCAGTAATCCATGGGCAACTTGGAAGCCGCGAGCAGGGCATCGATCGACTCCGACGTGCCGTAGAAGCTGAGCCCGCGGATCGCTTCGGTGCGAACCCGCAGATGCGGATCGGTCGCGGCCTTCTTCAACATCGCGAACGCACCGGGAATGCGGTCGCGTTCCTCGGTGAGAACGTGAACCGCCGCGGCGCGGGCCTCGAGAATGGGGGACGCGAGCACGAGCTTGAGCAACTCGCCCTCCACCGCGTGGAAGCTCTGCTGAATCCACAGCGCCTCACACAGCAGGCGGGCCTTCTCGCGGCTCGGTTTGTCCTCGGGAATTGATTGGAGTTGCTCCACTGATTGCTTCACAACCGGCAGCACCTCGCTCGCCGGGCGGTCGTGCAGTTCGCGTCGCGCCCGGTAGCGCGTGCGCCATTCGTATTCCTTCAACTGCTCCAATAGCTCGGGCACGGTCTTTCCAAACTGCGTCACGGGCTTCACGAGCGGCTTGTCCTTGCCGACGAGGCGATAGACGCGGCCGCGCTGGTGGTCGCGGCTCGGGTCGCGCTGCGAATACTGCATGTGGCCGATGAGGGCGTTGGCCCAGTCGCCGAACCACAACGCGCCATCGGGGCCGATCTGCGGATCGGACGGGCGGAAGTGCTTGTCCGTGGAACGAATCAAATCCGGCGTGATGCGGTTGCCCTTGAACCCGGCCCCGTCGTCCTTCAACGTGAAGCGCGGCATCCCGTTCATGGTGATGACCGTGGCGTAGATGAACTGCCCCTGCACGTCGTCGGGCAGGTTCCTCGAGATGAGCCGTTCGCTGCCGAGGTTGGGGCGTTCGCCGCGGTCGAAGAGGAAGTTCAGCCCCTTGCGGCCCGCGTATTGTTTGCCGGAAAGTGGCACATCCCACGCCTGGTTGGCGGTGGTGCCATCGCCGACGAAGCCCTGGCCCCATTCGTCGAAGTGGTAGCACCACATGTTGTACATGCCGGGCAGCGAGAACTGCTTCACCTTCATCGTGCGTGGGTCGATCACGTACGCGCCGCCGTTCCCCGCGCTACGATGCGGACCCCAAGGCGTCTCCAGCGTCGTGCTCGTCGCGATGCCTTCGAGTAGGTGAAGTTGCCCGCCGGGGCTCCATTCCCAGCCGCCGCGATGGTGCGTGTCGTCCGTGGCCCAACCGTCCCAGAGATACTCGACTTTGTCGGCCTTGTCGTCGCCGTCGGTGTCCTTCAAGAACAGAATCCGCGGCTGGCTCATGACGAGCACGCCGCCGTTCCAGAACTCGAAGCCCGTGGGGCAGTGGAGCTTGTCGTAGAACGTGGTGCATTTGTCGGCCTTGCCGTCGCCGTCGGTGTCTTCGAGGATGAGCAGCTTGTCGTTGGGCGGCGGGTCGCCGGGCTTCCACTGCGGGTAGTTCGGCATGCACGCGACCCAGAGGCGGCCTTTGTTGTCGAAGTTCATCTGCACGGGTTTGGCCAGTTCCGGGAACATCGTCTCGTCCGCGAACAGCTTGATCTCCATGCCGGGTGCCACGGTGCAACTCTTGATGAACTCGTCCGGCGTCAGGTAGCGGAGGTCGTTTGCTTCGGAGTACTTCTGCCCCGGCTGGCCGAACCGCGTGGGCGGCACGTGGAGGTCGCCAGTCTTGGAGTCGTCCGGCTTCACCGCGACTTCCTTGCCCTGCGCGATGTCCCAGACCCGACGATCGCGAACGGAGGCCATCGCCCGCAACTTGGCGTACTCGCGCGGGAAGGTCTCGGTGTCGTAAGTGCGACGCCCGCCGTAGACGTACCAGCCGTTCACCATGCGGTAGTCTTGTTGATGGACGAGAGACTTGTCGTTCACAGCGTTGAGCAGCTTGACGAACTTTTCAGTGTCGTCTGGCACGAGACGATCGCGCCCGAAGAGTTGGCTCATGAGGCGAACGGCCAAAACGCGATCGCCGGCTTCATTGAGATGGCAGCCATCGACCGTGTAATGCTTGCCCTGTTTGCCGCCCATCTGGTAAGCGACGACCATTACCGTCCAGGCATTCACGAAGGCAAGTTGACGCTTCGCAGCCACGGCCTTCGCGGCTTCGTAGTAGAGAAGGAGATTCTCGTTCTCCTTCTTCCCGTCGGGTAGGTCTGAGTTGCCGAGATCCTCGAACGGAATCGGCGAGATCAGCACGAAGCGCGGCTTCGCCTTGGTGTCGTCGCGCGGGTAGCGGGCGGCGTACTCGTCGATGAACTTCTCGTAGTCCGCCTTGAATTTCTCGACACCCTCCTTGCCGGCGAACGACTCGTTGAATCCGAAGAAGCAGAGGAACGTATCCGGGTTGAAGGCGTACAGCGGGTCGTCGATCTTCGTGTAGTCGCCGGAGCGCTGATGGACGGCGACCTCTTCCGCGGGGCGGGCGAAGTTGCGGACGACCAGTTCCTTCTCCGGGAAGCGCAGGTGGAGCAGCGTCTCGAAGTGGCCGTAGAGGCTCATCCGTTCGCCGGTGCTGTTGCCGACGATGGCGATGCGTTCGCCCTTGATGAACTCGAGGGGGAGCTTACTCGCGGGTAGGTCCGGCTTCTTCGGCCGCGGGCCGGGCTTCAGGATTTCGTCGACCTTCTTCTGCGAGAACACGGCGGTCGGTGCGAAGGCCGCGAGCACGGCGGGCAGTATGAGGAGGCGGAGGGACATGCGAGAGGCTCCGGAGGTTGTCTTGCTCTCAAAGTAGCCCGGCGAGGCGGAAAGGTAAACGGTGGACTCGGGCAGTAGAATGCCCGCATGAACATTCGAGGCAAACGGTACCGCACGTTGTGGGAAGCGCCCGATGCAAGCGGCATCGAGGTGATCGACCAACGGCACTTGCCGCACCGATTCGTCACGGCGATTCTGCGCACGCCGGAAGCGGTTGCGGTCGCGATCCGCGACATGTGGGTGCGCGGTGCCCCGCTGATCGGTGCGGCCGCTGCGTATGGGCTGGCCTTCGCAATTCGCCGCGGCGACGATCCACACGAGGCCGCCGCAAAATTGCTCGCCACGCGGCCCACTGCCGTGAACCTGCGCTGGGCCTTGAACTTCGTTCTGAACGCAACGGTGGAACCGCTGATCGCCGCCCGACAAGGAGCCCGTTGCGGTCACCATCGACTTCGAGGGCATCGATCAGCGCGTCGTCCCGCTGCTCATCCCCGCGGGCGAACTCTCGGAGTTGCAGGCAGGTGCGGCCGGGCAACTCTACTACCTCCAGGCTTCCGCCACGCGGTCGGACCCGTTACCTGCTGGCACCCTGTCCCGCTTCGACCTGAGTAAGCGAAAATCTGATTCGATCGCCTCGGGCGTTGTCGATTTCACGCTTGCTTTCGGGAGAAGAAGGCGCTCATCGCCACGATTGCCGGTACACCGGCCGGTCCCGGACAACGACCGACGTTGAACTGGTCGATCATCGACGTGGCCGGGCCGCCGGCGGTCGCGGGTGGCCCGAGGGAAGGCTTGAATCTGGAAGCCGTGGAAGTCCGCATCGAGCCGCGCGACGAGTGGAAGCAGATCTTCGACGAGGCGTGGCGCGTCAACCGCGACTTCTTCTACGACCCGAACATGCACGGAGCCGACTGGAACGCCGTAAAGAAGAAGTATGAGGTGTTCCTGCCGCACGTCACCAGCGGCGGCGACCTTTATCGCGTCATCGGCTGGGTGCTGAGTGAACTGGCCGTAGGCCATAGCCGCTATGCTCTCGGTGAACGTCTCTACGACAAAGAAACGGTCCGCGGCGGACTGCTTGGCGCGGACTACGAGATCGCCAACGACCGTTACCGTTTCAAGAAAGTGTACGGCGGGCTGAACTGGACGCTGGGCCTGCGGGCGCCGCTCACGGCGCCGGGCGTCGAGCTGAAGCCCGGCGACTACCTGCTGGCCGTGCGCGGCGTCGATTTGAAGCCGCCGACCGAAGTCTATTCGCTCTTCGAGGGCACGGCGGGGAAGTCGATCGAGATCACCGTCGGCCCGAACCCGGACGGCAAGGAAAGCCACACGGTGACGGTCGAACCGCTGGCGAGCGAGGCGTCGCTGAGGAACATGGACTGGGTGGAAGGGAACCTGAAGAAGGTTCACGCTGCGACCGCCGGCCGCGTGGCCTATGTTTATGTGCCGAACACGGCCGGGCAGGGGCACGAGTTCTTCAAGCGTTACTTCTTCCCGCAAGTGGACAAGGACGCGATCATCGTCGATGAGCGTTTCAACGGGGGCGGACAGGTACCGACTATTACATCGACCTGCTGCGTCGGCCTTACACCGCCAACTGGGCGACTCGATACGGCGAAAGTTTCCGTACGCCAGGGGCCGCTATCTTTGGACCGAAGGTGATGCTGATCGACGAGACGGCCGGTTCGGGCGGCGACCTGTTGCCGTGGATGTTCCGCGAGTACAAGATCGGGCCGCTCGTCGGCAAGCGGACGTGGGGCGGACTCGTCGGAGTCCTCGGCTTCCCGACACTCATGGACGGCGGGCAAGTGACCGCTCCGAACCTGGCGTTCTGGACGCCCAAGGAAGGGTTTGGGGTCGAGAACGTCGGCGTGCCGCCGGACTTCGACGTGGAGTTGACGCCCAAGGATGCGATCGCCGGCAAGGATCCGCAACTGGAGAAAGCGATCGAATTGGCGTTGGAGGCCTTGAAGAAGAACCCGCCTCAGAAGAACGATCAACCGCCTTTCCCGAAGCGAGTGAAACCATGACCCCTGATGACCCCTGAGAGAAATGGCGGCGCCAGACCGCGTCGTCAGTAATTCGTCGATTCGCGACGATGAGGGGGCGAACCTCTTGGATTCGGCCAGCGACCTGACGCTTGCGGAACGGGGAATTGTTGGTTCTTTAAGAAGCGTCTCGAACAAGGGCCCAAGCCCTTGTCGAGCCGCTGAATGCCGACCCCTTGCACTTCTGCCAGGGTTCAGGGCATACCGACGCAGTCGCCCCGAGTAACAAGGAGGCGCTCGGACTACTGAAAACCGGCCCGCCGCCCGACCTGATCCTCCTCGACCTCATGACGCCCGTTATGAACGGGAGGGAGTTTCGGGAACTCCAGCGGCAGGACGCACGGCTCGCCTCGATCCCGGTCGTCATTCTTTCCGCCGTCGGCGAAGCCGTCGAGCGACAGAACTTGCTGGGCGAGGTCGGCTACCTCCAGAAGCCCACCGACCCGGACGAGTTGGACGGCTTGTTCTGCCGGTTCACGGTTTCCAGGCGACCCGTCATCTTGGTGGTACGAAGGGCCAGGGTCGTCAGGATATTGGACACCGTCTTGCGGCACTACGGCTTCGCCGTGCGGTCGACGGCGGGTGGAGCGGAGGGGATCGGTATATTCGCAGCACCACCCGGACCTGGTGTGAGTTAGGGGTAATCTTCACCCACCTTATCACCCCTAACGATATACTGTCTGTCGTAGTCTCCCACCCGCATCCTCCCTATCGAGTGCGTGCATGACTTCCGCCCGCCTCTTTGTGCTGCTAGTCGGCTTTTGGCTCGTTTTACCCAGTCCTACACCGGCCGCCGATCCGGACCCGGCGAAGCACTGGGCTTTCGTGCCCGTCGCCGATCCAGCCCTGCCAGCGGTGAAAGATGCGGCGTGGGTCCGCTCGCCGGTCGACCGATTTGTACTCGCGAAGTTGGAAGCGGCTGGCCTCCGCCCCGCACCCCCGGCCGAGAAGCGGGCCCTGATCCGCCGCGCCACTTTCGACCTCACTGGCTTGCCGCCGACACCGGCCGAAATCGACGCCTTCCTGGCGGACACGTCACCTGGAGCGTTCACCGCGGTGTTGGACCGACTGTTATCATCTCCGTCCTATGGGGAAAAGTGGGGCCGACACTGGCTCGACGTGGCCCGATACGCGGATAGCAACGGCCTCGACGAAAACATCGCTCACGGGAATGCGTGGCGCTATCGGGATTACGTCGTCGCGGCGTTCAATGCCGATAAGCCGTACCGCGACTTTATTCGCGAGCAGATCGCGGGCGACCTCCTCCCCACAGCGGACCCCGACACCCGACGGGAGCGCCTGACTGCCCTCGGCTTCCTCGCACTCGGGCCGAAGGTGTTGGCCGAGGTGGACGAACGGAAGATGGACCTCGACATTGTGGACGAGCAAGTCGATACTCTCGGCAGGACGTTCCTCGGCCTAACCGTCGGGTGCGCTCGCTGCCACGACCACAAATTCGATCCCTTGACCTTGGCGGACTACACGGCCCTCGCCGGCATCTTCACCAGTACCCGGACGATGGACTCGTTCACCAAGATCGCCCGCTGGCACGAGAACCCGATCCCGACGCCGGCGGAGGCGGAGCAAAAGGCCGCTCACGACGCAACGGTGACGAAGTTGAAGGACAAGATCAAGTTGCTGACCGGAAAGGCGGACGAGCCGTCGAAGAAGGAACTGGCCGAGACAATGGCCGAACTGGCGAAGCGGGAGAAGGCCGCCCCAGACGTGTCGAGTGCGATGGGTGTGGTCGAGGGGAAGGCGACCGACACCCCGCTGCTCGCCCGCGGCAACCACCTCAAGCCTGGGAAGCCGGTCCCCCGCCAGTTTCCGGTCGTGCTTGCCGGTGACAAGCAGTCGCCCATTCCACCCGATCGAAGCGGCCGGCTGGAACTCGCCGATTGGCTGACGAAATCGAATCACCCGCTCACCGCTCGGGTGATGGTGAATCGAATCTGGCGCTGGCACTTCGGGCAGGGACTGGTCCGTTCGGTCGATAACTTCGGCCTGCTCGGCGACAAGCCCACGCACCCGGAATTGCTCGACTGGCTGGCCACGCAATTCGTGCGAAATAAGTGGTCGGTAAAAGAAATGCACCGGCTGTTGATGCAGTCCGCGACGTATCAGATGGGCGCCACTCCCGACCCGACCGCAGTGTCTACGGACCCGGACGGCCGGCTACTGTGGCGATTTCCCCCGCGTCGGCTCGAAGCCGAGGAGATGCGCGACTCGATCTTGGCCGTGAGCGGGCGGCTCGACCGCACGCGCGGGGGCCCGGCCATCACCCACGTCAAGAACCGCGAGTTCCTTTTCGACCACACCTCGAAGGACGGCACGACATACGAGAGTCGCCGACGGTCGCTCTACCTGCCAGTAGTGCGCAACCACCTGTATGACGTGTTCCAGTTGTTCGACGCGCCCGATGCAACGGTGATGTCCGGTGACCGCTCGACGACGACCGTCGCCACCCAGGCACTTTTCTGGATGAACAGCCCGCTCGTCACGGAGTCGGCAGCCGCGCTGGCGACCACGCTTCTTTCCGCGAAGAACCTCGACGACGCTGGCCGGGTGCGGGCGCTCTACCTCGCGGCCTATGGCCGGCCACCGACGCCGTCGGAACAATCGCGGCTGGCCCTCGCGGCGGCGAGGTTCGAGGAGTCTGCGGAGGGCAAAGATGCACCGACCCGGCGGGCGAAGGCGTGGGCGATCGTTTGCCAGGTCGTACTGGCGGCGAACGAGTTCGTGTACGTGAACTGAGGCCGACTGGATTCCGCCATGAAGCAACCCACCATGTTCCCGGCCCCCGCGCAACCGATCTCCCGCCGCCGGGCTCTGCAAGAGTCCGCCCTCGGGTTCGGGTTCCTCGCGCTTGCCGACCTGCTCGCGCAGGATGCCCGCGCGGCCGATATCCCGAAGCCGCTCCCGGATCCGCTCGCACCGAAGAAGCCGCATCACCCAGCCAAGGCCAAGCGCGTCATCTTCCTGTTCATGACGGGCGGTCCGTCGCACCTCGACACGTTCGACCCCAAGCCGCTGCTCGATCGCGACCACGGCAAGCCGTTCCCGGGGAAGCGGCCGCGAGTCGCTTTTGCCCCGACCGGCACCCTGCTCAAGTCGCCGTGGGCGTTCAAAAAGCACGGGCAAAGCGGCCTTCCCGTGAGCGCCCTGTTCCCGCACGTCGCCGGATGCGTGGACGACCTGTGCATGATCCATTCCTTGCACGGCACCAACCCCGCCCACGGAGGGGCGATCCTCAAGCTCCACACCGGGAGCGAGAACTTCGTGCGCCCGAGCATGGGAGCTTGGGTCTCTTACGGATTGGGAACCGAGAACCGCGACCTGCCCGGGTATATCACCATCTGCCCGACCTTGGCCCACGGCGGTGCGAACAACTGGGGCTCGGCATTCCTCCCAGCCGCCTGTTCCGGGGTGCCAATCGGCAACGCCAGTATCCCCATTACCGAAGCCAAGGTGCGGTACGTCAAGGGTCAACTGCCGCCGGCCGTCCAGCGCCAGCAGCTCGACCTTCTCGCCGAGGTGAACCGCGACCACCTCGCCAAATCCGGCGCGGACCAGGCCCTCGAAGGTCGGCTCGCGTCGTTCGAGTTGGCCTTCCGGATGCAGAAGGCCCTACCGGCGATCGAAGACATCTCGAAGGAGTCGGCGAAGACGCACGCCCTGTATGGCCTCGACGATCCAGTGACTGCCCCGTTCGGCCGACAGTGTCTCCTCGCCCGGCGGTTCGCCGAGACCGGGGTGCGCTTCGTCCAGGTCACCCACAGCGACGGAATGGTCCAGTGGGATCAGCACAGCGACCTGAAAAAGACGCATGCCAAGAACGCGCGGGAAGTCGACCGCCCGATCGCCGGGCTATTGAAGGACCTGAAGGCCCGCGGGATGCTGGAGGACACGCTGGTGCTGTGGGGTGGGGAGTTCGGTCGGACGCCGACGGTCGAAGGCGGCGGCAACGATGGACGCGACCACAATCCCGAGGGGTTCACCGTCTGGATGGCCGGGGCCGGGGTGAAGGCTGGGTTCCGGTACGGATCGACGGACGACTACGGATGGTTCGCGGAGGAAGACAAAGTCCACATCCACGACCTGCACGCCACCCTCCTGCATCTTCTTGGCCTCGACCACGAGAAGCTGACCTTCCGCCAGGCCGGCCGCGACTTCCGCCTGACCGACGTGGCCGGCCGAGTGATAACGGACATCATGGCGTAAGTCGTTGAACTCTCATACCCGAGGTCGTGATGACTCGACGGCTTATCAGTTCAGGTTCGACGTTCGAGCGGGACATCGCATACTCCCGCGCCGTGGTGGACGGGGAGTGGGTGTTTGTCTCCGGCACATGCGGATTCGACTACACGGCCATGACAATTCCCGAGGGTCTGGTCGAGCAGACCGAGCAATGCCTGCAGAACATCGGCGCGGCGCTCACCGAGGCCGGGTCGTCATTCGCGGACGTGGTACGGGTGGTGTACGTGCTGCCGGTGGCCGAGGAGTTCAAGGAGTGCTGGCCGATCCTGCGGCGGTACTTCGGCGAGGCCCGCCCCGCGGCGACGATGATCGCGGCCCAGTTAGGCGACCCGCGGATCCGGATCGAAATCGAAGTCACCGCCCGGATCGGATCGGGCAGCCGCGCAACGAAGTAACGACCAGCGCGGTTACATTCCCGAGGCGTCCTTATCGGCGTCGCTGTCAGTGGTTTCGACCGGACGTACACCCAACCAGAGCAAGGCGCCGAGGCCGCAAATCGCGCACGCGACGATGACCGCCACGTCCCAGCCGAAGGCCTGACCGATGAGTGGGGTGAGCACTGGGGCGAGCGCGCCGACGGCGTTCCCGCCCGTGTTTGCGACCGCGCCAGCCAGACCCCCATTCCGGGGCGCCAGGGCCGGCGCCATGCTCCAGAACACCCCCTCGCACAACCCCAGCGCGGCCATCGACAGGGCGAAGCACGTCACGATCGCATCCGGGTCGGCCATCGTCAGGCCCAGCAAGCTCAGGCCGGCGCTCGCCCCCATGCCCACGATTCCCACCACCTGACATCCGCAGCGAAAGCCGAACCGGCGACTCAACCGGTCGGCCACCCACCCGCCGCCGGCCATCCCGGCCGCCATCGCCAGGGTGACGATGAACGCGGCCCTCCTGCTCTCCGAATCGGGCAATTTCAAGATCTCTCCGAAGTAGTATTCGATCCAGTAAAAGAACATGTATTGCAGGTAGCTGAGGGCGCCGTAGCTGAGGGTGAGCAACACCAGGCCCCGGTTCGTGAACAGTTTGATGATGTCGCCGGCCGTGGCTCGAGTCCGGGCCGGCCGGTTCCCACTGGCGGAGACGAGGGCGCGCTCGGCGTCATTCGCCCACGGGTGCGCGGCTGGGGCATCGGCGACGAGCGCAGCCCAGACGAGGCTCAGGACCACGAGGGCGGACCCAGCGACGACGAACGCTGCCGGCCAACCGACGCGATCCATCAACCATCCGAACACGGGGTACGTCGATGCGATTCCGATGACCGCCCCGGCTGTCACCAACCCATTCGCGGTGGATCGTTCGGTGAGCGGCGTCCAGAGCGACACGGTACGGGCAGCCCCAGGGTGCAACGGGACGCTCGCCGCCCCGGCGATCCCGCGGATCGCAAGCAGTGGGACGAACAGCGCGGGAATCGCGAGCCCGATCCAGCCGAGCGAGCCGGTCAGGGCGGAGCAAACCCCCAAACCCACGCCCATCGCGGTCATCGCCCGGCGAGGTCCGAAGCGGTCGATCAGATAGCCGCCGGGCAGCATCCCCAGCGTGTAGACGAACAGGAACGCCGAATACACAAGCCCCATCTGCTCGGCGGACATCCGGTCCGGGCCGATGAAGTGTTCCTTCCCCGCAACGGACATGCCCAGGCGGTTGAAGTGCGCGAGGAACGCCAACCCCATCAACAACCCCACGACTAACCAGCGGATGCTCGTCGGCTTCGACCCGGGCGACAGGTTGAACATGACCACGTTTGGGTAGTGAGGCGCGCGGGTGAGCCGGAGTCGGATGATATTCTCTCTTGGCCGATCGTACCGGATGGCAGGCCGGTCAGGAAGCGTAATCGCGTTGCCGCGAGCAGTTCATCCATCCGCCGCGAGCCGAGGCGGCTCAATCCACGCAGGTCATCAAGAGCGATGCGGTCTCCACGATTCTGAAGGTCAAAGTCTGGACCAACGAAGTCGTTGGGATGAAATTGCTGGAGGCGCTGGTCGATGCACTGTCGGGTCTCTCACTGACCCAGATACTTCCCAGGTAAGTTGTGCCCAAGGGGAATTCGTCGCCGGCCACGGGAATGTCGCTCGTGGCCCGACGAGTGCGGCCGTTTAAGCCCACGTAGATCACGAACTCGTTGCGGGTGGCCCGTTGAAGAAGTTCAGGATCGTACCGTGGACGATCTGGTCGTTGAGCCGGTGCGCGTTGTAGTGGATGAGGAACCCGTTCCCGCGGAAGCCCTGAGGCACGAAGCCGAGGTCGCGCGACCATGTGTTGGTGCCGTTTGCACCGAGAGAGGCTTCCCCCCAGGCTGTGTTACCAAACACCTTGACATCCTCCCCCTTGTGGGTGAGGTAGATCCACACTTTCTTGATCACCGCGGGGTTGTACAGCCCCGTGATCTTCCAGCCGGACCACGGGTTGGTTTGGGGATCCCCAGCTCCGTCCATCATCGGCCCGGGGGGCGGTGTCACCGTCCCGATGGAGATCCCAGGGCTGCCATCGACGGTGACCGAGATGGCGCCCGGCGTCGCGTTGCCGGCGCTCGACGAGGCCGACACGGCGTAGGTTCCCGTCGCCATGTTGAAGATCGCCTCCCAGCAGCCGCTCGGCTGCTGCATCGTGGGTTGCGAGCTGTTGCCGACCCTCGCGTTGATGTTGGTCATATTCGGCGGGCCCGAGCCGTTGACGCTGAACGTCGGGCCGAGAACGGATCCGTTTGCGGGCGCGACGATCGAGAAGACCGGGTCGCCTTTGGGTGGTGGTTGCATGGGCTTGCTCCTGTTCAAGGGGTTAAGGGTTTGCCTTTGGGGCCAGGGGTTCGATCACCACGTTGCGGAAGAACACCCGCGCGTCGTACACGTAGAGTCCGACGCCGCCGCGCGGGCTGTACGGCGCGAATTTGCTGGTATCGCTGTCCGGAAAAACTCGTTTCAGAAGCTGTCGATAATCAAGCTCCAGCCTTGGCAGGTCGCTCGTCGGGCCTGTCGGGATCGCCGGCCGAGGCGGCTTCCCATATACCGGAATGCCGACGGGGCGGTAGGTGCCATCCGGGTCACGCCACTCCACGCGTATTTCGTCGGGTTCCACTGTCGCGACAATCTGCCGCCAAGGGATGGCCTTCCGAATCTTATTTCCATTCGGGTGGGTCGGATCCACAACCCGCAGGGAGCCTATTGGATAGAAGTACGGTATGATCCCGCCGGTTGTTGGCGGCACGTAATACAGCATGTCACGGACCGAAACCTGATCGAACGCATCCGGCTCTCCTTCTTGGGGACCCTTCAGGCGGTAGACTGGACCATAAGACAAGTGATCGTCGGTGAAGTCCACGACCACGGCCCGATCCACGGCCATCCTGTCGCCGAGAACGCTTTTCCGATGGGCGAAATAAAGTCCGGCAGTGCTTCGACTCGTGACCGAGGTATCAATTTGGAACTCCGCGGAGAAACGAAACCGGTCGGTCTGAGAATCCGGCACCAACTCGAGGAGGCCGGTTTCCACTACGTACGCCATGAACTGTTTCCCCGCACCTTGCTCACCAGCTTCGCCAATGCCCACGGCCCAGCGATGCATCGCCGGCGCGCCGGACTCGCCGATAAACGTCACCTTTTCGCCCCGTTTGAGCGCTTTCATGGCCTCTTCGGCCCGGAGTGGACCCTTCTCGGTCGCGATGAAAATCCCGAACACGACGGCGGCGGCAAGCGCGGCGGCCGCCGCGAACCACTTCGCCCGCCGCCGCACCACACGCCAGACCCGCCGCGGCAATGCCAGCCCCCGGGCGCGAGTCGGGTCGCCAATTCGCCAGCGGTGAATGTCGTTCGCCAATTCCTGCGCCGTGGCGTAGCGGCGGGCGGGATCCTTCTCCAGGCACTTCAGGCACACCGCATCGAGATCCGGATGCACCGCCGGGTTTAGCACACGCGGCGGCACCGGCGGCTCGTAGATCACCTGCTGGAGCGTCTCGAACGTGCTGGCACCCCGGAACGGTGGACGTCGGGTGAGCAACTCGTAGAGCGTCGCCCCCAACCCATAGACGTCGGTCGGCGGCCCGAGCGTGCCGTGCTGGGATCCGACCGCCTGTTCCGGGGACATGTAACTCGGCGTGCCCAGCACCGCACCGGTTTCGGTGAGCCCGTCCTCGCGATCCATCCACTTCGCCAGTCCGAAGTCCGACAACTTGGGCGCGCCCTCCGCGGTGAGCAGCACGTTGGCGGGTTTGATGTCGCGGTGGAGCAGGCCGACCACATGCGCCGCGTGAACGGCCACGGCGAGTTGCTCGACCATCGCCGCGGCCTCGGCCGGTTCGAGCGGTTGGCGCTTCGCGCGAGACGCCAGCGTCCCCCCGCGCACGAGTTCCATCGAGAAGTAGATGCAGCCGGAATCCTCGCCGACCTCGTAGACCTCGACGATGTTCGGGTGCCGCAGTTTCGCGAGCGCCTCGATCTCGCCCGAGAATCGCTCGGCGGCGCGACCGCGCGCGGCCAAAGCGCCGGCGAGAACCTTGACCGCGACCTCGCGGTTGGCGAGCCGCTGCCTCGCCCGGTAGACCACGCCCATGCCGCCGTGGCCGATCTCCTCGAACACGTCCAGGGTCCCGAGTACCGCCGGCACCTGCCGTGTCGGCTTCGCGTCGCGCGCGGGCCACGCCGTGCCGTTGGTGTCGTGTTGTGCATGTTCCGCGGTGGTCGCGTTGGTCGGCTCGGGGCGATGGAATCCGGTCGAATCCAAGCCCTGCGACCGCGGCGTCTCGTCGGGCCGCGGAGTGCCAACCGCGGCCAGCCGCAAGAGGCATGTCGGGCACAGTCCCTCGGGTGCCGCGACGGGGATGCCGCCGGAGCACTGCGGGCAACTCTTCAACGCGATCACGGCTTCTCCTCCACGATCTACCAATGAGAACAGATTCCCGCCGCGAAGGTGACACACATTCCCAAAAAAAGTTCAGCCGCGTTCAACGAGCCGCCAGTGCCGCAAACAGCTCCGCGATTTCCTGGTCGACGCTCTCTCCGTCGGCGAGCGTTTCCGCGATCCGGCGGCGGAGAGCGTCCCCGTAGCGCTGGCGCAGCCGCTGCGCGGCCTTCTTGACGGCCGCCACGCTCATCCCGCACGCTGCAGCGACCTCGGAGTAAGCCGGCGCGTCGTCGGTCGCGGTCAGGGTTGGGCGGAGTTGCTCGAAGAGGCCGGTGTTGTCGGCGGTCGCGTATTCGGCTTGAAGATCGTTGAGGGCCGCGCCGAGCAGGTCCAACGCCCAACTGCGGGCGTAGACCCGTTCCGCGCTGAGGTGATCCACTGGTTCGACGCGGTAGCGGCCCTCCGCGGTCGCGAGGTTGAGCGACAGCGGCACGACGCCGCCGCCGCGCTTGTGGGCCGCGAGCCGCGCGTTGTCGTTGAGTAGGTAGTTCTCGCAGCAGGAGATCAAGAACGATCGGAACCGGCCGCGGCCGGGGTCGACGTTTGCCAGCGCCGCCCCGTCGAGCAGGTGCGTGAACAGCCCTTGCGTGAGATCTTCCGCGCGATCGGACGCACCGGTCTTCCGGCGAAAATAGGCGTAGACCGGATACCAGTAGGTGCGAATGAGTTCGCCGAGCGCCTCGCGCGACGCGTCGCCGGACCCGCGAGCCCGAACGACGAGGCCCCATTGCGTGGTGGTGAACTCGCCAGGGCCGTCGAGCGAGCCGGCCGCCATGACAGCCCTCACGTCGAGATGTCCGATGAATACTGCTCTACAAGCAGATGATAGTGAATACAGTCCCTACTATTAACCACGTTGATGCTCGATGGGACACAAGACATCAACTTCACCGGTTCACGGGACGCTTACGCTTTTTCCGCCCTTTCCGGGGTTTTAACTGCCTGATAACTGCCACGATTTGCCTTTGGTCACGCTCCTCAATCGCTCAGTTCCGGATGCTCGGGAAGAGGGGCATGGCTTGGGGTCGCGGAGCAGGAGTTGTTTGCAGTCGGTGGCGACGATCTCGCCGGAACCACGAAGCTGAATGCCGTTCAAGACGTAACGCGAAGCCGAGTCCTTGGCGGTGACGCGACCCGCGGCGTCGAGGGCGTGGAGCAACTCGCCTGAAGTGGGTGCGAACCGGGTCGGCGGCTTCGGGAACGGTAGGCCGCTGGCCGGAGTCGGATACTCCCGGTTCCGCGGCTGGCCAGCCTCGGTCCAGTCGACGGCGATCCGACCGGAACGACCGGCGCGGAAGGTGACAAGCCGATCGTCCCGACCTTCGCAGTCGGCGAGTGCGGCGGCGGGCACGAGCAACCGGGCCTCGGGGAACCGTCCGGGAACGTGGACGGAGACCGACACGTCGGTGCCGGTGGAGCAGATCGTGAGGCCGCCGCGGCCGGCCATCAGTTCGATCGGCGGGGGCGTTGCCGAGCGACTGGTGCCGAGTTTCCGAATCGCGGCGCGAAGATCGCGGCCGAGCGATCGCGAGATCGAGATCATGGGGTCTCCTGAAGTGGAAGGGTCACGCGGGAACGGGTTCGGCGAGGACGGCGACCTTGGCCCGGAGTCGGGTCACGGTCGATTGCAGGGCCCGGTCGAGTCGGTCCTTCTCGTCGGCGAGGAGTGCCGCGTAGCTCTCGACCTTGAAGCGGGTCAACTTGATGCGTTCGGCG